>WJMT01000088.1 GCA_014727835.1 Candidatus Aminicenantota bacterium | reverse complement strand
GGCCCACGAGATCAACAATCCTCTGGGAGGGATCCTTATATACAGCCATCTGATCCTGGAGGACTTACAAAAAGAAAACCCTTATTACGACAACCTAAGGAAAATTGTCAAAGAGACATCCCGATGCAAAGAAATCGTGAAAGGACTGCTGGAGTTTGCCAGACCCAAAGAACCGGAAGCAAGCATTGTCAGCATCAATGACGTGGTTGAAAAATCACTGTCCATCATAGAAACCAAGACTCTGTTTCAAAACATCAAAATCAAAAAGAAATATTCATCTTCTCTGCCAAAAATCACAGCTGACAGTGCTCAACTCCAACAGGTTTTCATCAATATCATACTGAATGCTGCTGAAGCCATGGATGGAAACGGATCATTGACCATAGAAACAAGCGTCAGCAGAGACAACAATCAAATCCATATTCTCTTTCAGGATACAGGCCCCGGGATACCTGAGGAAGTTAAAAATCGGCTCTTTGAACCTTTTTTCACCACCAAAGAAGTGGGAAAAGGAACAGGCTTGGGACTGGCAATCAGCTATAGTATCATAAGAAAACACAACGGAACCATAGAAGTCAAGAGTCATGAAGGTGAAGGCTCCACATTTATTGTCAAACTGCCTATTAAGAATGAACACAAAAAAGAATAAAAAGCCAATTATTTTGATTATTGATGATGAGGAATCTATAAGGGATTCCTGCACCCAAGTCCTTGCCAAGGAAGGATATTCTGTTGACACTTCTTCAGACGGAAGAAAAGCTCTCAAAGTGTTAAACAAATCCCATTTTGACGTTGTCTTGCTTGATTTAAAACTGCCGGGAGTTCCTGGGATCAAAATCCTCAAAGAGATCAAAAAATCCTTTCCTGAAGTCCCGGTGATCATCATCACTGGATTCGCTTCCATTGAATCCGCTGTCAAAACCATCAAACAGGGCGCCTTTGACTATCTGGCTAAACCTTTCAGTCCAGAAGAGCTACGCACAGTTGTAAAAAAAGCGTTGGACAACAGAAAAGCCAAAGATGCTCAGAAAGAAAGCGCCATCAACACCCATGACGAATTATCTATGGTGGTGGGCCAAAGCAAAGCCATGTCAAAAGTGATAGATATCATGAAAAGAGTCAGTCCTACCGAAAGTACTGTGCTGATCACCGGAGAGAGCGGAACCGGAAAAGAACTTCTGGCTACAGAAATGCACAAACACAGTCTCAGAAAAGAGGCTCCGTTTGTAGTGGTGGACTGTGGAACCCTGGTAGAAACCTTATTTGAAAGTGAACTCTTCGGACATGTCAAAGGCTCGTTCACCGGAGCGCATGAGACCAAACACGGCCGATTTGAAGTCGCTGATGGAGGAACCATATTCCTGGATGAGATCAGCAATATCAGCATGAACATTCAGGCTAAGCTCCTGAGAGTCATCCAGGAACGCGAAGTCACGCGAATCGGCAGCACAAAGCCTATTAAAGTGGATGTCCGGATACTGGCTGCCACCAATGTGAGTCTCGCAAAACGGGTGAAACAAAATCAGTTTCGGGAAGATCTGTTTTACCGTCTCAGTGTGGTTCCCATCAACATCCCCCCTTTAAGAGAAAGAAAAGAGGATATTCCACCTCTTTTGAACCATTTTCTTAATAAATACAATCAAAAACTATCCAAAGACATTCAAGGTTTTACCAGAGATGCTGAGAAAGCCATTATGAACCATGATTGGCCTGGGAATATCAGGGAATTGGAAAACACTATTGAAAGAGCCGTGGTTCTCACCAGGAGCCAAAAAATAGGATTACAGGGCTTGATCTATCATGGAATAGGCGCCTCCCGTTCAATGGCCCATCCAGTGGGAGGAAGATTCAAGAGTCTGGAAAAAATGGAAAAAGAATACATTGAATCTGTACTCAAGTCCCAACATGGGAACAAAAGCAAAACCGCCAGGATCCTCGGTATAGACAGAAAGACCCTTTATTCCAAAATAAAGAAGTATAAAATCAGCTGATCCTTCTGTATTTTCCTGCCAAACCCTATGTCAAATCACAACACCTGCTGTAGAATATCTCCACACAATATTATTTCTCAAATGATCAGTTCATTTTTTCTGTCCGGATGTCTTCATTTAGATCTCTTGTTTTCAATAAGTTAAGAGCTGCATAAAAAATTCTTTTTTTATTTCATTCAAAAGGCATAGAACTTGCATATATACCATTGGTCATGATGCATTTAGTTAAAAAAGAAGAAATCCTATGAAAATCAAAGGACATCTTAAATGAAAATCGTAAAATTGAAGAAAGAAAATTTATTTCCTTTCTTAGAAGAGATTTCTAAGGAAGCAGACCTTTGGGCCCCAACTAAAGTCGAATCAGATCGACATAAATTTCAAGCCATTGATGACCTTGACCAGATTGACATCGAATACACCCGAACCATTCTGCCCCCTCGAAAAATCATTCTTCCTCCGACTATTAATATGTTTCAAGCTTCAGACAAAGAGTACAAAGAAGATTTTTCCCATGTGTCAAAAAAGATCATCTTTGGGATCCATCCTTGTGATCTCCACGGACTTCTGATCATGGATAATTTCTTCACTCATGAATTTTATGATCCCTATTATATGGAGTCCAGAAAAAACACCTTATTACTCGGACACTCCTGCTGGCCCGATGAAAACTGTCTGTGCAAATCAACTCGAACTCACATCATCAAAGAAGGATATGACCTGTTCTTCTCCAAAATCGATGATACCTACATCGTCTGGATCGGATCCAGCAAAGGAGATGACCTGATCAGAGCCAAGGAAGATCTATTTGAAGAAGACATCTCTGACAAAGACATCAAAAAATATACCGAATGGGGAGATGAACGGGATAAAGCTTTTCAAACTGAAATCAATTTTGATTCGCTCAGAGATTTGATGGAACTCAAATATGATGATCCTTTATGGAAAAAAGTCGGTAACGCCTGCTTGGCTTGTGGATCGTGCACCAATGTGTGTCCCACCTGCAACTGCTACAATATCCAAGACCGGCCTGTTCTAGGAGAAAATTACTCTGAAATCAAAAGATGCTGGGATGCCTGTACACTGGAAAATTATTCCGAAGTGGCTGGTGGTGAAAACTTCAGAGAAAAAAGATCCGATCGGCTCAAATTATGGTACACCCACAAATTCCAGGTCTACATCACCGAATACGGCAAACCAGGATGTGTGGGCTGCGGCCGGTGCATTTCAACCTGTCCGGTTGACATCAATGTCAAAACAGTAGGCAAATCTCTGGACGGAGAAAAAGTGGATTCTTTCTGGAATCGATTAGATAAAGAGGTGACAAAATGAAGAATGAAAACAAAGTCTCGACATACGAAAATCCCTTTCTTCCTGAACCAGCCAGAATTGTTCGCACATATCACCTAACAGAGGACGTCAAATTTTTTCAAGTCCGAATCGCTGACATGGAAAAAGCCCTTTCTTTCAAATACAAAATCGGTCAGTTCGCTATGATTTCAGTGCTGGGAGCCGGCGAAGCTCCTTTCTCCATCTCTTCCACTCCCTCACGGCCCGGACTCCTTGAATTCTGCATCCGAAAAACCGGGATTGTCACTGAAGCCATCTTCAGGCTAAAAGAAAACGATATGATCGGGATCCGAGGCCCCTACGGAAACGGCTTTCCTGTCGAACAGATGAGAGGAAATGACATCCTGATCACTATGGGAGGGCTGGGCGCGGCCCCTCTCCGTTCAGTCCTGCTTTACTGCCTGGATAACCGGGATCAGTTCGGAAGGGTCATCCTTCTCCATGGGGCCAAAAAACCTTCAGAGATGCTTTTAAGGGAAGAATTTCTTTCTTTAAAGCAAAGACAAGACCTGGAATGTCATCTTTCTGTGGACAAAGACGACACCGGAAATTGGACAGAAAACACCGGAGTCGTGACCACTCTCTTTCCGAAAATTGAAAACCTGGTTCCCTCTTCAACATATGCTCTTGTCTGCGGACCCCCGGTTATGTACAAATTTGTCCTCAAGGAACTCTTAAAGCTCAATATTCCCAAAGATCAGATCCTCATGACACTGGAACGGCGCATGAAATGCGGAGTGGGAAAGTGCGGGCACTGCGCTATTGACTACATCTACACTTGTCTGGACGGACCTGTGTTCACTTATTGGGATGTCATCCATATGAGAGAGCTCATATAAGGGAGAAATCATGAATAACGGAAAATTAAAAATCGGAATTTTTGAGTTAACAGGATGTGCCGGCGATGCCCTGTTGATCCTGGACTGTGAAAAAGAGCTGCTCGATATTTTCAAAGCCGTGGATATTCAGGTTTTTCTTATGGCCAGCAGTGAAGTCACAGACGAAAAGCTGGATATAGCTCTTGTTGAAGGGTCTGTATCCACAGAAAAAGAAATCGAAGAACTCAAAGATATCAGAGAACGAGCCGAGGTGGTGGTTGCCATCGGGATCTGTGCCACTGTCGGCGGAATACAGGCAAGATTCACAGATCCCAAAGAATGGGAAAACAAATACAAGGAGGTCTACGGCGATATAGAGATGACCCATACCAAAGCAGTTCCTTCCAAGCCCATTGACGCCTATATCACAGTGGACACTTATCTTCCCGGATGTCCTATAGGAAAAGATCAGTTTTTAAATCTGTTTACACGAGTGGTCAAAGGAAATCTCCCCGAGAGATATCCCCGGCCTGTGTGTGTGACCTGTAAATACAATGAAAACGACTGCCTTTTAAATAAAGGGATCGCCTGTTTGGGACCTTTGACAGAAGACGGATGTGGTTCCATCTGCCCCAACCACAATGTCCCTTGTTTTGGATGTTGGGGACCTGTGGAAGGAGCAAATCTCACTTCTGAGTATCACCTTTTACAGGAAAAGGGATTTGATATCGAGGCCATCAAAAAACAGATGGCCAATTACTCAGGCACAAAACTGGTCGAATTTTTTAAACAACTTAAAAAGGAGTCAAAATGAAAAAGATAAGCGTCGACCACTTAGCTAGAGTTGAGGGAAACGGAGGTATATCTGCCACCATTGACGGAAAAGTCGTATCAGATGTCAAATTCAGCATCTACGAAGGACCTCGTCTTATTGAAAAGCTGACTTTAGGACTCACTCCGGAAGAAGATGTGAGCATGTCGCCCAGAATATGTGCCATCTGCACACTTTCTCACAAAAATGCCGTTCTTCGGGCCATGGAAAACGCTCTCCAAGTCGAGATCCATCCCAAATCCTATTTGTGCCGAGAATTGATGCATATGGGAGAAATGATCGAAAGCCATTCCCTTCATGTGTATTATCTTGCCCTTCCCGATTATTTGGGTTTCCCCAATGCCATTGCCATGGCTTCAGATTTTGAATTCGAAGTCAAAATCGCTCTGGAGATGAAACACTTTGCCAACCACATCATGAAGGTCCTGAGCGGACGCTACATCCACGGAGAAAATCCGATCATAGGCGGATTTGGAAAATTCCCATCCAGAGAAGAGCTTTTATTCATAAAAAATAGAGCCATCCAGTTCATGCCTTTTGTAAAAAAAACAGTGGAATTGTTCTGTGAACTGGATTATCCGGATGTCCCGGAACAGGAAACAGTTTATGCCTGCTGTGAACCCGGAAACAACAAGTATGGATTTTGGGGAGATGAGATCGTGCTTTCCACAGGTGAGAAATTCTTTCGGGATGACTACAAAAACCTGACCAATGAATATGTGGTGTCTCACTCCTACTGCAAACGCAGCCGGTACCAAGGCGAACCCTACTCAGTGGGAGCTTTAGCAAGAGTCAACAACTTAGGAGACAGACTCAGCGGAGAAACAAGTAAAATGTATGAAAAGTATTTCAATAAACGCTGGACAGTCAATCCCCTGTTCCATAATGCAGCACAAGCCTTGGAGATCAGTTATTGCTTTGAAAGAATTGTTGAACTGGTCAATGAAATCCTCGAATTCAAAGAAGATCCTGAACCAGTGGCCTATACAGTGAAAAACGGGAAAGGAACCGGACTTGTGGAAGCCCCAAGAGGACTGCTGATCCATCACCACGAAGTCAAGGACGGTCGTGTCTCCAATGTGGATATTGTGACTCCCACTGCACAAAACGCAGAAGACATCGAAAAGTACTGCCACACAGCAGCCCAAAAGCTTCTGGATTCACGGCAAGAAGACCAAATCAAACCGAGGATGGAGCTGGTGGTCCGCGCCTTTGATCCCTGCATCAGCTGTTCAGCTCATATGGCAGAAGTCAAACATGTTCCCAAAGGAAACTGGAAAACAAAGCTGAAGCAGATCACCGAACAAAGATCTCCTGTGTTTATCGGTGTCGGAAAGCCTGACTTCCGTGATGATGCCAGCGGGATCAAAATCGCTGAAAAGCTCCGCGACCTCAAGCTCCATGACGTTTGGCTGGAGTCTGAGATCATCAGGGACCACCAGCTCGAAAGGTACAACAAACAGCACACCTTGATTTTCTTTGATGCAGTGGACTTTAATGAAAAAGCAGGGAAAATCACAGTGCTTTCTATGGAATCTGTTCTGAATCACTCTCAATTGAGTCATAAGTTCATACCGTTTGTATCAAATATTAAAAATCCAAATATGCTCAACAACGCTTATGTCGTGGGGATCCAACCGGAATCGGTTCAAGAGGGAACAGGATTGAGTTCCTCTGTTCAGAAAGCGGTCAATGACATCATCAACCATTTGAATAACTAAAATGATGAGAAAAATCGTCCGGAACGGTGGCAATCATAAAACAGTGATTTTTCAACCCATCACTTCCCACCCATTTCTTCCTGCATCAATTTTAACACCTCTGGACGGTTTTCTTTTCTATAAATATTTTTATCGGAAGGGCTTGTGTGAAAGCAAGCCCTTCCAGCTCAAAATAAAAAGGATATGAGAAATGACAAATTTAAAGAAGAAAATACTCATCATTGATCCTGATAACAATGACAGAGACTCACTGCTGACTTTTCTTCAAGACAATGAATATCATGTTGATACAGGCTATGGACTCGCAGATGCCATTAAAAATATTACAGCCAAGCATTATCACTGTGTCATAATGGCAGTCGAACTTCCTGAAATGAAAGGATATGAAGCTGTTTCTATAATAAAAAAAATTGACTCAGAGATAAAAGTAATCATGACCACAAGAAAAAACACCAAACAATTAGAAGCAAAGGTCAGAGAGCAGGATATATTCTTTTATTTCATAAAATCTTTTGGAAAAGAAGAATTAAAGCTAGCAATAAATAATGCATTCAACAAATAAAGGAGAAAAAATAATGGAAAAAGCAAAAGCAAAGATTTTGGTCATCGACGATGATCCTGATTTCAGAGATGCCATAACCCCTATTCTTCATTCAGCATCCTATGAAGCCATCACAGCTTCAAATCCTGAAGAAGGAAAGAAGAAAATTCTAGACGAAAAACCTGACCTCATTCTTCTGGACATCATGATGGACAGTCTGTTTGATGGATTTTCCCTGTGTCATGATATCAAGACCTCCAAAGAATTCAAATCAGTCCAAGATACCCCTGTGATTTTCATCTCAGCTGTCAAAGAAGTGACCGGCTCCAGATTCCAGTTCAAAGGAGACAAAGAAGGAATGGAAGGCCCCGATGATTATATCGATAAACCTGTGAAAGCAGATGATTTGCTCCAGCGGATTGAAAGGCTTCTTAAAAAATGACCAAAGGAAATGACCACTCTCCCATACCTGGACTTCTGGATGAAAAAGAGAAAGAACTGAGGAATTCTTTCCTGCTGCAGGTCCAAAATATTCCGGGCGGAGAGAGCATTAAAAAATGCATTCAGTGCGGCACCTGCACAGCCACCTGTCCTGTCAGTTACACCATGGACATCACTCCCAGAGAAATCATCGCTCTTTTTAGAGCCAAAGAGATTGATACCATCCTCGCCAGCAGGACCATCTGGATCTGTGCCTCTTGCTATTCGTGCACTGTGCGATGCCCTCAAGGCGTCAAAGTCACTGATATCATCTATACGCTCAAACGGCTCGCCCTAGAAAATGAAATCTTTCCCCAAAAGTTTCCTGTGTACGCACTGTCCAACTCTTTTGTCTGGTTGGTGAACCGATTAGGGCTTAGTTATGAACCGGGTCTCATCGTTTCTTATTATTTAAAAACAAATCCTTTTAAACTTTTAGGGATGTTTCCCATGTTTATCAAACTAGCCCTCAAGGGCCGAATAGGATTCTTCCCCAAAAAAATAAAAAAGACAAAAAATTTATCAAAAATGTTGAAGGAAGCAGAGATACTGGAAAACATCATTCCTATGCAGCAATAATTAATAAATTTTATTCTCACTCTCTTCCTTCCTTTATGAGTTCCGGAGGCAAAAATGAAATACTCTTATTACCCTGGATGCAGTCTTGAAGCTTCTGCAAAAGGATATGATGAATCTGTTCACTATGTTTTCAATAAACTGGGACAGGAGCTAAAGGAAATCGATGACTGGAACTGCTGCGGCGCCACTTATTATATGGCTACAAAGGAGACCATATCTCTTGTTATATCTAGCAGAAACCTGGCAATTGCTGAAAAACAAGGTTTGGATATCATAGCCCCTTGCAGTTCATGCTATACCATTCTTTACAAAACAAACACGATCTTGAAAAACAACCGCATCCTCAGGGAAAAAGTCAATCAAGCATTGAGGAAAGTGGGATTGGAATATCATTTGAATGTGAAAGTGAGGCATCCTCTTGAAGTTCTGATCAACGATATAGGAATCGATACCATTGCTTCCAAAGCAAAAAGAACTCTGGAAGGATTGAAAATCGCCCAATACTACGGTTGCCAGATTGTCAGGCCCGAAAGAGGATTGGATGACAAAGACGATCCGAAGATGATGGATTCTCTTTGCAGTGCCCTTGGAGCTGAGAATGTGTATTTCCCTATGAAGACAGAGTGCTGCGGGGGAATGCTCATGACCACCTATCCTGATGTCGGCCTGGGCCTTAACAAAAAAATATTGGAATGTGCCCATGAAAACGAGGCAGATATCATTGTCACGACCTGCCCATTGTGTCAAATCAACTTAGAGGCCTACCAAAACAAAATTAACAAGAAATATGAAACAGACTTTGATATCCCCATACTGTTTTTCACTCAAATCATAGGACATTCCCTGGGCGGGACCTCCCGTGAGCTGGGCCTTCACCGTTCACTCATCCCAGTTGACCTTGAAAAAACAACAAGAGAGGAATTAAGATGACTGATAATAATATAAAAATCGGTGTTTATCTCTGTCACTGCGGTTCCAACATCGCAGGAACCGTGGATGTGGAAAAATCTCGTGACAATCTCAAAAATTTACCTTATGTTGAGGTGGCCCGGGATTATAAATTCATGTGTTCGGAACCCGGACAAGAACTGATCATCAAAGATATCAAAGAAAAAGGTCTGAACCGAATCGTGGTGGCTTCCTGCTCCCCTTTGATGCACGAACCCACCTTTCGAATGGCCTGTGAAAAGGCTGGTGTGAACCGCTATCTGTTTCAGATGGTCAATATCAGAGAGCAGTGTTCCTGGGTTCACAAAGATATTGAGAGCGCGACGGAAAAGGCCTCTTCTCTTATCAGAGCAGCCATAGACAGAGTGGCACTCCAGGAGCCTCTCAAGCCGGTTAGAGTGGATGTCAATCCAGACAGTCTGATTGTGGGTGCCGGGATCGCCGGAATCCAAGCTGCTTTGGAGATCGCGGAATCAGGAAATAAGGTCTATCTGGTGGAAAAGGAATCCACTATTGGCGGGAAGATGGCTAAATTCGATAAAACATTCCCCACCCTTGACTGCTCCGCTTGCATCCTCACACCAAAAATGGTCTCTATTGCACAAAATAAGAACATCGAACTTCTCAGTTTCAGTGAAGTGGAAGCAGTGGAAGGAGCTATTGGAAATTTCACAGTTAAAGTCAGAAACAAAGCCCGGTTCGTCAAAGATGACTGCACCTCTTGCAATGAATGTTCCGAGGTCTGCCCTATCAGCATCCCTAATCCCTTTGAAGAAAATCAGTCTCCCCGTTCTGCTATCTATAAAACATTCCCGCAGGCGATCCCCAACACCTATGTGATTGATAAAGACAACAGACCTCCCTGCCGAGAGACCTGCCCCATTGACCAGGAAGCTGCCGGTTATGTGACCCTTATTTCAAAAGGGCGCATGGAAGAAGCTGCAAATCTTATCCGGCAGCAAAATGCTCTTCCCAGCGTGTGCGGCCGCGTGTGCTATCACCCATGCGAGACAGAGTGCAACCGAAAGTTTGTAGACAAAGCTGTTTCCATTAAAAATCTCAAACGATTCGCCATTGATTGGGAATTCGAAAATAAAGGGGCTCCTGAAATACCAGAAATCAAAGAAAAAAAAGACCAGAAAATCGCTATTATTGGTTCTGGACCATCTGGACTGGTGTGCGGACATGATCTAGCACAGAAAGGATACCAGGTTACTGTATTTGAAAAGCTTCCTGTTGAAGGAGGGATGCTCACCGTGGGTATTCCCGAATACCGACTTCCTAAAGATATCCTCAAGAGAGATATCGACACCATCAAAAATCTTGGAGTGGAGATTAAGACAAACCAAACCCTAGGAAAAGACTTTGATATCAACAGCCTCAAGAAAGATGGATTTGAGGCCATCTATGTGGCAACCGGTGCTCACAGCAGCCGAAAAATGGACATCCCCGGCGAAGACAAATACGAGGGAGTTTATCACGGTGTGGACTTTCTCCGCAATATCAGCCTTGACAAACCTCAGCCCGTGGGAAAAAACGTAGCCGTAATCGGAGGAGGAAACACAGCCATAGATGCAGCTCGAACTGCGCTTCGAGAGGGTGCAGATGAAGTGACCATCCTCTACAGAAGAACAAGAAAAGAGATGCCTGCTGAAGAAGTTGAAATTACAGCTGCAGAAGCCGAAGGAATCCAAATCAATTATCTGACAGCGCCTGTGGAAGTTCTGGGAG
This sequence comes from Candidatus Aminicenantota bacterium, assembly GCA_014727835.1. Lineage (GTDB taxonomy): Bacteria > Acidobacteriota > Aminicenantia > Aminicenantales > Aminicenantaceae > WJMT01. Next base: position 12,844 of record WJMT01000088.1, on the reverse strand, counting down.
ATTCCGAAAAAGTGACAGGCATGAAATGCATCAAAATGGAGCTGGGAGAACCGGATTCCAGCGGCCGCCGTCGTCCCATTCCCATTGATAACAGTGAATATAAGCTCGGCATTGACACCATTATCATTGCTGTCAGCCAGTCTCCTGAAATCGAATATGCCGAAAAAGAAAACCAGCTCAAACTCAGCAAATGGAACACTATTGTGGCAGACTCAGAGACCATGAAAACCAAAATGGATGGAGTTTTTGCAGGAGGAGATGTGGTCCACGGTCCGGATGCGGTCATCACAGCTATGGGAGATGGCAAACGGGCTGCTGAAGCGATTGACAAGTATCTCAATGAAGAACCCCTTGAGGACTTCAAAACACGAAGATGCCCTTCCATCCCAGATAGGGATGAAAATGACCGGCCCCACCGTTATTCCCCTCCCTTTAAAGACTTGCCGGAACAAGAACACATTCCTATGAAAGAATTGGATCCGGAACAGAGGAAAAAGACATTCGATGAAGTCGAACTCGGATATTCTGAAGAAGAAGCAATAAAAGAAGCCTCCAGATGCCTCAACTGTGGATTGTGCGTGGAGTGCCATGCCTGTGAGGCTGTTTGTGAAGCCCAGGCCATTGATCATGAGATGAAAGATGAAGTCAAGGAAATCAATGTGGGTCAGATCCTGGTGACCACAGGGTATTCCACCATTGATTCCAATGCTCTCACTCCTTATGGATACGGAGAGTTTGATAATGTCTATACCAGTCTCGAATTTGAACGGATCGTGAGTTCAACTGGACCGACAAAAGGCAACATTGTGATGAAAAACGGGAAAGAACCCAAATCTATTGGGATCATCCATTGCGTGGGCTCCAGAGATATCAATTTTCACACCTACTGCTCCAGAGTGTGCTGCATGTATGCCCTGAAATTCGCTCATCTGATCAAAGACCGAACCAACGCGGAAGTCTACCAGTTCTATATTGACATGCGTTCTTTTGGGAAGGGCTATGAAGAGTTTTATTCCAGAATACTGGAGGAGGATGTCAATGTGATTCGGGGGAAAGTCTCAGAAGTCATCAAATCCAGTCATAGTCAGAATGGTGATGCCCCTTTGATTGTCAAATGTGAAGACACTTTGATCAAAAAATACAGAGAGATCCCGGTCGACATGGTTGTTTTGTGCAATGCCATCCAGCCCCAGTCTGATGCCGAAGATATGGGAAGACTCTTTTCCATAAGTCAAAGCCCGGACGGTTTCTTTTTGGAAAAACATCCCAAATTAGATCCCACCAGCACATCAACGGATGGAGTTTATATTGCAGGATGCTGCCAGGGGCCAAAAGACATCCCAGATACAGTAGCTCAGGCAAGCTCTGCAGCCGCAAGGATTCTTTCCAATATCTCAAAAGGCGAAATCGAACTGGAACCCATCCAAGCTGTCATTGATGCAGAACTCTGTGCCGGCTGCAGACTGTGCAATCATTTGTGTCCTTACGGAGCCATCAGTTTTGATGACCAGGAAAACGTTTCCAAAGTCAACGAGGCTCTGTGCAAAGGATGCGGTACATGTGTGGCTGCCTGTCCTTCCTCTGCTTCTAGAGCCAAGCATTTTTCTGACGGTCAAATCATTGCAGAAATCGAAGGGATGTTTCGCAGATAAGCCTCGCAAAGACTTGACTCTGGACAACAGGACTCAAACTCGGGTACACTAATGATAATCTCTCAAAGGAAATAAAATGGAGGAAAACAAACATTCTATAGTCATTATAGACGATGAGGAATCCATGCGCGATTCCTGCCGCATGATTCTGGACAAAGACGGCTTCTTGACTGAAACAGCAGAGGACGGAGAAAAAGGCCTGTCTAAAATCAAAGAGATGAAACCTGATATTGTGCTGATCGATTTAAAAATGCCCGGAATCGGGGGCTTGGATGTGCTGGAAAAAGTCAATGACATCTCGCCTGATACCATACCAATTGTCATCACAGGATATGCCACTGTGGAATCTGCTGTGGAAGCCATGAAAAAAGGAGCTTATGATTTCCTTCCCAAACCCTTCACTCCAGAGCAGCTGAGAGTCATCATCAAGAGAGGCTTGGAGAAAATCAGACTCTCAAGGGAAGCGGAAGCCTTAAGGAATGAAAAAAAACTCATCGAAGAAAATTTCATCACCATGGTATCTCACCAGCTCAGAAGTCCGCTGGTTGCCATCGCACAATACTTTGAGGTCATGCTCTCCGGTTCAGTGGGTGAGATGTCCAAACAGCACAAAGACATGCTGTCCAAAGCCAGGAATCGAGTCAATTCGCTTCTCGATCTGATCAATGACTGGCTGGATGCAGCTCGTATTGACAAAGGACAGTTGGTCGAGAAGTTCAAACCGGTATCTCTTGAAAACCTGCTGAAAAATCAAATTGAGTTTCTCAAACCTCTTGCGGAAAAAGACGATATCCAGCTTGAAATCGAAACTCCGGACATAGAAAGCACGATCATGGGAGACAAGGAAACTCTGGAACAGGCTTTTTCCAATCTGCTCAACAATGCCATCAAGTACAACAAACCAAACGGATCTGTTAAAGTGTCCTTTCGCGAAAACAATGATAACATCATCACCGACATCAAGGATACGGGAATCGGGATCAAAAAAAAACACATCCCCCACCTTTTCAATCAATTTTATCGCGTCAATCGGAACCAAGACAAAAAGGGAAAAGGCTCTGGATTGGGTCTTTCAATATGTAAAAAAATTATCGAGGCCCATTCAGGGGCAATCGATGTCTCCAGTGTTCCAGGGGAAGGGACCTTATTTGCTGTCTCTCTGCCCAAAAGCAAGGAGAAAAAAACTAAATCATTCTCATAAAAACACATGAGGAATTGAGCTTATTCCAAAAATTGCAAGCGAGTGGAACCGACCATGAACAAAACACTGGTCCTTGGTTTAGGGAATGACCTGTATGGGGACGATGGAGTGGGAATTCACATCATTCAATGCATCAAAGAAAAACCAGAATTAAAAGATGAGCTGTCGGCTCTTTGTGAATCCGTGGAATTCAAACCCTGCTGCCAGAGCGGACTGTCTCTACTGGATGTCATAACCGGATATGATTCATTGATCATCATTGACACCATAAAAAAATCAAACCCCAGTACAGGGAAAACACACACATTGGAAGGAAAAGATCTCCGCTATATTCCGGGTCCTTCCCCTCATTATGTGTCCATTCCCCAGTCCATAGAAATCGGAAAAAAGTTGGGGCTTAAAGTCCCAACCATTGTCAAAGTTATTGCTATTGAGGCGAAAAATATGTACAAACTCGGAGAAAACATGACAGAAGAGATGAAAAAGAAAATACCTGTGATTCTCGAAAAACTCAAATCACAGTTGAAAGAGATACCAAAATGAAAAAAAAAGAAGTCATGATCCTGGAAGATTTGCTTGGCTCTAACAAAAAAATTGCCGGTGATATTCGGAAAAAGCTATCAGAAAAAGGAATCCTTGCCATCAACCTGCTCAGTTCTCCTGGTGCGGGAAAGACATCTTTACTGGAACAGCTTTCAGAAGTGCTGGCCCCCAAGTATCAAATGGCTGTGATCGAAGGAGACATTGAAACAGAAAGGGACGCGGAAAGGATCAGAAACAAAGGAATCCAGGCTTGGCAGATCTCAACCGGAGGAGCCTGTCATTTGGATGCCAAAATGATAGGCAAATTATTTTCAGAGATCCCTACTGATCTGGACTTTCTGTTTATTGAAAACGTGGGCAACTTGGTGTGTCCTGCCAGCTTTGACCTGGGCGAAAATTTAAGGTGTGTGCTGCTTTCTGTTCCTGAGGGAGACGACAAACCTAAAAAGTATCCCAAAGCATTCATCACTTCAGATGTTCTCATTTTAAGCAAAACAGACCTTTTGGGTAAGCTTCCCTTTGACATCGAGCGAGCCAAAAAAGAAGGCTTGGATGTGAATCCTCAAATGAAGGTTTTCCAAACCAGTGCTGTTGATGGGACAGGGATAAACAGATTGGCTCGATATTTTATTGACTGTTTGAAAGAACTGCGCCGTTCCCATGCATGAACTCTCCTTAATCGCCAACCTGTTCGAGATCATGGAGCAGAAGGCCAAACAAAAAAAAGCCAAAAAAATAACCTATGTCAAACTCAAAGTGGGTGTGCTTTCCGGAGCGGTTCCGGAACTTTTAGAGACCGCATTTGATATCTATAAAAAAGACACCATCGCTGACCAAGCAAAACTGGAAATTGAAAAAGTCCCTCTGAAAATCAGGTGCAAGGAATGCGGTACAGAGACCATCAAAAGTGACCTGGTGCTGAATTGCGGCAAATGCCGATCCACTGACCTGGAGAATCTGGAAGGAACAGAGTTGTATCTGGAAAAAATGGAGCTTGAAATTGAGTGAAATCTTCTGTTTGCCTAATGCCTGTCTTGTGGATTCTTCATCTTTCATATCTGGATAAATGAGAAAAAATTGTTTATTTTTTTTAAAAATGATATAATATGCTCAATCAGTAAAGGTCTGTTCCCAGAGAACAGGCCGGTTTCGTTCTGTAGGAGAGGACCATTTTTTAAGTGGCATCCTCCAGTTTGGAACCTTGAGTACTTTAGGAAAGGAGAATGCCACAATGGCTAACGGAACTGTCAAATGGTTCAACAGTAGCAAAGGTTACGGCTTCATTGAGCAGGAAGACGGACCCGATGTGTTTGTCCATCACTCAGCGATAAACGCACCCGGTTTCAAGTCCCTCAAAGAAGGCGACCAAGTGACCTTTGAAATTGAGCAGGGTCCAAAAGGACCAGCGGCAAAGAATGTAACTGTCGTATAGCTCAAAACAACTCAAAAACAAAGAGGCACTCTCTTTATTAGAGAGTGCCTTTTTTTATTCCAATAAAAAATAGAACCGTGTTTGTTTTTGGTTTAAAATAGAATCAATATGCGGTTTATCGGTGACCTTCATATCCATTCTCATTTCTCCCGTGCCACCAGCAGAAAGCTCGTGCCGGAATTTATTGATTACTGGGCAAGAATCAAAGGACTGTCTGTGGTGGGCACTGGAGATTTCACTCACCCGGGATGGCTTAAAGAACTCAAGGAAAAATTGGAGTCCTCTGAGAAAGGTCTGTTTCAGCTTAAAAACGAATACAAGCGAGACCTGGATATCCCCCGACCTCTTAACCTCAGTACAGAAATGAGATTCCTGCTGTCCACAGAGGTGAGCAGCATTTACAAGAAAAACGGTAAAGTCAGAAAAGTCCATAATGTCATCCTTTCTCCAAACTTTTCCGCTGCACAGAAATTACAGGATTTTCTGTTGAAAATCGGAGGGAACATCACATCTGATGGAAGACCGATTTTGGGTTTGGATGCCAAGGACCTTTTGGAAATGAGTTTGGAAGCTTCAGAGCAAAACTTTTTTATTCCTGCCCACATATGGACTCCCTGGTTTTCTGTGCTCGGTTCAAAATCAGGATTTGATTCTATTGAAGAATGTTTTGAAGACCTAACCCCCTATATATCCGCAGTTGAAACAGGGCTTTCCACAGATGCTCCCATGCACTGGATGTGCTCATTTTTAGATAAATTCACTCTTGTCTCAAACTCGGATGCTCATTCACCCGAAAAATTGGGACGAAACGCAAATATCTTCAACACAGACCTGACCTATTCAGCGATCACACGAGCTATCAAGTCTGGTGATTCTGATCGCTTTCATGGAACCATAGACCTTTTTCCTCAAGAGGGGAAGTACCATTATGATGGACACAGAAAATGCGGGATCAGGTGGGACCCTGTTCAGACACTACAGAACAACGAGACCTGCCCTCAATGCGGAAAAAAAGTCACCGTCGGGGTGATGAACAGGGTGGTTGAACTTTCAGACCGGGACCAGCTTAGTGAACGTCCCAATAGGCTTCCTTTCCGCTCCATAATCCCTTTGAAAGAAATTCTCTCTGAGATCACAGGGGTTGGTCCCTTCTCCAAAACAGTTGATTCTGAATATTTTTCACTCATCCGGGCCTATGGACCTGAATTGAACATTCTCCTTGACCTGCCCGTTCAAACACTCAGACAGGATGGATGGGATGTGTTCGCAGAAGCAGTGGAACGAATGCGCCACAGACAGGTCCTTATCCAAGAAGGCTATGACGGAGAATATGGCAGGATCAAAGTGTTTCAAAAAAAAGAATCCATCAAATCAAAAACTCAGGATAATCTGTTCCCCAAAAAAACAGCGGCTCCCTCAGCTGTTCCAAAGAGGAAGATCATCAATTTTGACCTCAAGAAATACAGAAAACTGCAGAAACAAAAACTAAAGACTCCGTCTCATCTGGGCTTCCGGATTCAGGAACACCAGCCACCAAAAAAGGGGCAAGGGACTTTTTTCAAGCTTCTCAACAAGGAACAAAAAAGAGCGGTATCTCATGAAAAAGGCCCGGCTTTGATCCTTGCCGGTCCCGGCACAGGAAAAACGCACACTCTCTGCTGTCGGATCGCCTATCTCATTCATACAAAAAAAATCCATCCAGAAAAAATTCTTGCTGTGACTTTCACCAACAAGGCTGCCCAAGAAATGAAAAAAAGGCTCAGGGAGATGCTCGGAATCAAAGCAGGACTCTCCCAGCTCACTGTTGCCACCTTTCATGCCTTCGGATATGAAATCCTCAAAAAGAACTTTAAATTTCTGAGCCGGACAAAAAACTTCTCAATCATTGGAGGTGAGGATCAGGTGGAGCTGATCCGAGATGCCTTTGATATCAACCGACAAAAAGCAAAATCCACAGCTGCAGCTATCAAAACGGCAAAACAAAATCTATTGACCGCAAAAGAAATCAAAGACCCGCATTTGTCCATGATCTTCCAATCCTATGAAGACAACCTCAAGAGCTCTGATCTCTTTGATATCGATGACTGCATCTACAGGCCTTTTCATCTCCTCTCGCAAAACACTTCTCTTTCAAAACACTATCAAGACCGATTTTCTCATCTGCTTGTGGATGAATTCCAAGATATCAACTCTGCTCAATACCAGACCATCAGAATGCTGATGCCTCACAGGCAAGCCAATATCTTTATCATAGGAGATCCCAATCAAGCCATATATGGATTCCGGGGCGCGGATGTCCGTTTTCTGAATCAATTCCTCAAAGACCGCCCCAATGCTGTTGTTTATAGACTCAAGCAAAGTTACCGCTGCTCTGATCTCATTCTCAAGGCATCAGGAGGTCTGATGCAGCGCAGCCATGGCTCAGAGAAAGACCTTTTATCCGGGCTGTGCCAAGGAGTTAAAGTCAACCTGGTATCCAATGCCACGGACCGAAGCGAAGCCGAATTTGTGGCACGCAAAATCGAAGAAATTATTGGGGGAGTGAGATTTTTCTCCATGGATTCGGATATAACCCAAGGGGAAAAAGAAAAACATGTCCACAGTCTGGCTGATTTTGCCGTTTTATGCCGAACCAAAAAACAAATGAAGCCCATTGAGAAAGCTTTGAATGACCACAGCATTCCTTTCCAGAAGGTGGGAAACATCCCTTTTTTTAGAGAAGAACCCATCAAATCCCTTTTGGATGTCTATAAGCTAGCGGTGAATCCGAGTCATGTGTTTCTTAGGAAAAATCTCTTGAGACAAAAAAAAGTCAATATCAAAGATATAACCACCTTAACTGAAAGGATCTCCCACCAGTCCGTAACCCAAATCCTTGATAGGATCACCAAAAAAATCTTTCAAAAACAACTCCAATCCTCTGAAACAAAATTTAAAAAACTCATGGATATGGCCCAGGAGTTTGAAAACAAAAATCAAGAATTTATCAAGCATCTATCTCTCTGCTCTGGCTCTGACACATATGATTCCTCTCTTGAATGTGTGGCTGTCATGACACTTCACACAGCCAAAGGCCTTGAATTTCCGTGTGTGTTTATCACAGGATGTGAACAAGGGATCCTTCCCTATTCACTATTTCCAGGTCATGGATCAGATATAGATGAGGAAAGACGGCTTCTGTATGTGGGAATGACACGGGCAAAAAAATATCTCTTTTTGACTTATGCCAAAAAAAGATTCATCCACAGCCAATACCTTGAACCTGAAAAAAGTATTTTTCTCGAGGATATTGAAAAAGAGTTCATCAAAAAACATTCTCCCAGTCTGCCACAGAAAAAAGATTCACAGATTAAACTCTTCTAAAGTTTGACAAGCCATCTCAAGAGTGCTAAAAGACGTTACAAAGTTGATTCAGAAATGAAAAAAACAACATCTGATTTTTTTATCAGAACAGAGTGTCCTGTGTGTTTGAGTTCTCACATCAAACAAGTAAAAAAAGGAAATATCCCTTATTATGACTTTGACCCAGATCAAATAAAGATCACAGACAAAGAGTACGGAAAGATCTGGGACTTGAGCCAATGCGAAGACTGCACCCATGTATTTGCCAATCCTTGTCCGAGCCCAGACTACATCCAATCTCTATACAGCCAAATCAAAGATCCCTCCTATGAAGAAGAAGCAGAGGGCCGGGAAAAAAATTTTCTTCCTATCCTCTGGAACCTTATTGAGATCCTTTCAGGAAAAGGTGAGATTTTTGACGTCGGTGCCGCCACTGGGATTTTTCTGAACCTGGCCCGAAAATACGGATGGACACCGGCTGGTGTAGAGACCAGCAACTGGGCAGTGGATACCGCGGCTGAAAAATATCATCTTCGGATCAATAAAGGTGCTTTTGAGTCGGTCGAGTTGAAAAAGAATCATTATCAAGTTGTGACCATGATCGATTTTATTGAGCACATTCCACATCCCCAAAAAGCTGTTCATAAAGCCCGCCGCATCTTAAGACAAGATGGTGTCCTGTGTCTGGTCACACCGAATCAAAAAAGTCTCGCCGCAAAAATCTCTGGTAGCAAATGGTGGCATTTCAGACCGGCACACATCCATTACTTCAACAAGTCAAGCCTTCAGACTCTTTTAAAAGACTCTGGATTTCAGATTAAAAAAATCAGGAACTACTGCTGGACCTTCTCCGCGCATTACCTTATTTCAAGATTTGAAAGCCTGAGTTTTCTGCTAAAAAATCATTTTCTTTCTTCTTTTTTTAAAAAAATTCCGATAAAATTAGCTCTCGGTGATTCCATAGAGATTTACGCTCAAAAAAAAGAATGACATGAATTCCTATATCAATGCCGCCCGGCCCGAAAGATGGCCCCGCAGTTTGGCCATTTTTGTCGGAACCGCATCTTTCTTCCTCCTTAATAAAGAGCATGCCATATTGTCCAGTTGGAATGTCCTCCTGCTGAGATGTCTGATCATCTTTCTACTGACATGGGCCATCTCAACAGCAAATTATATCATCAATGAAGTGGTGGATGCTCCTTATGATATTCACCATCCCACCAAAAAAAATCGTCCTTTGATTAAAGGAGAGATCAAGAAAACTCCCTTTCTCTTTTTGGGTTTGATTCTTTCCCTATCCAGTCTAATAATCGCTTTTTTATTTTTTAATTCAGGGCTTTTTCTCTCTCTCTTTGCTCTGCTAGCAGCTGGTTTTATCTATAACGTAAAGCCTGTCAGAACAAAAGACATCCCTTTTCTCGATTCTATTTCAGAGTCGGCCAACAATCCCATTCGTTTTCTCATCGGATGGTTTGCTTTTGCACAGCCCCAGACCCTGCCTCCCATATCACTGCTGCTGTGCTGGTGGGCTTTCGGAAATTTCCTTATGGTGGCCAAAAGACTTTCTGAATTCCGTTTCCTGAAAAGAGATGCTGGAAGCTACAGGGCCTCACTAAAAAAATATTCAAAAACCTCACTCGTTTTGGGTATGGGATTGAGTGTGGTGGTTTTTTTCACCACGTTTTTTTATTTTGCTCTGTCTTTCAAACTCCAATCGTTTTATTATCTCTCTCCCCTGCTGTTGTTCTATTTCATGATTTTCTTTAAACAAACCTTACAAAAAAAGGAAGTCATGGAAGAACCGGAAAAGCTGTTGAAAAATCCCTTGTTTTCCAGCTATACTTTATTTTTAGTGATCATTTTTTTTGTTTCTTTTCTGCTGGACACAATCAATCAGTAGAAAAAATGTCACTTGTTTTTTTTCTCCAGCTTATGATAAATTAGCAGTATCCGATGAAGAGGGTATCTTGATGCAAACAGCAGAAATTATTTTAAAACTCTTTCTTGCCACTGCATTAGGAGGTCTCATTGGATTGGAAAGAGAGTCCAGCCGGAAACCAGCAGGCCTGAGGACAAATATCCTGATATGCTTAGGGGCAACAATGATGATGATTCTGTCCACACTTCTGCTCAAAGGAGAAAACGCATCTACAGGGGATTTGACTCGAATTGCTGCTGGAGTCATCACTGGAATCGGTTTTATGGGGGCTGGAACCATTATTCAGTCCAGAGGAATGATCATCGGACTCACTACAGCTGCCGGAATTTGGGCCGTGGCCGTGCTCGGACTCGTCATCGGATCCGGTTACTATTTGTTTGCTGTGATCTTCACTGCCATTATCATCACAACTCTGTTGATTCTAGGAAAAGTGGAAGCAGTGCACCTAAAAAAAGGCACTCACCATTACACGGTCAAATCCAAATCCTCAAAAAAAGTTTTGCTGGATATCAAAAAAATTGCTCTTCATGAGGGGATCAAATTCAAAGAGATCTCACATAAAAAAGAAGGGCCTCTCAATATCATCTCTTTTGTGTTTGAAGCCCCGGATGAAAACGAACAATGTTTCTATAAAAGCCTGACTGATCTCAAGGAAATCATAGAACTGAACATTGACTGAAAAAAAACTTCTTCTCGCTACCACGAATGAAGGAAAAGTCAAAGAGATCGACCACGTTCTGTCCCCCCTTCATTTAGAGATCCTTTCCATCAAGGACATCAGCTCCGCTTATATTTTTATTGAGACAGGAAAAACTTTTAAGCAGAACGCAACAGAAAAAACTCTTTTTTACAGCCGGATATGGCCCGGGTTGACCCTCGGAGAAGACTCCGGCCTGGAGGTCCAGGAGCTGTCCGGAGCCCCGGGTGTTCTGTCGGCCAGGTACGCTGGTGAGAGTGCCACTGATGAACAGAACATACAAAAAGTTTTGATGAACCTCAACGGCATTCCCAAAGAAAAGAGAAAAGCCCGGTTTGTCTCTCATATGGTGTTAGCAGATAAAGATAAGGTCATCCATGAAATCCAGGAATCTGTTCAAGGTTATATCCTAACTGAAAAAAAAGGAACTCATGGATTTGGTTACGATCCCATCTTTTTTTATCCCCCTTTAAACAAAACCTTTGCCCAGCTTTCTCCAAAAGAAAAAAATTCAGTCAGTCATAGAGGAAAAGCGTTGAAAAAATTGAGAGCATATCTCAAAGATCATTTCTCCTGTTCCTCTTTTCAACTATAATCGCCCTTTTTTGACACCCTGGCAAGCCGATCTCACTGCGCCTGCTTGGTTACAGATCAATCCTCTTTTTTTCATCAGGTTGTGCAAAAGCTTTGTGCATGTGACAACTCAAGTGAACAGAATGAATCAAATAAAGTGAACAGCAGCTGACACTCAAACAAACAGTTCCTTGTTATGTCATTGATATCAAATGAGTTGCTGAATAAAGCCTCCTGGCCTGAATATTGCTTATATTCTCTTGAAAGGAGGCTCAAATGAAAAATCTCATCACAGTAGGGTTGGCAGGAGGCATGGTCATCCTTTTTACTTTCATGACGGTCGCATCTGCATGGGGAGGTCTTGGAGCTGATAAAATCAACATCAATACCGCTTCTCATGCTGAACTTCAAAAACTTCCCCGAATCGGAGAAGTGGTTGCTCAAAGGATCATTGATTTTAGAGAGGCAAACGGGAAGTTCAAAAAGATCGAAGAAATCATGAAAGTAAGAGGAATTGGCGAAAAGACCTTTGAGAACATCAAAGACCGGATCACTGTAGGCCCTATGAAATGAAAGAAGAGAGGGATCATCCCTCTCTTCTTTTCAATAATCAGGACCTGGGATGACTTTTTTTGTAAACCTCCAAAAGTCTTTTCAGATTCAAGTGAGTGTATTTTTGGGTGGTGGCAAGACTCTCGTGGCCGAGAAGCTCCTGAATGACTCTTAAATCCGCCCCTCGACTCAACAGATGAGAGGCAAACGAATGCCTCAGGGAATGAGGGCTGAGCTTTCTTTTCAGAGCTGACTTCTTAAAATAGTCATCTGTTATTCTCTGTACAGACCGGGCACTCAATCGCATTCCTCTATAGTTTAAAAACACCGCATTTTTATCAATCCGGCCCTTGTGAATGGAAAACCTTTTTTTCAGATACTGTTTGAGCTTCTTTCCTGCCGCAGACCCGAAAGGAACAATGCGTTCTTTTTTTCCTTTCCCTCGCACCCGAAGAAGCCTCTCTTCAAAATTGATATCCGATACATTAATCCCAACCAACTCACTGACCCGCAGGCCCGTGGCATAGAGCATTTCCAGAATGGCCCTGTCTCTCATATCAAGCGGCTTTTCCGAAGCAGGAAGGTCTAGAAAAAGAGACATTTCTTCTTCTGATAAAAAAGAAGGAATACTTTTTTCCTGTTTAGGGGTATGGACCATTTTTGCTGGATTTTCTTTGATCCAGCTCCTCTGCAAACAGTACTGATAAAAAGAGCGAACAGCAGCCAATTTTCGAGCAGCGCTCGATTTCTTTATATTGTTATGGTAAAGAAATGCCAGAAAACTTCTGATGATGATGTTGTCAGCTTGTTGGAATTTCTTTTTTTTGGATTGGAGAAACGAAAGATATTGTTCAATATCCCCTTTATAACCGGATATAGTATGAATAGATGCGTTTTTTTCATATTTGAGATG
>WJMT01000087.1 GCA_014727835.1 Candidatus Aminicenantota bacterium | reverse complement strand
TCTGGCTGCATATTCTCCGCCAAACAGGATCTCGTGGCTGGCTCCCAAGAAGCTGTCATTGAAGTAAGTGCCTCTCAGAGCATACTGGCTCACAGGCCGTTCCACATAATACCGCCATTCCCCCACATCTCCATCCGGGCCTTCCCAGACGTCATTGGTGGTGTCCCACCAGGGAGGATTTTCAAAATCCAAGTCATCCATGGGAGTCAAGCTGAATCCTGAATCAGAGAAGGTGTATTTTGCAGAAACAAAGAAATTGTTCCCGAACATGTGCTCATCCTGGAGCTTGAAGATCGGACTTCCGAAATAATACCGTCCTGCCTGATAATACCCACCGGGCAGAGAGGAACTGGAGGAACGTCCATATTTGTTTTTACCGCCCACGTGCATGAATGCTTCGAAGCGGTTTTCCGGGATGATCTGTGCATTCACTTTGAATGCATAGTTCTGAAGCAATGTGTCGTCAGACCGTCCGTAGACTGTGGTGGTCTTGATGTCCTGCACACCGTAAGAACCCCAGGCCCAGATGTGGTCTTTCCAAATCGGTACACCCAGGTTGAATCCAAAGTCCTTGATGTTCCGGACTTTGTTGATTCCGATAAATCCGGGTTCTTCAGCTCTGGTCTGTTCCACAAAATCTTCATTTTCAGCCTGGAACTTCTTGTCACTTAAATAGAACCGACCACCCAGACTGACTTTGTTTCCGCCGCGTCTGGTGACCAGGTTGATGGAAACTCCACCGGTCTGTGTGGTGACATCGGAACCACCCACTGTGACTGACATCTCTTCAAAAGCATCAAAGTCATAGTAACTGGGGGATGCGCCGATAGCGGCCGGGTCTGTGATGACCATGCCGTCCATGGCCCAAACTGTCTGAGCGTCACTGGGTGCTCCGCGGGATGCAAATCCAGACTGCTGTCCGGATTCAGATCCACCCACATTCTCCCTGTCCAGAAGAATGGAGGGCGCCATCTGCAGGATGACCCAGGGGTCTCTTGCTGTAGGCAGAGACTGCAGGATCTCGTGAGTGACGTTCTGTCCCACTTCTGTTTTCTTGGTGTCCACAACCGGGGTCACAGCCGTGACTGTGACTTCTTCTTCCAAAGCTCCCATTTCCATTTCCAGATTGATCTCGACATTCGCACCAACCACCACAATGATGTTCTGTTTGATGGAGGTTTTGAAACCCTCCAATTCCGCTTTCACTGTATAGTCATTAGCTGGAGAGAGAGACACAAATCTGAATCGGCCTTGATTGGACGTGATGGATGTCATCACACCTGTCTTGGATCCGGTCAGCGTAACGGTCACACCTGGAAGTGGATTGTCTTCAGTATCTGTAACTGTGCCGTAAATGTCTCCTGTTCTTGCCTGCGACATGATCAACGGAGAGACAAGTAACAGCATACATACTAAACAAAAAATTTTACGCAATTTTTTCCTCCTTTTTACCCAATTCAAATTGGGAAAAAGTTACCCTTAACTCTGGAGTGTTGTTCACTCCACCTGTTTTCCTTTTAACTAATTTTGCAGAGTCTAACCGGTTATTCTCACCTCCTTTGAGATAAATAAAACTTTTCATTTTTCTGTACAATTCTAAAGCAATATTCATGCCAAATTAACTCAAGCAGCTAACATCTTTAAATTCAATCAGATAGAAAAACAAAGGACTTTATTTATATGGAAAATAATTCAATATATTGAATCTTCTTCAATTTATTGAATCCTAAGGCCCTTTTTGCTCTTTCCTCCTTCTGTTTTTTCTTGAGCCTCACCTTAATAGAATGAAAATCAAAGGACAGCATGTGTTTCTTTTTCTGTTCGTCGTCTTTCTATCTTGCATTTCAGTTCAACCATCATTGTGACAGATCAGTGAGTCGGAGTGAATGGGGTTTGATTTGCAATTGAAAACAGGATCAGGTTAATATGGAAATGTGAGATATTAACATGAAAAAGAGAAGGATCTGTTGGATTCTGTTCATTGGTGCTGTGACTCTGATATCTTTTTCCTGCGGAGCGGACTCTGGACCAAATGAATGGGGCAAGAACCAAAGAGTCACTCTTGATCTGCTCAAGGATTTTGATGTCCTGGAAAAGGCGACCTTGACCAGAGTTATTGATGCCGTGAAACCCAAATGGGATTCCTATTTTATATCCGGGTGGCACCGTCCAGAAAGAGATTTGCGATGGGCTCAGGGTTATAAAAGCGCCATCATGTTTGAGGCAGCACAAACTCAGGACTTAATCATGGAGACAGAATGCCGTTCAGTCAAACTCAAGGGGGCAGAGAAACAAAAGGTTCAAATTTTCCTCAACTCCAAACACATTGAAACTTTGTACCTGGAGCCCCGGTTTCAGGTTTGCAAAGTTTCTCTTCCAAAAAAAAAGATCCATATAGGAAAAAACATTTTAACGTTTGAGTATGACAAAACGGAAAGACCCTCAGATTTATCCGATACCCGTGACAAACGGCTTTTGTCCGCAGCATTCAAATCCTTCAAATTTTTTCATTCCCGGCAGAAAGAATCCGGATTTTCCAGACCACTGCTCCAGAAAAAAAGCGGGGAGGTCCTTCATTTTCCCGGAAACGCCTTTATCTCCTATCTCAAAGCATCCGGCTCTGAAAAACTCATAGTCAAAATCTCCCATCTGCCCAAAAACATCAAAGCTTGTCTTAAAATCGATTCTGGTGACCATTCTCAGAATTTGGTGTTCAAAAAAGCAGGTTTCCACAGCATTCAACTGAAAAAAAGGGCGGGCCCTTTCACCAAGCTGGCTTTTTATCTTGAGAGACAAAGAAAAATCCCGGTATCTTTACAGGATTTTGTGATTTGGTCTGAAATCAAGATCCTGGAGCCATTCAAAGAAACAAAGACAGCCTTCAAACTTCAGAATCTGGAGCAAAACCTTCGATCCCAAGAATTGGATATGGTGTATGTAGTGATGGATGCCTTTCATGCCAAGCATTCCAGCCTTTACGGATATCAACGAAACACCACCCCATTTTTACAAAAAATCGGAGAACAAAACATAGTTTTCCAGAATTTTTACGCCAACAGTCCCTACACTCTGGCTTCCACTGGAACACTTTTCACATCCCGATATCCTCATGAACACGGACTGGTGGAAAAAGACACCAAAATCAATCCCGAACTGCCCAAACTACAGAAGATCCTATCCGAACACGGGATCTCCTCTTTTCTCATAACAGGACAGCCTTGGTTTTCCAAAGGCTGGGGACTTTCTAAAGGATTCACCCAGCTCTTTTTCAATCCATACCAGCTTATCATCCAAGAGGCTCTGACCTCTATTTACTCTCACCATCAGAAAGAGGATCAAAAATTCATTTATATCCACCTTCATCCTCCTCATGCCCCTTACCTGCCTCCTCCTCAATACCAAGTGTTTCCCACTCCCAAAAATATTTCTTTCAACCCGACTCCTCAAAACTTCAGAAAAATCGAAAACAATGAGATCCCACCCACAGACGAACTTCTGGATTATATCGAGTCCATGTATGATGCCAATGTGCTCTATGCCGACAGCCTGGCAAAAAGCATTTATAACTTTTTTGAACAACGCGGTCTTCTGGATCAGACTGTCATGATTTTCACCTCTGACCACGGAGAAGCCAGCCGGATGCAGCACGGAAAACTGGGACACAACACCACTCTGTTTCAGGAAATGGTTCACATTCCGTTTGTCATGGTCTTTCCTGAGAAATGGGGATGGCGCTGCATCAATCCTCAAGTCCCTGCCAGTGTGGTAGACGCCCCGGCTACCATTCTGGATGTCTTTGGGATTTCAGAGGACTTTGGATTCAGAGGAAAAACTCTCTTGCCGTATATCCTCATGCCAAAACAGACCTCAGGCCTTGTGTTTTTGGAAAATCTTTCCGGAACAAGACAGCAGAAAGGGATTATCGGACATCGCTATAAATTCATCTCAACTAAAGATAAAGAGATGCTGTTTGATCTTTGGACTGACTCTTCAGAAAAAACCAACCTGTTGTATGAAATGCCGTCTGCATCTGGCTATTTTCGCCAGATTCTCAGAACCTACGCCCGGGACAAGGTTTTTCAAAGCCAAAAGATGGACCTTGAAACCATTGACAAAGAGACCCGGGAACGACTCAAAAGCCTCGGTTATATCAAATAGTGAGAAGAGAGGAAAAGGATTATTTTTGGGAAAAATCCAGGATCACAAAGGAAAGCAGATGGGTCAGATCCTGCATGAGCTTCGGATTCAGTTTATCCGCAGTATCTTGGGTGGTGTGGATGTATTCCGGCACGTCTTGAACTTGAAAAAAGAGAGTGGGCACCTTTTTTTTATAAAAGAAATCCGCATCTGAATTCTCCCGTTCCAGAGAAGAGAACTCCACTGGAATCAACTGTATCCCGATTTCTTTCCGGTTGGTTTTCCTTACAGCTTTCCATATATCAGGAAAGTCTTGGGCTCCAAAAACCTTTAAAATGTGCCCGCTGCCCACGATATCCAAATTGATAAATAAAGCGGTTTTTGTCACCGGAAAAACCGGATCCTTCAAATAGGCTTGGCTCCCCAAAAACCCCTGTTCTTTGCCCCCGAATCCAACAAACAGGACCGAACGCCCCAGCTTGAAAGGATTTTGAGAAAGCGTTTTCGCCACCCCCAGAAGCACTGCCATTCCCGAGGCATTGTCATTGGCTCCGGGCATGACTTCATAACAGAAACCCACATGATCCAGATGGGCACCGATGATGACCTCATCTTTCATTTCAGGATCAGCTCCTGGAATCAGGCCCATCACATTGTATCCTGTTCCTTTGGCATGGTGTTCCGTCAGATTCTCCATAGTGAAGATCTTTCCGGTCTCAAAGGATTGGGGGGTCAATTCCTGCTGTATCGTTTCCCTGACTTTAGGGAGGGTGTATCCGGTCTCTGAAAAGATATCATTGGCCACCACATCTCCGACCTGAGACACCAGAAATCCCTTGACATAATCTGTATTGGGATCCACAGTCAGGTCATGATAAAGCAGGGCTTTGGCTCCCTGGGCTGCGGCCATCTTCACTTTATACAGGTTTAAGGAATAATGACTCCATTTTTTGTATTCTTCAGGATCCTGTTTGGGTGAGACCGGAACTCCCGGTTCCATAAACACAATCTTGCCTTTGACATCCACTTGCTCATAGTCATTGTAATCCAGCTCCGGGGCATAAATCCCATAACCCACATACACCACTTCAGCAGTGATGGCTCCGGAACCTGATTCAGACCCAGGATAGTACTCCTGCTCATATTGATAATATTTTTTTTTGTTGAGGTCAGCCGGATCATAATGATACGCCAGCTCCCCTCCTTCAAAAACAATGGTGTGAGAATTGGGAAAGGGCTGAAGATAAGTCCCATTCTCTCCCGCAGGAGTCATCTCCCATTTCTCAAAAAAAGAGGCCACCCATTCCGCTGCTTGCTTGTACTCCTGAGTTCCAGAGAGTCTTCCCGCATATTTTTCCGAAGACAGCTCTTGGGCATAACTCCGGAGTCTCTGCCCTGATAAAGAACGGACCATTTGGTCCATACTTTGGGGAGAGATGTCTGCGTATTCCTCCTTCATCAATGAAGAACAGAAAGCTGTGATGAAAACCAAAATACCTGCACACAAAATCGTTAGCCAATCATTTCTCATTGTTTATGAATCGTCCAAGCTGATCAAAATTTCAATCTTTGACTTCACTGAAGACCTGTTTCAGGATGTGCACGCATTCATCCATCTGATCTGTGGTGTGTTTGGAGGACACAGATAATCTCAGCCGGGTCTTGTTCTTGGACACAGCCGGATAAGTGACCACCCCTGTGTACAAGCCTCTCTGCTGGATCCGCATGCTGATCTCCCGCAGCCTCAGATCGCTTCCCACCATTATGGGAACCACCTGTGACTTGGTGTTTCCGATATCAAATCCGGCTTGTTTTAATTTTTTGTGCATGATGCGCGTGTTATCCCACAACCGGTCTCTTTCAGAGGGATCTTTTTTGAAGATCTCAAGCACTTTGAGAATCCCTGCTGCAGTGTGAGGGGCCATGGCACAGGAGAACACATAGGACCTGGAAAACATCCTCAGATAGGTCATGAGTTTTTCTTCTCCAGAGGCGAATCCTCCGATGGCGCCAAAAGATTTGCTGAACGTTCCAATGGATATATCCACTTCATTTTCCGCACCAAAATGCTCAGCTACTCCGCCTCCATTCTCTCCAAAAACAAGAGTGGCGTGGGCTTCGTCGACCAGCAGTTTGGCCCCGTATTTTTGACAGAGGGGAATGATCTCTGGAAGATTGGCCAGATCACCATCCATGCTGTAGACTCCTTCCACACACACCATCACCCGTTTTTTGCCTGCCTTTCTCAAAACCCTCTCCAAATGAGAAGGGTTGTTGTGAGCAAAAACTTTGATGTCTGCCCCGGACAACCTGACTCCGTCATAGATGGAAGCATGAGATAGAATATCCAGAACAGCCACATCACCCGGCTTTAAAAGTCCTGAGAGGATTCCCACATTAGTGCTGTATCCGGTGGGAAACACCACAGAAGAATCCATTCCTTTCAAACGGCTGAGCTCTTGTTCCAGCCGGCTGATGGGTTCAGAATAGCCGCTGAGAAGAGGAGCGGAAACCGCACCAGTGCCAAACTCATCCAGAGTCTCTTTGACCGTTTGGATAACCTCGGGGTGGAAAGAGTATCCCAGATAATTGTAGGAACAAAAATTCAAAAACTTGCGGACCGATCGAGTATTCCGGTCATAGACTTTGAGTTCGGTCCGGGGACCGGACATCATGGGCTGAATATAGATCATGTACTTCTTTTTGACCGCATCCGCCACATACTCCCAAAAATAATCAGCGGCTTCAAACAGATCCTCTCCTCTATAATCAGCAAAATCTGCCATGGAGAAATCATTGCAGTCGATTCTCTGGCCCTTAAGATCTTTTTTGTTCAGCGGCATGTTTCTTCCTGTTGGTACTTTTATAAGGGATTGCCTTTATAAGGTCAAGCAGCAAAACAATGGAGAGAATTCATAGGTCCTGATTGCGGAATCCCAGCTGGTGAGCGCATTCCAAGACTTCACTGTACTCTTTTCTGGTGATTCGCCGGTTGATGTCCGGAAACTCCCGAGCCCTGTATTCAGGCCTGTACTGCCTCATCAAATTTATATAGCATTCTGTGGACAGCTCCCGGGCAGTGAATTCGAGAAACTCCCGGCTCCCGGCGATCCTATTGGGAAGGATGAGATGCCGGATCATCAGTCCTTTCCGGGCCACTCCTCTTTTATCTTTGACCAGATTCCCCACCTGCCTGTACATCTCTTTGAACGCAATCTTGACGTAGTAAGGATAATTAAAGGCTTCACTGGAATAGGCGGCTGCCATTTCCGGCGATGTGTATTTGAAATCAGGAAGGTAAAGGTCCACTATCCCGTCGAGCAGCTTTAAAACCTCAGCTTTTTCATATCCTCCGGTGTTGTAGACGATCGGTATTCTGAGGCCTCTGGAAATCGCTTGTTTCAGAGAACTCACAATGCCGGGCACATAATGAGTCGGCGTCACCAGGTTGATGTTATGGCACCCCAGTGCCTGGAGCTTGAGCATGGATTCAGCAACTCTTTTTTCCCCCACTTCGACCCCCTCTCCTCTGATGCTGAGAGTGTAATTCTGACAGTACACACAACGCAGCCCGCAGTGGGAAAAAAATATGGTCCCGGAGCCCTTTGTCCCCACCAGAGGCCTTTCTTCCCCAAAGTGAGCAAAGGCACTTGATATTTTAAGCGAAGCATTCGCCTCACATTTCCCTGTCTCGCCTTTGACACGGTTGACCCGGCAGTCTCTGGGACACAGAGTGCAGTTTTCATAATAAGATTTCAACTTGCCGATCCGTTCATCCAGCTCACCGCTTTGATAGAGCCTCATATATGAAGGATAGGTGTTCGGGTTGTCTTTTTTGTCATTCATGTTCCGATCCTTTCCGGACAACACATGATAGGGAAAAGCCCAAAGCGTTCCTGCTTGCATCAGCACAGAGCGGACAAATTCACGCCTTGACTGCATTTCCCCTTATCTCCGTATATTGATCTTCATTAGATGCACTCAGCCTCAATCCTGAGGCTTCTGATCTTGTCTTTCATACAGATCCAAAACAATCTCTTCCAGCCTTCCGGCCAGCAAGCGGTTGAAAAAATCTGGATTCTCAAGCATAGGAAAGTGTCCTGATCCCGACTGATAGATCCAGTCAAAAAAATCTGCATTCCTGCCAGCGACTTCATAGGAAGTGTGGTGCAGTTTTGAATTGATGCCGCGGATGGGAACCTTTATCTCTTGAAAGGCTTGAGCCCCGTTATATCTTAAAACATGTTTCAGTATATCCAGAGCCACATCAGACGGAGCTTCTCTGAGATCAAGAATGATTTCTTTCATCAGCTCCTGGTCGACATGGTCAGGAAAATAAGTCTCAACCGCATACTCTCTCATCCTGTTTTTAAAGTCCTCCTGCCATGGCTTGACAAAAAAATCAATCTGTTCTTCCGGATAGTTTTTCATGTAATGGTCCTGGAAGGTATCCACACCCACCAGACCGATCACTTTCTCCGGCACAATCCTGGCTGCCTCCAGAATCACAGCTCCTCCCATCCCATGCCCGATGAGAATGATACGGTCCAGGCTTTCCTCGGTGATCACAGAAACCACGTCACCTCCGAACGCCTCCATAGACCAGGACTTTCTGTTCATCCCGGAAAGCCCGTGCCCGGCCAGGTCAAGGGCCACTGCTTGGTATCCGGAAGTAAAGGCCGGGATTTGATTTTTCCAGTAAGTCATATCATTACACCATCCATGGACAAAAACCAAAGTGTAGTTCCCCACTCCTTTGATCCGATAATAGATATCCACTCCATCCAGGGAAACAGCTTTTTTCATTCCGGTTAAATGCGGATCCTGTCCTGTGTTGTCTTCACAGGCTCCCATACACAGGGCCAGTCCACAGACAAAGATGAGACCAAAAAGATTTGCTTTCACTGCTATACTCCCTTTATCCTTCTTATACATATACCATAAAATCAGCGGCAACAAAAAAGCCTGTTAACCTTTATTTTCTGATCCCGTAATTGTGTTCCGTCCTTTCTTCGTTTCGGTCCGTGGCTGGAGAGGGTTCCGGAGACAGGGATGATATGCGTTCTCTCATCTCATCTGTCATTTCAATCTGAACCGAGTTTATGGAATCTTTCAGTTGAGCAACATTTCGAGCTCCGATGATGGGGCAGGTCACAGCAGGATGGCTAGCTGCCCAGGCCACAGCCAAACTGACGGGGGAAAATCCTCTTTTTGCGGCAAATTCTGAAAACTTTTTGGCTGTTTGAAACATCCAGTCATGCCCATACCGGGTCGCATACATTTTATTGTGGGTCAATCTTGCTTTGTCCGGCTTGTCTTTTTGGTTGTACTTCCCTGTGAGAAGCCCTCCTCCCAAAGGGCTGTAGGGAACCACACCCAGATTTTCTGCGTTCGCCTGGGGAAAGATCTCGACCTCGGCCTGTCGCTTGACCAGATTGTACATGGGCTGAACACAGTAAAACGGGGTCAATTCCCGTCTTTCTGAAATCCCCAAAGCTTTGGCCACCTGCCAGGCAGCAAAATTACTGGCCCCGGGATACAGGACTTTTCCCTGAGCCACCAGGTCATCCAGAACTTTGAGTGTTTCATCTATGGGAGTCAAGTCGTCGAACCGATGAATATAGTACACATCGATCCGGTCTGTTTGCAGGCGTTTTAAGCTGGACTCCACAGCATTCATGATGTGGTATCTGGATGCTCCTCTGGAATTGATGCCCTCGCCTGTTGGGAAATACACTTTGCTGGCGATCACCACTTCATCCCGGCACTTTTTGACCAGCCGCCCCAGAATCCTTTCTGCCTCCCCATCATTGTACACATCAGCGCAGTCAAAAAAATTGATCCCTGTATCCCTGCTCAATTCAAACATCCTTTCGGATTCAGACGCATCCGCATCTCCTCCAAAAGACATGGTTCCCAGACACAATTGAGAGACCTTAATTCCTGTCTGACCTAATAATTTATATTTCATTTTCATGGACCTCTTGTTGTTTATTTTAGCACACCACTGTTCGGCTTCAAATGCATTTTCAAATTTATGGTGACCTTTTTTGATCGATCTTTCCTGTCCTGGACTCTTCATAAAAAAATGTCGATGACCCAATTATCATTTCCTTTTCTGCAATTGGAATGACTTTTTCAATAACGATTCTTTGGTCATTTTCCCTGTTCTTGTTTTCAATCTTAATCGTCATTTTTGACCTTGAAGGCGAGCCCATCTCACCGCATCTGCTTTGTTGCAGGGCATTCGCAGTGAAAAACCACAGCTTCATACCCTGCGCCTCGCATCTGCAGCAATCTTGACTCGTGAAGAATCCAGGCTTCCTGGACTCTTCATAAAAAAATGTCGATGACCCAATTATCATTTCCTTTTCTGCAATTGGAATGACTTTTTCAATTTGCATTTCACTATTCACAATTCAGCATTATTATCAATATTATCAATGTCGCTTCAGCCAAAGCTGATTTTCATCCAGCTTAAAATCTTGACCGGTGAATAAACCAGGCTATGATGGGAAATCCCTTTATTTCTAAAAAAAATTAATGGTACACTAGGAATCGACAAAAATTCATTTCAGGAGAGTTCATCCATGCGATCAGCAAATCAAACAAATCTCAAATCCCTTATGGTCTTGATTGTTTTGTTTGTTGTTTTATCACCGCTTCATTCCAGTGCTCAAAAAGTTTCTATTCAGTTTGATAAATACCACGGATACACCGAAACCGTCCATTATTTAGAGCGCATCTCAAAAGCATTCCCGGACATAACCGAACTCGTTGAAATCGGAAAAAGCAACATGGGAAGGCCGATATGGGTTCTGGTGGTGTCCAACATGCACAATGGAGTCACTCTGGACCGGTTCGTTGAACTGAGAAACATGAGAAAAGAAGGAGTGAATAATGTCAAGCCCATGAAGAGTTATCAAGGAAAACCCGGCCATTGGATCTGCGGAAGCACCCATGGAAATGAATTCACCGGAACTGAAGTTTGTCTTTACATCATCGATCGATTGATCACTGGGTACGGATCAGAATCTGAAATAAAAAAACTTGTGGACCACCATACATTTTATATCTGTCCTGTTCTGAATCCCGACGGCGTCTTCAACAGTGTGGAAAAAGGCAAAGCCCAGAGGGCTAACAGTCAAAACAAAGACGATGACAGAGACGGAAAAACAAATGAAGACGGCCCTGATGACCTTAATGGAGACGGATTCATCACTTCATTCCGTTACCCGGATCCTCAGGGAAGATATGTTATTGATGACCAAGACTCCCGTTTGATGACAAGACTGGGAGACCATGAAGAAACAGACCGGATGCGTTATTCGGTTATCAGAGAAGACACGGACAATGACAAAGACGGGAGGAGAGGAGAAGATCCTGAAGACGGAGTGGATATCAACAGAAATTTTCCGGAGGGATGGTTTAAAGAAAACGGACTGCCCGGGGGACAAGGAAAGTATCCCACTTCCACTCCGGAAGCGCATGCTGTTGCCGAGTTCTTCACCAATCACCGGAATATCATCATGGCTCAGTTCTATCACACCTCGGGAGGATTCACTTTCAGGCCCATGGGAACAGCTCCTCATACCAAAATGCATCCTATGGATGTCGCTGTATTTGACCTGATCATGGGGAAAAAATATCTCGAGATCATTGGAGACGAAATTCCTGAAGCATGGCAAAATCCGGAATCCCTGGACCGATTCAAAACTGAATTGAAGGAAAAATCCAAAAACAAATATGCGGCCATGAGAGGTTATGAACTCCCCAGAGGATGGAGGGTCAGCTACAATGAATCCCGGGACCGCCGCTACTCCTACGGCATGGCCACTGACTGGGCCTACATGCAGTACGGAATGTATTCCATCACCACAGAACTGTGGAATTTCAGGAAAGATATCCCTGATTTTCCGGAGATCAAAGACACCGGCCGGTCCTCGGACTCTTGGCGGGCTCTTTTGAAATATCAGGATGAGAAGTATGATGGAAAATTTTTCGTTCCCTGGAAACAATACATTCATCCTGAACTGGGAGAAGGAGAGATCGGCGGGTGGATCCCCATATACCGCAACAATGCCTTTCCGGGGAAACCTCTGGTCCAGGTGTGCGAAAAACACTGGAAATTCGAACACTTCCGGGCTTCTCTCATGCCTCGAATCGAGATCACCGATGTTCAAACGCGCGTCTTATTCAGTACTGACAATGCCCGCACTGCCAGCGTGTTCAGGCAAGGGAATCACGTCTCTATTGAAAAAGGCGAACCTAAGGGAAAATTCAGAATCATTGAAATATCCGCAACCATTGAGAACAAGGGAAAGCTGGCCACTCATTTGGCAAGAGGTTCAGAGCTTTCAGGAAACCGGGAAGATGTCGTCTGGTTGATCGGAGACCGCGACAAAGTGACCTTTATCCAGGGGACTCCCTTTCAAAAATTAGGTGTGCTGGCAGGAACTATGGACATTCCCGGATACAATGAGAGAACAACTCCTTCTTCCCCATCATCTCGGAGCAGAGCCATGAGAAGGTTTTACAGAACTCAATACTATCCCAGAGAATGGAGACCGGAAAGTGAGGAGTTTCAGCAAGAACCCGAAGCCAGCAGACCAAAGCGGAATGTGAAATGGCTGATTAAAGTGCAGGGAAACACACCTTTAAAAATCATTGCCACTTCTCAAAAGGGCGGCACTCAAATGGCGGAAGTCCCAATCAAATGAAAAGGAGGAGAACATGAAATCAATCAAATCACACCATAAAAAAGCCACTGCTGGTTGGATCGTTTTAGTCTTTCTCATGACTGTAGCTTCTGCTCCTTTGTTTGCCCAGAAAAAAAACCAGAAAAGCCCGGGCGGCTATCACGGAGAACTTGATTTTCCCATCAGCTGGAAGAGTTATTATTCCTATGCCCAATGGACTCAAATCATGCATGACATTCAGAAGAAATATTCCCACCTTTCAGATATCCAGAGTATAGGGAAGACCAGAATGGGAAGGCACCAATATCTCATAACCATCACAGCCAAATCCACGGGAAAACATGAACAAAAACCAGCCATGTGGGTGGACGGAGCAGTCCACGGGAATGAAGTGAATGGGATCACCTGTTCTTTGTATTTGATGTGGTATCTTCTCACCAGATATGACTATGATCCCTATGTGCATGACCTAGTCGACCGCTGTACTTTTTACATCCTTCCCGGATTGAATGTGGATGCCAATGCTTCTTATATCGAACATCCCAACACAGCTCACAATCCAAGAGAACCCTTTCGTCCTGAAGACAATGATGGAGACGGACTGTATGATGAGGACCGGACAGAAGACGTGGACGGTGACAGCGAAATATCTGTGATGTACATCCAACATCAAGACGGAGAATACAAGCTTTCCGCAGATCAAAGGCGTTTTGTGAGAGTCCAAGATCCTGAAGAAAAGATCACCCGTTTCCTGCGGATCGGCAGCGAAGGATTCGATAATGACGGCGACGGCTTTATCAACGAAGACGATATCGGTGGGCCTGATCCCAACCGAAATTACCCATCTGGGTGGAATCTCAGAGTGGGAAATCCTTATCCGATGTCAGAACCCTGCACTAGAAATGCTTATGAATTTATGCTGGATCATCCCAATATCTTCGCGGGTTTTCACTATCACAATATAGGCCGGCTCATTATGTTTGTCACTCCCCCAAGACAAGAAAGGAGCCAAATCCAGAGGGCAGACCAGTATCTCAGAAACAGGGAACGGTATGAAGAATATCTGAAGAAAAAAAGAGAACAAAACAAATATGCACAAGTTTTTGACATCCAGGTCCGTGAAGGATATGAAGATGATATGGATGTTCAGGCAAAGATAGTCCAGATGGGTGCCCGTATCCTAAAAAACTACAGACCGGTTCCAACCGGAGGCATGGGTCAGGCCCAAGCATCCACATACGATATGCTGGGAGCATATGGTTATCTGATAGAACTGTGGGGTCCCCCAGTGTTTGCTGCAGACGAAAATGATGACGGCAGAGTTTCCGATGAAGAATATCTGAAATGGATCGACATTGAACTCAATGGAGAAGGATGGGTCAAACCTCATGAGTGGGAGCATCCTGACCTGGGACCCATATGGATCGGGGGAACCCGAAAAAAGCATGTCTACCGGACACCCCCAGCAAGATACATTGAAATGGAAGCCTTGAAAAATGCCCAATTCGTCATGTACTGTGCCAGTCAGTTCCCGGAAGTCGACATCACTGATATTCAAGTGAAACCGGTTTCTCATGACCTCTATTGGCTGCAAGTTGAGGTGACAAATGACCACTTGTATCCCACGGCTTCAGACAGATCTATCAAGCTCGGACGGACTGAAAAAGACAGACTGCAAATCAAAACCTCCTCAAACATCTCCATTGTTCCTGTTCTGAAAGGAGTCCCTAAACTCAGCCCTATTGATAACCGACAGGAATGCATTCCTGTCCGGTCCGATGAGATCGAATTCAGACTCAGAGGGGAAGATTCACTGAAATTCTGTATTCTGATCCAGACAAAAGGGCAAAAAGGCTGGATTGATATCAATATCTGGTCCCAGCACGGGGGAACTGATCGCCAAAGAATCGAATTCAAACCCCGTCCCTAAAAGAGCGCTTTGCTGTTTTCTATGAAGGTTTGGATATCCCGTACAAGTGCTCCATAAGAGTGATAAACTCTGCGGGGAGAGTATCAATGAATTCGATTCCCATTCCAAAATCATTTTTTTCTTTGATGTTTCTCACCCAGCGCACTTTCCCTCTTAAGGAAACAGATTTGGCTTTAAGTAAGGGAAGTTTTATTTTCAATAGTGTGTTGACAGGAAAATATTTATCGCTCTTGACTTTGACTCCGCTCAATGAAAGATTCTCTGTGGTTGCTTTGAACTTTTCTGAAGCAGAATTGTTTTGCGCAGAAGCTTCTGAAAAGATTTCCAATTCTACCTTTTGTTTCTCTTTTTTCCTTTTTTCCCGCCTTTTTTCTTTTTGACTAATCATGATACATTTTCCCTTTTATGGTTCCTATCATATGCCTGATTTGATTTGTTCCCTGCCTGATCTTGTCTTTCCCAATCTTAATGGGATCTCCTTTATTGCCTTTGCTTTATTAATATAAATAATTGAATTCATTATGTCAAAAACAAAAATGGAATCATGTGGGCCCACATCACTGATTTGGACCTCGGTGTATTGCATTAATCATCAAATCCTCTATAATGAATAGGTCCTTTGAAAGACGATGTCTTTTACAGACACATGACACAAAAAGAGGACACATTTTCTCAATAAAAAGGAATTCATTCTCTTACAAGAGATGGCATATATTTTGCATTGAGATTTATAAGGAGACATTTCTATGAAAAAATTGTTTTTAATCTTATGCCTTTTGTTGATCAGCGCCCTTATTTTCACACAGGCCAAAATCGCTATGGCCCAGGAAAAAAGCATCGCTGTTCCCGTGCGTGTTTTTGAGGAAAATGAATTTGTGGACAATTTGAACATCCAAGATTTTGAGATTTATCAAGACGGAGTCAAACAACAAATCAAAGCCCTGTATTTGGCCCAAAAGGACCGCATCGTCAGAGAGGAAGGATCCTTAGAAATCGATCCGGATGTTTCCCGAACATTTTACCTTCTGTTCCAGCTGACCGAATACAATCCCAAAATCGCAGATTCCATAGAATATTTCTTTTCAGATGTGATCACAGAAAATGACTCCCTTGAAATCATGACCCCTATGAAAAACTACACCCTGACCAATCAGGCTCTTCAGTCTATGCCCAGAGAAAAGCTGGCTGAGGAGATGATAAAAATCGTGAGGAAAGACACTCAAACCGGCTCCTCTCAGTACAAGAGTCTTATGAGAGACCTCAGAAGGATCGTCAGCAGTCTTTCCGGTTCCAGCTCACGTTCCGGATTTGAATTTGAAGAAGACTCAAGCATTGATTCTTTTGGTATCGAATTTTTACTTCCCCGTTATAGAGAGACCCTCAGCCAAATCGAACAGCTCCGTTTGGTCAATCAGACAAATTTTCTTGAATTTGCCCGTCAACTTAAAAACAAAACAGGACAAAAATTTGTGTATTTCATCTATGAGAGAGAATTCCGGCCCGAGATCCAGCCCAGAATCATTCAAGAGCTGACCTCTATGCTCCAGGACAAACCTCATATTTTAGGAAACCTTCAGGACCTCATGGCTGTCTACAGCAGAGAACCCAAACTGGACACACAAAAAATCATGCGAGCTTACTCCGATGCAGGGATTTATTTCAATTTTTTGTTTATTGATAAAAAACCCTCTCATTATTCTGGAATACAGATGCATGAACAGTCAGAAGATGTGTTCAACAGCTTCTCAAAAACAGCCAAGGCCACAGGAGGTGATGTGTACACCACTCAAAACCCGTTGGTTTCTTTTAAAAACTGCACTCAAAAAAACAAGAATTATTACCTCCTTTATTACACTCCGGAGAAGGCTTCAGAGGGAGATAAATTCAATACCATCGAAGTCAAAACCAAGAATAAAAAATACAAGCTGTCATACCGGTCCGGATACATAACCTACTAACCTAATTTTTTTCCTGAACAAAACTTTTAACACATAAAATCCGTATACAATAAATAACCTGGATTATTCACGCTTTAAGATTGAAAGCTTGCTGAAATTAATGAGGTGTTGTATTTTTCTTATATTAAAAAAAGAGAGGAGCCCATGAATCGAAAAATATTGCCTGTGTTTTTGTTTTTGCTTTTTATTTCTTCCTGGGGTTTCACGTCCACGGATTCCCTGAAGTTCGACCAATACCACAATCCCGCGGAGTTAATAAAAGCAGTTCAAGCTCTGGCTGCAGACTATCCTGAGATAACCAGACTTCACAAGATCGCCTCCACCCCTTCTCAGAGAGAACTGTATATTCTGGAAATCGGAAGCGAAACAAACAAAGCTGAAAAAGAACTTCCTGCTGTGCTGGTGGCTGCAAATATGGAAGGAACGGTCCCTATTGCCAGTGAAGCTGCCCTATATCTGGCCAAAAAAGTCCTGGAAGATGAAAAATTGGCAAAGACCAAGACCTGGTACATTCTTCCCTGCGGCAATCCTGATGCAGCAGCCCGGTATTTTCTAAATCCTTTGACCCAAGACGCCAGAAACTCCAAACCCGTCAATGATGATATGGATGATCAAGTGGATGAAGACGGAATGGAAGACTTAGACGGAAACGGGATCTACACCATGATGAGGGTGAAAAGCCCGGAGGGCACCTGGATGCCAGTCCCCGGAGAACCCCGGCTCATGAAACAAGCTGATCCCAGCAAAGGTGAACAAGGAGTGTACCGACTTTATTCTGAGGGGCTGGATAATGACCGGGACGGAGAATACAACGAGGACGGTCCGGGAGGGGTGAACATCGGGATCAATTTTCCCCATCTCTTTCATTTCCATACCAAAACAGGCGGCGCCTGGCCTGGAAGCGAAGAAGAGAGCTACAACCTTATCAAGTTCATCATGGAGCACAGAGAGATCGGATTGACCTTTTGTTTCGGCAGCACCAATTTCTGTCTCAAACCCCCGCAAGGTGGCAGAAAAGGCTCTGTGAATATGGACCAGCTGAAAATCCCGGAAAGATACGGAGAGATGCTGGGAATCGACACAGAAAAAACATACACCATGAAAGAAATCATTGAACTTCTTCAGCCTTACGTCCCGGAAGGGATGGAAATCACAGAATCTTTGGTGGCCCAATTCTTGGGACTGGGAGCTGTGGTCAATCCCCTTCCCGAGGACTTGAAATACTATAATGAGCTCTCTGAAAAATATAAAGAATTTCTCAAACAAAACAACCTGGATACAGAGCGCCTGGATCCTCAAAGAGCCAAGGACGGCTCCTTTGAACTCTGGGCTTATTACCATCTCGGTCTTCCTTCGTTCAGTTTAGATTTCTGGACCTTGCCTAAAGTGAAGGAAGAGAAGAAAGAACAGGAAGTCACACCTGAAAAACTCGGACAAATGACCAATGAAGAATTCATTGCATTGGGCGAGGAAAAAATCGATGAATTTCTCAAATCTATCGGAGCCCCGGAACAATTCAAGGCCAAAAACGTTATTGAAGCTGTCAAAAGCGGTGCTATGGACACCCTGAGAATGGCAGAGATGTTGAAAAAAATGCCCCAGCCCAAAGACACAGAAGCAGGGACACCTGAAGAAAAAGCCTTTCTTGCCTTCAGCGATAAAAAATTGGATGGAAAAGGTTTTGTGAAATGGGAGTCCTATGACCATCCCACTTTAGGAAAAGTGGAAATCGGAGGACAAGTCCCGTTTGTCAAAAACACCCCTCCCGCAGACATGCTTGAGCCGCTGCTGGAAGGCCAGGTTCCCTGGGTCTTTGAAGTGGCAGACAAAATGGCTCATATAAACATCTCTCACACAGAAGTCAAAAACCTGGGAGAGGGCCTTTTCCTGATCAAAGCATGGATTCAAAATTCAGGATATTTGCCTTATCCAACAGCTATGGGGCAAAGGAACAACAGAATCCTGCCTGTAGCGGTCACTTTGGAAGGAGAGATTGAAATCTTAGAAGGCAAAAAGCGAAGCTTGATCAAATCCTTTGAAAAAAACAACAGCCAGGAAGTGAGCTGGTTGATCCATGCCCAAAAATCTTCAGAAATTAAAATCCATGCCAACACCCGTATGGCATGGAAAGACTCCAAGACCATCTTCTTAGGAGGCAACAGATGAAAAAAACAGCACTCTTTTTACTCACAGCAGGGCTCCTCATATGCGTCACAATCCATGCAGGAGCCTCTGATTCAAAGATCACTGTTCCTCTAACCTTTGACCACTATTATTCCTATGAACAAGTGGTCCAGGCTGTCAAAGCCCTGCACAAAACATTTCCAAAACTCACCCAACTGGATGAAGTGGGGACCAGCGAAGAAGGACGCGCCATTTACTGTATGACTGTGAACAACCCGGAAACAGGAGCTGAGCAGGACAAACCCGGAATTTATGTTGACGGAAATATCCACGGAAATGAGATCCAGGCCACAGAGGTCTGTTTGTATTTTCTCAATTATATCCTCACCAAGTATAGTGAGAATCCCCAAATCACAAAGTTGGTCAACAAAAACTGCTTCTATATCATTCCCACAGTGAATGTGGACGGAAGATATCATTTTTTCAAGGATCCCAACACATCAAGCAGCAACAGAGGCCTGCGAAGGCCCAAAGACGATGATCGGGACGGCCTGGTCAATGAAGACTTTCCTGATGACCTGGACGGAGACGGAAATATATGCCTGATGCGCAAAAAAGACCCTCTGGGCGAATTCAAAACAGATCCTGAAGATCCTCGTCTGATGCTCCGGGTTAAACCAGGAGAACAAGGAGAATGGACTGTTTTGGGACAAGAAGGAATCGACAATGACGGAGACGGCCTGATCAACGAAGATTCAGAAGGATATGTGGATCCCAATAGGAACTGGGGATTTGACTGGATGCCGGAATATGTTCAGGCGGGTGCCGGAGAATATCCCTTCTCGGGAAAAGGCATAAAAGCCATGGCCTCCTATATCCGTCAGCGGCCCAATATCTGCATTGCCTGGGCCCTTCACAACTCAGGAGGCATGTATTTGAGAGGCCCGAGCCAGAAAAAACTTTCCTACCCCCCTCAAGATATCCAGGTCTATGACTATTTGGGAGAGCAGGCCGAGCGGATCACGCCGGGATATCAATACCTGGTGGGCTGGAAAGACCTGTACACCACTTACGGAGACTTCATCGAATGGATGGTGTGCTGCAACGGAGCTTATGGATTTGTGGGGGAACTCTTTCAATCTTCCTCCGAAACATTCAAAACCAGAGAAGAAGAAAAGCGTGTGCAACCTGAAACCGGATTAGCAGCTCCTTTCACTGAATCCAATGACGTGGTCAGGGAACGACTCAAGTTCAACGACCATCTGGCACAAGGGGAACTGTACAAATCCTGGGCCCCTTACAAACACCCCACTTACGGAAAAGTGGAGATCGGAGGATGGGTCAAATTCTCTTCCCGAATGCCAGCCCCTTTCATGCTCAAAGACCTGGTGCACAGGAATGCCATGGCTATTCTGTTCTCTGCGAAAAACACACCTGAGGTCAGTTTGAGTGTTTTTGATTTGAAAAAAATCAAAAACGATCTGTACAGACTCAGGGTTAGACTTAAAAACTCCAAAGCCATCCCGACCATGAGCTATTACTCACAGAAGAATAAACTCTATCCCAAAGACACCCTTAGGGTTTCAGGAAATAAAGCCCGCATTCTGGCAGGTGGAACACTCACAGACCCTTACAGAGACACCGTCTCCTATAAAGAACACAGGCCCGGACTCCAATTCTTATTTATCCCGGGATTCGGCCATGTGGAATATCAATTCTTGGTCTCTGGAAAAGGGAGTATTGAAATCAAATATGAGTCCAGATTTGGCGGAAAAATTACCAAGACTCTCACACTGAAATAGAATCCGGATCTTTCGGCCAACAGTCATGACCTGATGAAACCAGATCATTCGATAAGGGGTTTGATAACAATGGCCTGAAGTTTCTCCATCTCTTTTTTCAACTGTTCATACCCCGGCTCTCTGCGGTACATCCCGATGATCGCTCCTCCGGAACCAGCAAATTTGGCTGAGACCCCGCATTTACGAGCTGTTTTGATCATCTCCCAATTGGCAGGGCTGATGGTCATGATCTGACTTCTCAAGTCGAAATTTTCATTCATAAGATGGTGCAGCTGACCAAAGTCTTTTTTCTTGATCGCTTCTTTTCCCTCATCTGCTTTGTGGGCGATCTTTTTTAAGGTGTCTCTGACGAATCGGTCTCCCCTCTCATAGCCCGCCTGGATATCACTCAATACCTTTCCGGATACTTTGGCAAGAGTCGGTTTGTAAGCCAGATAAAGTGGAGGCAGAAGCTGCGGATCCAATTTTTCATAAAGCCCATGACCCTCGGATTTGAGGATGTCCCGGTCCAGATCCATATACACACATCCTTGATACACCTGAACCACCCGGTCCATGAACCCGGCATTGATTCCCAATTCTTTACGTTCCGCTTCTAATATCAGGGAGGGAAGGATGTTCTGAGGGATTGAAACATCATAAAAATCCATTAAAGCACGAAGCGCAGCTGTGATGATGGCACTGGATCCTCCCAGGCCCAGCTGACGCGGGATATCAGAATGATAATTGAGGGAAAAATTGATGTTCTCTAATTGGATACCATTCTCCCTGCAGTATTGATGAAATTTGTTGATGGCGGCTTTGATGAGCCGGATTCCTCCATAATATCCAAAGCTGTGAATATCCTCTAACATATGAGATAAACTGCTGTATACAGGCCGATCTCTTGGAGAATCCTTGATGACCAATTCTTGACTCTCATGAAGTCTGACTTCAGCATGAAAATTTTTCACAGATACGGCAATGGTCTTTCCAAAATAACCATCCGAAGGATTTCCTAAAAGACCGGCCCTGGCAAAGGCCGTTCCTTTGGCCGTTTTTTTCATAGACAGGTTGTGCTGTATCAGAACCTTGCAAAAAAGCCGATGTTGAGATTGGTATCCACATGGGTCCCGCTCTGAATATAAGACCCTATATCGTCATAATAAGTGGTTCCTAAAACCTCCAGACTGATCATCTGCTCAAAATTCGGATCACAGATAAAAATCCGGGCATCAATTCTCAACCCGATATTCTGTGAGAAAAGAGTTTTCAGGCCAAGCCCCCCGTTGAATGTGAGGGCAGAGACCTTTTTGTAATGAATATGAATCTTTTCATCGACAAATCCGTATCCGGTTTCGATTTCAGGTCCCAGCTCCTCCTGGATTTGAAACTGGGTGATTCCCAAACCAGCCGTAGCATATGGAGTCCATCGACTGGATTCAGTGAAGTCAAAAACAAGGTTTCCGTAATAACGGATAATATTCCCGCCTGATCTGGTGGCGGTTTCAATCCAATCACCATATCCAATGGATTCCATCCTATCCTGCAAATTATCAACCAGCCCTTCTGTAAACGCAGTTTCAGCCATGATGTATTCTATGCTGGCTTCAAAACCTGTGGAAGGAGTCAGATTGTAAGCGATCCGGCCCCCAAATCCTATCCCGTTCTTCTGCTCCAGGACAGTGGAAAAAAAGGCCTGCCACTCAGGATACCAAGATGAGATTTCTGATTCCAGAATGCTGTTGAATTCTCCATTCCCAGGATAAGACAGATTCAAATTATAAAGTCCAAAAGCAGTCAACTCTATCTGGGTAAAACCGAATGTAGTGAAAAACGCAACTCCCAACAGCAGCACCATGCCTTTTTTTACTTTCTTCCTCAATGGTCTCTCCTTTGTTGGATTCATCCTCTTATAATACAAACTGATGAGAGAGTCAATTCAAATCTGGATGAAAGCATAGACAGACTCATTCTTTCTTATTGACTCTGAACAACGGCTTTGGTATAAATAACCAGTCAATTTAGAGAATATCTCAAAACTTATGCTATCGGAGAGATGAAACATGGATTTGTTTGATAAATGTGGCACAGAAAGCGGATATTTTGGAATCTTCCGCGCTCAAGATGATTATTTTTTCACCCGCCCGATCCTGGACCCCATTCCCGGGACCACCACCATTTTCAACGGAAAAAAATGCATTCAATGGTCTATCAACAATTACCTGGGGTTGGCTGAAAACCAAAAAATCAAGGCTTTATCCGAGGAAACAATAAAAAAATTTCCACTGAGTTCTCCAATGGGGTCGCGAATGATGACCGGAAACACTCAGCACCACAAGGAATTGGAAAAACAGCTGGCAGACTATCTGGAGAAAGAGTCCTCCATTCTTTTCAATTATGGATATCTGGGTGTTCTTGGGACTATCGCCTCTTTAGTAGACCGGAACGACACCATTGTCATTGACAAACTGTCTCATGCCTCCATGCTGGACGCCACTTTTCTGGCTCCAGGAAAATTCCGCGCCTTCAGGCACAATGACATGGACAGTTTGGAAAGCCATCTCAAACGCATCAATAGAGACAGAAAAGGCGGTGTGCTGATCGTCACAGAAGGTGTTTTCGGCATGCGGGGCGATCTCGCTGACCTTCCAAACATATGCAAACTCAAAGAAAAATATGACGCCCGCCTGTTTATTGATGATGCTCATGGATTTGGAGTGATGAACGAAACAGGCCAAGGCACAGCTTCATATTTCGGCCTGCAGGATCAAGTCGATATTTATTTTGGCACATTTGCCAAAGCTTTTGCTGGCATAGGCGGAGTGTCTGCAGCGGATAAAAAAGTGGTTGACTGGATCCGCTACAATGCACGAACCCAGGTTTTTGCCAAAAGCCTTCCCATGGTGTATGTGGAAGTTCTTAAAAAGACTCTGGAAATGGTGAAAAATGGTGCATCCAGACGAAAAAAGATGTTTGAAAATGCAGAAAAACTCAAGACAGGTCTTTCCAATCTGGGATACAATATCGGTAAAGGCCGATCTCCGATCACAGCCGTGTATGTTCCGGCAGGAGACTTAAAAATGGGGATGCAGATCATATCCAAACTCAGAGAACTCGGAATCTTCATCACAGGAGTCATGTATCCGGTTGTCCCCAAAGGGATCATCCTGTTCAGAATGATCCCCACCGCATCCCACACACAAGAACAGATCGACGAGACCATCAAAGCATTCGCCTTTGTGAGAGACCGTCTCAATCTCGACCTGAACTCTGTCAAACACGCTGCCTTATAAATATAAATTGCACAACGGCAATTAAAGATGTATGTTCAGGGACACCCAGCTATCCTCTCCATTGTTCTTTCCTTGAGCGCCTATCTTCTCTATTTTATGATTTCCCGTTCCCAACCGTTCCTGAATCGATTCATCAGCAGCCTCAAAGCCCCAAAGACAAACATCCTTTGGGTGCTGCTGCAGAGGGGGAGTGGGATTGTACTGTACGGCATCATCCCTGCTCTATTGATATGGATTGGATTCTCTCTAAATCCGTTTGATTATGGGCTGTCTTTGACACATTTCTTTCCATCTCTTTACTGGACTCTGGGCTTATCTGCTGTCATCATTCCCCTGAGCTTTAGGAATGCACGGAGCCGCTCCCACCAGCAAACCAGTCCCCAGATCAGGACCCGGGAGTGGAGTGCGGGCCTTGTTTTTTTGAGTGCCGGTTCATGGATTTTATATCTTTTTGCATATGAATGGCTCCTGAGAGGGCTCTTGTTTTTTTCCTGTTTGAGAGAGTTCGGTCTTTGGCCGGCAGTGGTCATCAATATCATCCTCTATGCTGTGTTTCATCTTCATAAAAACTTGAAAGAAATCCTGGGCTCCTTTCTGTTGGGCTTTGTTTTCTGTATGGTTGCTTTTCAAACAAAGACCATATGGGCTGCTTTTTTCACTCACACAGTTCTCTGCCTGTCAGACGAATGGGCTTCCCTGTATTTCAATCCAGAAATCCATACAAAGTGGAGCAGGAATAGAAAATGAATTATTTTGTGACCGGAGCCACTGGATTCATCGGTGCCGCACTGGTGAAAAAATTAGCCCATTCCGGCCACAGAATCCACGCCCTGTACCGCTCCCAGCCCAAAACATCTGTGATCAACCTCTCCCAGGTCCGGCTGTTCAAAGGGGACCTTCTGGACGCTCAAAGCCTTCACAAAGCAATGAAAGGATGTGATGGTGTCTTTCACACAGCTGCTCAGACAAAAATATGGACTAAAAACCCTGACTTTTACTCCAGGGTCAATATCACAGGAACTCAAAATGTTCTGCAGGCAGCTTTGGATCAGGGTGTCAAAAAAGCAGTGGTGACCTCTACCGCCGGTGTTTTCGGCCCCTCATCAAACAGTGAGGTCCATGAACAGACTATTCGGAACACCCGATTTTTCACCGAGTATGAAAAAACAAAAAAAGAAGCCGACTCATTGGCTTTGGAGTACTCCAAAAAAGGCATGGGTGTTGTGCTGGTGTACCCAACCAGAGTCTATGGCCCGGGTCCTTTGGAACAAAGCAACTCGGTGGCTAAAATCATCCGGCTGTATTTGAAAGGACAGTGGCGCATCATCCCCGGTAAGGGAAACAGCTTAGGAAATTATGTGTTTATCGATGATGTGGTCAACGGGCATATTCTTGCCATGGTCAAAGGGCTTGATAAGGAAAAATACATCCTGGGAGGTGAAAACGTATCCTATAACAGGTTGTTTGATACTATAAAAAAAGCATCTCAGGAGAACACTTATATGTTTCATGTCTCTCCCCTTTTGCTGAAAGCGATCTCCCATTTCCTGGAATGGCTGGCATGGGTGTTTCCTTTTGAACCGTGGATCACCGCAGAAATGGTGGAAAAATTATCCCAGAATTGGCCTGTTTCCAGCAAAAAAGCCTGCCAAGAACTGGGCTACAAATCCATCCCACTTGAGGAAGGTTTGAAAAAAACCATAATCTGGCTTCAAAATCAACAGAAGTCTCATCATGACAAGACATAAAAAAAAAACTTGCACGCTCATTACAGGGGCTAGCAGCGGCCTTGGCAAATGTTTTGCCGAAGAGTGCGCCAAAAGAGGAATGAACCTCATTTTGGTGGCTCTCCCTGATCATAATCTGGCTCATACAACCGAATACATCCAAAACAAATATCAAGTGAGTGTGGTGCCTATGGGCATTGATCTATCGGAAAAACAAGCCCCTGAAAAGATTTACAGCGTGTGCCAACAAAAAGGATTGATTGTCAATGCACTGATCAACAATGCGGGATTGACCGGCTGCATCTCATTCGAAGATTCCCCGCTTCTGTACAGTGACTTAAGGATTCAGCTCAATATGAGAGCACTGGTTCTTCTCTGCCGTGTTTTCATCCCTTCCATGAAAAAACTGGAATCTGCTTATATCCTCAACGTCTGCAGTTTAGCGGCTTTTTTTGCCATTCCTTTCAAAAGCGTGTATTCTGCCTCCAAAGCTTTTGTGTTGAATTTTTCCAAAGCTCTCAGGGAAGAGCTGAAAGATTCAAGTGTACAAGTCAGCATCCTGTGCCCCAGCGGGATCAAGACCAACACCCATTCCAATCAAAGGATCTCCACTCATGGTGCCAAGGGGAACCTTTTTTTAATCACTCCGGAGAAAATCGCAGAAACCGGTATCAAAAATATGCTCAGAGGAAAAAAAATCATTGTCCCTGGATTCTCCAATCGGCTCCTTCTTTTCTTAAACAGGATTCTTCCTGAAAAAATCAAGCAAAACCTTCTCTACAATGAATTTAAAAAAGAACTCGGCGTGTGTGAAAAGGAGATAGAGTGAAGGCTCTGGTCACAGGGAGCAGTGGATTCATCGGAAGCCATCTCACCGAAGGTCTGATCCAAAGAGGATATGAGGTCACCTGCCTGATAAGAAAAAACAGTGACCTGAAATGGACTCATGGCCTGGATGTGTCATTTGTGACCGCTGACTACTTGAACAAGCACTCTCTCAGGAATTCTGTGGCTGAAATGGATTATGTGTTTCATCTTGCCGCTGTTTTGCATGCAGTAGATTGGACCGATTATCACAAAGCGAATGTGCTGGCCACTAAATATCTTATCCAAGCTTGTGTTGAGAGGAATCCGGGGCTTAAAAAGTTTGTATTTGTC
This sequence comes from Candidatus Aminicenantota bacterium, assembly GCA_014727835.1. Taxonomy (GTDB): domain Bacteria; phylum Acidobacteriota; class Aminicenantia; order Aminicenantales; family Aminicenantaceae; genus WJMT01. The sequence goes on along the minus strand of WJMT01000087.1, from coordinate 16,496 downwards.
TCCAGCATCTCTGCATCAGGGCCAGTGCTTGATCCCTCTATCAGAGATGAGACCTGCACATGCAGACCCTCTTCTTTTTACGGAAAAAGCAAACTTTTAGCTGAAAAAGAGGTGCTTGGATTCAAGGATCAAATCCCAATCACCATAGCCAGGCCGCCCAATGTGATCGGCACCAGACAAAAGGAAGTCTACCTATTACTTAAGCTTCTGAAAAGACATCTCTTCCCTGTTCTGGGAAAAAAAGATCATCAGACCAGCATTTGTTTTGTCAAGGACCTGGCTCAGGCACTGATTCTTATGGCAGAAAAGAAACAAGCCTGTTCTCAAACCTATTATATCACTGACCATCAAATCCATTGCTGGCGGGAATTGCTGAAAATTGCAGCCCAGAAAATGGGAGTGTATCCTTATGTGATCAAAATCCCTTACCCTGTGTTGCTTTCAATCGCAAAATCTTCGGAAATCATTGCAAAAATAACAGGAAACGATCCTTTGATAACCACACGCTATCTGTGCAGCACTCGAAATCACTATCATCTTTACAGCAGCCAAAAAATTCAACAGGAACTGGGATTCAAACATCAGACGGAATACAGTCAAGGGATCCAGGATATCATCAACTGGTATAAGAAACACCATCTTTTATGACAAGGAGCTTTTCATGACTATTGAAATCAAAGAAGTCAAGACCAACAAAGACTTAAAGAACTTTGTTTTATTCCCTTTTTCTCATTACCGAGACAATGATTTTTGGGTCCCACCATTGATCAAAAATGAAATACACTCCTTACGTCCTGATAAAAACCCTGCTTTTGATTATTGCAATGCCCGATTTTGGCTGGCTTATAAAAACAACCGGCTCGTGGGTCGAATCGGCGGCATTTACAATGAAAAATTCATTGCCAAATGGAACATCAATTTTTCCAATTTCACCAGGTTCGATTTCACAGATGATAAAGAGGTCTCCGGAGCGCTTCTCGAAAAAGTGCGGCAGTGGTCCCTCAAACAGGGAGCTGAAGGAATGCACGGCCCCTTAGGGTTCACGAATTTCGACCAGCAGGGCATGCTGATCAAAGGCTTTGAAGAGGTCCCGACCATTGCATCTGTATATAATTTTGATTACTATCCCCGGCATATGGAACACTTCGGATTTGAAAAGGAGATCGACTATGTTGAGTATGAAGTCAAAAGTCCGGAGAAAATTCCAGAAAAAGCAGAAAGGCTCTCTCAGATCGTTTTGAAGAGATTCCACCTCAGGCTGTTTAAAGCCAAATCCAAAAAAGAGCTCCTTCCCTATGCAGAACAAATATTTGATGTTGTCAATAAATCCTACCGGGATATTTTCTACGCTGTCGAACTTTCAAAAAAACAGATCGAGATTTTCAAAAAACAATACCTTTCCTATATTGATCCTGATTTTGTCTCTCTGGTTCTGGATAAAAACGACAATGTGGTGGGTTTTGCCATCATCATGGCTTCTCTCTCAGAAGCGTTCCAAAAAGCCGGAGGAAGGCTTTTTCCATTTGGATTCATCCACATTCTCCGGGCACTCAAAAATCCCAAAAAGCTAGATCTCTATTTAGTGGGCATCATTCCCGAATATCAGAACAAAGGAGTGAATGCAGCCATCATGGCAGACCTGACTCAGACCGCTTTACAAAAAGGCATCCAAACAACGGAAACCAACAGCGAGCTGGAAACCAATAAAAAAGTGCAGGCTTTCTGGAGGTATTATGACGCCAGACTGCACAAAAGAAAAAGAGTGTATAAGAGGGCTGTTTCTTCTTCTTTTTGACTGGCTGCTCCGGAATTTCCGGGAATTCAACTTCCTTTTTTCCTGAGAAAGAAGAATGATTTCTCCTCAATACAACCAGGGAACATCTCCACTATCCGGTGCGTTATTGAGAATATGCTCCTGGAATGATTTTAAAAGCTCCTTTCTGTCAGGTCCCCAGCAGTGCGGTCTTCCGTCTCCGTATTCAACCACTCCATTATAATAAGGATCAGTGGTGCGCTCCAGAAAACGTTCCAAGAGCTTCACCGCATTATTGAGATAATAGGTATCCATATCCCCCACATAGATATGGATTTTTCCCTCTAGATCTTGTCCCATGCGCTCCCAGTTTCTCTCCAGATAATGCCTCAAGTCATAATGTTCTCTCCAGTACTGAGCCACCTTAGGATCGATATCCCCGCTCCGCTTGTCAAAAAGCGGCTTCACATATCCGTCTTCACCGATCGGTCCAAAAACAGCCTGAAAAATATCGATCTGCTCCCCGGAACGGCATCGGGTTCCCATGGCCAGCTCCATATGATTTCTCTGTCTTGAAGTCAGCCTGACAATGCCATCCAGCGAACGATCGCTGGGAGTGGGCACCTGGATCCATCCTCTTCTTTTGGTGTAAGCATTTTCATCCTTATAAATGTTGATACACTGAAAATACCGAAAATCCACCGGGTCGGGACACAGAGACCAAGTGCCTCCAAAAAATTCAGGATAAAAGATCTGAAGAGCCAGAGAGATCCATCCTCCGGTGGATCCTCCGGAGAGAATCCGGGCATAAGGCTTTTGAATGATCCGGAAATTTTGTTCCACCATGGGAATGAGCTCTTGTATGATGGCATCCCCATAAGGCCCGGTGTTGGGAGAATTCACTCCGTAGGAATCATCATAATAGGGGCAGGGATGCTGGAATGTGACCAGCAGCATCCGGGGAGAATCATCCGAAACCCAAAATTTATAAAATTCATGCCCCCATCCTGCCCAGCGGTTATCGGAATGGGGTTCTTCAGCTTGAAAACCATGGGGCGGGCGGAGAGAAAAATGACCTTGGATGTAGTTAACAGGATAATGGACATCAGGATGCTCATCATATCCTTTGGGAAGAAGGACCGTAGCTCCCAAATAGACCGGTTTTCCCCAGAATTCAGTAAGCATTTTGCTTTGAAATTTGAGCCGTTTGACCCATTTTGTATCCGGAGGGACCTGCACCGGAGGGATCTTTTGGTCGCAGTTCAATCGGATTGAATTGTGTCTGGAAGGAGGGATGGTGATTTTTTTGACCTCACTGTACAGATTTCCAGGAGACCGGTTCCATCTCTGTCCCTCCCACTGGTCATTGTGCATCCACAACACATGACCATCGGAGCGTTCAAACTTGGTGTAAACATTGACAAATCCTTGAACATAATAGTCCCCATGAGGCAGATGGCTCAGGCTTTCCAGGGGATAGCCAAAGTCTCTTTGGTCAATGACCGCTGAGGCGCCGGGGCTCAAACAATCAATATCCTTTCCAAAAAAAGGCACTCCATAGGCATGGATTTGAAGCCGGGGTTCCCGGTTTTTCGTTTCAGCCAAAATCACATAAACTCTTCCGGTTATTGAATCCGGGTGCACTGACTCAGGAAAAGTGATTTCAAATCGGAGATCTTTCTCTGTTTTTTGAACACATGCTGACACAAAGACCAGCAGCACAACCAGCACAAAAACGGACTGTGATCTGTATTTGAATTTTACAAACATAAATCGTTCCTCCATTTAAGGTTTGATCAAAACATCAAGGCTTTATCAAATCTGAACTTCATAGACACGAGAAATATCTTTTAACGAAATCTCTTTGTTAAAGGTCCATGAAACCAAATTCACTGACCGAAAATAAGGAAAAAACCGGGAGCGGAACAACGGACGCATAGAGTAATAATTTTTCGTCCACTCAATGGCTCCCACACAATGCTCTTCTTTGATGTACTGAAGAAAGCCCTGAATAAAGCCATACCGCTCTCTGGAGGAAAGGTCCGGATAAGCCACATGATTGATCCAGGCCCATCTCCTTTTGGTGCGGCCCAGGTGTTCATGATAGATAAAATTAATCAATCCTTCCACTTGGCCGGACTTTTCGCACACAAGTGTTTGGGATACGCCGGGAAAATCCAATTCACAGGCCAGGTCATCCCTATCCCATATCAATGCCAGCTCCACTTTGCCCTGGTATTGATTGAGCAATTCCAGACATCGGCTGAGGTCTTTAGGCCTGAACTCTCTAAGAGAAACACTTTTCATTTCCTTGGGATTGCGGTGGGCTCCGATGAACTTGATGGCTGTGCTTTCCCATTTTTTCAATCCTTCAGATTCTCTGACACTGGGAAGGTCAAGAATGCGGGCCACCACATGATTCCGTTTGACTTGCTCAACAGGATGTCCGGTCTGCTCAAAATTCTGGATCATCATAGTGGAGCGGTGGCCTTTCTCCAGAGTAAGCAAAGAGAAATCAATATTCAGACTCTGGTTCAGTTTGAGTGCTTCATGAATAAGGGCCTTGCCAATACCGCGATGAAGAAGCTCCTTTTTGGTGACCATAAGACAGCTGTAGACTGCGCGGAAAGTTTTCCCCTGGAAACAGAAGCGCTGCGGGAGATTGGCTAAAAAAGAAACGATCTGATCCTCTTGATATGCGCCAATGAGATATCTTTTATCTGGAATGCGGTCAAAAAGATATTTTAAAAAAGCCGGACGGTAAAAATTAGGGAAAGAGTCCATTCCATACTCATCCCGCCAGGAGGAATGAGCCATGCTTTCCAGACCTTTGAGATCACCGCGAAAAGGTTCAATAGAAATATCAGAGATCATTTTAGGTAAGCTTCCAAATTTTATAAGTTCAAAAAGAAATAATCAAGTCAAGCTTCTGTCATTCTATCCAGTCTCCATTGCTGTGCTTCAAATCATATGGTAAACTGCACTGTTTTGGTCTTTAAGGAGAGCTCATATGAAAAGACTCATCTCATTTTTATGCATCGGTCTTTTGGTTTTTACCCTAAATTCATGGACACAGGTCAAACCCGATGGAAACAAAGCATGGGCACATGTGAATCATCTGTCTTCTGATGACTTCAAAGGACGCAAATCAGGAACCCCTGAATACCTCAAAGCAGCCTGGTATGTGGCTGCAAAAATGAAAGAATTCGGGCTTAAACCAGGGGGAAGTAATGATTCCTATTTCCAGCAGGTCGAATTCAAGGACTGGCGGCACTTTGAACCGCCCTGCCGACTCAAAATCATCTCTCCTCAGCCTATCAGTTTCCTTCCCGGACGCTCCCATGATTTTTTTCCCAACAGCGGGACCGGATCAGGGATGCTCAATGCTCCCTTAGCGTTCGCCGGATATGGATTGATTTCTAAAAAAGACCAGTGGGATGACTATGAGAATTTGGATGTCAGCGGCCGGATCGTGCTGCTCATTCCAGGTGCTCCTGATTTCTTATCAGGCATCTCAGCCAAAGACAAAACCTTGGACAGCAAAATCAAAACAGCGATCAAAAAAGGGGCTTCCGGCGTACTTCTCATGAATATCGCAGAACGGATCAGAGGGTGGCGTTTTCCTGCAGGCGCCAAAAAAGGGACTTGCCCCCAAGATTTTCTGGTTATGACCGTCAACAGCACAGCTCTGGATCAGATCTTTTATCTGAAGAAGATGAGCTGGCGCAATAGAGTGAGCCGGATGCTCCGTGAAAAAAAGCCTTGCCCCTGTTTACTGGACATTGTTGTGGAAATGGAAACCCACTTCATCTATGAAGACCGGAAAGCCCCCAATGTTTTGGGAGTGATCCCCGGTAAGCACCCCGAGCTCAAAAACGAATACCTCATGATCGGAGGCCATCTGGACCATCTGGGAGTGGGCTTAGACGGTTCCATTTACAATGGCGCTGATGACAATGCCTCTTCAGTTGGAGTTCTCCTGGAAATCGCACGGGTGATCCAGGCCAATGGATTCCGGCCGGACAGAAGTCTTGTGTTTGCTGCTTGGGCCGGAGAAGAATTGGGTCTTGTAGGGTCCAGATACTATGTCGAACATCCCATTTTTCCCTTAGAGAAAACTGCGGTGTACATGAATATAGATATGGTGGGCACCGGAGACCTGGACCTCTATGTGGGAGGAATGTGGGAATTTGCCGAGTTTTTTGCTCTGCTCAAAGAAAATATGAATCCCAAATTCAGACAGAGATTGAAATACCGGATCGACTACAGAGGATCTGACCACAGCGCTTTCCTTGCTAAAGGAGTCACCTGTATCAGCTTGAGGTCAGGGAATGTGCTCACCAGAGAACTAGATGACGAGCATCCTGAATACCACAGACCAGGAGATCGAGCAGAGATCATCCGGCCTGAACTTCTTCAGCAGGCTGCGGAATACCATTATGATCACTTGGTGTTTCTTGCTGACTGCAGAAAAAACCTTCTCAACCCGGACTATCACATCGGCTTCATTCATAAAGATTCCACACTGGTGGATATGCACTGCGACACTATAGGGCGAGCGATGCGGGGAGAAGACCTGACCAAGAACAATGCCAAGGGACACATTGATATTCCCAAGCTGAAACAAGGTGCTGTGGACCTCCAGGTCTTTGCCTGTTTTGTGGGCCCTCCGGAAAACGACCTTCAGAAGAACAAGGCCGCCACAAGAGCCTTTGCCCAGATCGATGCGGTCCACCAGCTCATCAAGCAAAATCCCGAGGACTTGATTCTGGTCACTTCTCCTAATGATATGAGACAGCTTCGGGGAAACCGGAAAACAGGGATTCTGATCGGAATCGAGGGAGGTTATGCCATTGAAAATGACCTCCGGCTTCTCCGCTCTTTTTATAAGAACGGAGTGAGGCTCATGACTCTCACTCACTGGCTTCAAACAGACTGGGCCGATGCCTCAGGAGACCCGGAACCAAAACACGCAGGTTTGACTGAGTTTGGAAACAGCGTGGTCCGGGAAATGAACCGGTTGGGAATGGTGATTGATGTCTCCCATGTGCATGATGAGACGTTCTGGGATGTGATGAAGATATCAGATTCTCCGGTAGTGGCCTCCCATTCCTGCTGCAGGGCATTATCGGATCACCACAGAAATCTATCAGATAAAATGCTCAAAGCCCTGGCCAAAAACCGGGGAGTCATTGGAATCAATTTTCTTCCTCATTTCTTAAAAGCGGATAGGACCGAAAGATCCCCGGAAACCAATGTCAAAACAGTGGTGGATCATATCGAACATGTGATCAAAGTCACAGGTAACTGCGATCATGTGGGATTGGGTTCGGATTTTGACGGTATCAGCAGCACTCCGAAAGGCCTTTCTCACGCCGGAGAGCTGGTCCATATCACAGAAGAACTGGTCCGAAGAGGGTATAAGGATAAAGACATCCGTAAGATATTAGGAGGAAACTTTCTCAGAGTATTCAGAGAAGTCACATCCAGAGCTTCTAGGTGATATCAAGGTCCTGCTTCATCCACTGGAGCGTTTTGACCAATCCCTGTTTCAGATCCAATAAAGGTCTGTACCCGATGAGTTTTTTGGCTCTGGAAATATCAGCGAGAGAATGCTTGATATCTCCTTTTCGGGGCTCGGTGTGAATGGGCTTGATTTCCTTTCCCGTGATGTCCTTGAGCAGCTTGATGAGCTCATTCAGGGAAATGCGGAAAGAGGTGGCAATATTGATGATGTCCCCGTTTGTTTTTTTGGCCCTGGAACACAGGATGTTGGCATGAACCACATTCTCAACATAGGTGAAATCTCTGGTCTGTTCTCCGTCTCCGTACACAGTGGGAGATGTTTCTCTCAAAAAGGCCTCAATGAATTTTGGAATCACAGCTGCGTACTGGGATTCCGGATCCTGCCGAGGACCAAACACATTGAAATATCGGGTGGTCACAGTCTGCAGACCAAACACCTCACTGAATATTTTGCAGTAATACTCTCCGGTCAGTTTCGTGATAGCATAAGGTGAGAGAGGATTGGGCTTCATATCTTCTGTTTTGGGAAGCTGAGGGGTATCGCCATAAACAGAGGAAGATCCTGCAAAAATGACCCTCTTCACTCCCTTGTCCCGGGCCGCCACCAGAACGTTGAGAGTCCCGTCCACATTGCTCTGGTTGGACTCCACAGGATTTTCAATGGAACGAGGAACAGAAGGGACAGCCGCCTGATGAAATACATATTTCACTCCTTTGCAGGCTTCCTGAATGGTGTTCAGATACCGGATATCTCCCTCAATAAACTCGATGTCCTCCAGAACATCCTTCAGGTTTGATATGTCTCCAGTAGACAAATTATCGATCACACGGACATTCTTCTTCTCTTTTAGCAGTCCGCGGACCAGGTTGGATCCAATAAAACCCGCTCCTCCGGTCACCAAACACGCGTCACCCATTGATCCTCTCCTTTGTTGAGCCCTGATTATTCCCTATGTTGGCGAGTTACACTTCCTCGGTCAATTTTAAAAATCGCTTGTAAGGGATCGCTGTCCAGCTCTCTGCATGAAAAGCCCCATTGGAAAGACTGATCATAGAGACCTTGGCAGCAGTTTCTTCATCAGGGGCTTCATAAATATCCAGAAAATCATAGGACCCGAGAAGAGCATAGTGAGCTTTGAACTTGACCTCAGGACATTTTTCTTTCACTTCCTGCAGCCAGGCTCTTCCCAATTTGGCCCTGTCTTTGATTTTTTTTGAGACTTCAGGCCCCAGTTTGGTCATTAAAATAAATGTTTTCATTTTTTCCCCTCCTTTGTTTTAAAAAAGAAACTCAGTTAATCCCCTCCCACTAACGTAGCCACCAGCACAGCTTTGATGGTGTGCAACCGGTTCTCTGATTCATCAAACACAATGGACGCAGCAGATTCAAACACCTCTTCGGTCACTTCCATGCTCTCCAGCCCGAATTTCTTATAGATGTCATCTCCGATTTTGGTCTCTCGGTTGTGAAAAGCCGGCAGACAGTCCATAAATTTGACCTCCGGATTTCCCGTCATTTTCATCAGCTCTCTGTTGACCTGAAAAGGCCGCAAAAGATTGATCTTTTCTTCCCAGACATAATCCGGTTCTCCCATAGAGACCCATACATCGGTATACAGAAAATCACATCCTTCCACAGCCTTGATGTCATCTGTGATATGGACCTTGGCTCCGGTCTTATCCGCTATCTTGTTTGCTTTTTGGACCAGATCTTTTTTGGGCTGGAGTTTTTTTGGCCCGATAGAACGGAAGTCCATTCCCATTTTTGCAGCACCCACCATCAGAGAATTTCCCATATTATTCTGGGCATCACCCAGAAAAGCAAATTGAATCTCTCCCAGCGGTTTTTTGCTGTGCTCCTGCATGGTCAAAAGATCTGCCAAAACTTGTGTGGGATGGAACTCATCTGTGAGTCCGTTCCACACCGGAACACCTGAGTATTCAGCCAGCTGCTCCACCACCTCCTGGCCAAAACCCCTATACTGAATGCCGTCATACATCCTTCCCAAAACTCTTGCCGAATCTCTGATCGATTCCTTATGCCCGAATTGAGAGCTTTTTGGCCCCAGAAAAGTCACCTGAGCTCCCTGGTCATAGGCAGCCACTTCAAATGCACACCGGGTTCGGGTGGATGTCTTTTCAAAAATGAGAACAATGTTTTCCCTCAACAGCCTCTGCTCTTCACTGCCCGTGTATTTATCCTTTTTTAGCTTTTTGGAAAGTTCTAAAAGATAACTGATTTCCTGAGGGCTGAAATCCAGCAGTTTGGTAACACTTCGATTTTTCAAATTGCAGTACATTGTTTCTCCTGATCCTTTCTCATTTCAATTCACTTGTATTCATGTATCTTGGAAATATCATCCATGGCATACAGGCCCCGTCCGTTGGTGGCAATAACAAGAACATGGTCTCTGGGATGAATCTTCAGATCCCACACAAAACAATTGGGAAGACCATGGGACAGGGAATGCCATGTCTTTCCTTTATCAATACTCACAAACACTCCCAAGTCTGTTCCCACATAAAGGATATTTTCAAGAACCGGGTCTTCCCGGATCACATTCACCGGACCACCGGGGATATTCCCGGAAATATCTGACCATGTCTTCCCGTAATCCTCTGATCTGAAGATATAATCTCTAAAGTCATCATCTCTGCGCCCGTTCAAAGTCAAATACACCGTGGCTTCATCATATTGGGATGCCACCGTTCTCGAGACATGCTTGTTATAGGGAAGCCCCTCTATGATCTCTTCCCAGTTCTCTCCCTCATCTTTGGTCACATGCACTCTTCCGTCATCTGTTCCTGCATAGATCAGTCCTTTTTTCAGAGGTGACTCTGAAATCGCTGTCAGACACGCATAGGGGATGGCAAAAGGAAGTTTTCCCTGCCTATCCGGATCATTGTAAGAGAGGTCCGGGCTGATTCGCTTCCAGGTCTCTCCCCTATCCGGAGAACGGAACACATACTGCATGCCATGATAGATAACATTGTGGTCATGAGGAGAGATGATGGTGGGAGCCAGCCATTGCCCCCGTAAGGGAGGCTCGTCTTCCCCTATTTCAGGGAGAATATTCTTCACAAACCACTGATCCCCCTTGCGCTCAGACCTCATCAGCCGGCCGTAAAACGAAGAGGAGTAGACCACATCAGGATTTTTTGGGTCTATGGCAATGATGGTCCCTTCACCTCCCGGAGCTCTTTCCCAATGGGTCATGAGCCACTGGGGTTTTTTGCCTCTGGGAAGAGTGTGAGCCACATTCCCCCGATAGGTCATATGGTCCTGGACCGATCCGTAAACAAAAAACGGATCTTTCATATCACAGGCTACATTATAAAACTGCACCAATGGGAGATTGTGATGGAAATCCCTCCAGGTCTGACCTCCGTCATAAGAGATATTGATGCCTCCGTCATTGGCATTGACCAGATAATCTGAGTCACTGGGATCTATCCAGAGGCCATGATGGTCTCCATGAAGACCCGGGAAATAAAGAGTGTCAAAAGACATCCCTCCGTCAGTTGATTTCGCCAGCCGGAGTCCCATGATATAAATTGTATTCTCATCACTGGGATCTACCCGAATCTGGCCAAAAACCCATCCGTAAGTCCCCCCAAATCCTTCCATATAGCGGTTATCGGGGCTGACTTTTCTCCAAGTTTCGGCCCTGTCATCTGTTCTGTAGACTTCAGCTCCTTTGATCACCCGGCCTTTCCTCAGCCGGCCGTATGCATCACGCTCTCCTTTTTCAGGCATGCGTCCCGGATTGTGATTGTCCACAAAAGCATACAGCACATTGGGATTGCTCCGGGCAATATCCAGGCCGATACGGCCTGTTTTTTTGAGTTCAGGAAGTCCGTTCGTTTTTTGAGTCCAGGTCTTTCCCCCGTCCATGGTCTTAAAGATCCCGTCTCCAGGACCTGGCATGGGATCACTCCAGCGCTTTCGGACTCGGTTCCACATGGAGGCATAAAGAGTCTCCGGATCCGTGGGGTCTATAACCAAATCAACGGCTCCGATCTTTTCACTGATAAAGAAGACCTTTTCCCACGTCTTTCCCCCGTCTGTAGTCTTGTACACCCCGCGCTCTTTGTTATCGGTCCACTCATGCCCGGGTGCTGCCACATACACCACATCCGGATTTTCAGGATGGATCACGATCCTTGCGATAGTATGAGTGTCTGCAAGACCCATATGCTCCCAGGTCTTTCCCCCGTCCGTGGTCTTATAGACACCTGTGCCGGCCACAGAAGCTCGGAATATATTGGCTTCTCCAGTTCCCACCCAAAGGATTGACGGATCCGTAGGAGCAAGAGCCAAATCTCCGATGGAGATGGAAGGAGCTTCATCAAAGAGAGGCTTCCATGTGATACCGGAATTTTCAGTCTTCCACACTCCTCCGGTGGCAGCGCCTATATAGATGGTGTGCTTGCTTGCCTTTGGAACAGCAATATCCGTGCATCGCCCGCTGATGACATCCGGCCCTAAAAATCTCCATTTCAGCCCTTTAAACACAGATTGGTTTTTCATTTCCATATGCTGGTGATACCAGTCCAATCGCTGCTCCGGGTCTGTGGAGTCCACCTTCTTTTCATTTTCCGGCACCTCTGAAAAAACAATTCCGTTTAAAAACACAGCTAGGATCAAAACAAAAAAGATTTGACATAATAACCTGCTACGGAATGATGACATAACCAAACCTCCTCATATATAGTATTAGGGTCATCCCCTTGAAAAAAAATCCTCTCTTTTGATGATGTATAATTTGACCTTGCTTCCTTGAAGCTCTCTCATCACAAAACCTTTATAAATCATTCCCACCCGTTTGGCCACTTTTTCAGATGCCTTGTTCATTGGATAGATAGAGGCCACAATTCTGTTGATATCTGACTCAGAAAATACATAGGCAAAAAGACGATGCGTGGCTTCTGTGGCATATCCCTTGCCCCAGTATTTCGGAATCAGGGAGTAAAAGACCTCTGCATCAGTACCTCCTTCAACTGGCAAAAGACCGACGGCTCCCACATATTGATCATCCGATTTTCTGATCACTGCTAAGACGAATATCTGGTTTTCTTTTCCATAGCGTTCAAGGATCAAGTGAAATAGTTCTTCAGCTCCTTGATATGTCTTCTGCTCTTTGATAAAGGAGAGATACTGGGTGGCGACTTCATCTCTCATAAAAGAAAAAAAAGGCTCCCAATCTTTGTTTTCAAAAGGTCTGATGTAAAGACGGTCTGTTTCCAGGCGTTCTGGAATTTTCAGATTGAAAGCTCGACTGAAATAAGACATTTTAAGATCTGGCCACTAACCTTGCCTGACGTTCATTATATAAAAAATGCATGAAAATAGAAATCTTTTTGATGATTGATGATAGGTATTTGTGTATGATTTGAGTGATGCAAACACCAAATGTCTAAGGAGGTTTCTTAAAATGTCCCGATTCAAAACCGTTTCCATTTTCATTCTTTTTTTCCTGACCCTAAGTTTTGCCTCATCCCAGCAACAAGTCTCAGAACAAACTCAGCCCCTCGTTCCCAGGCCTGAACATCCCCGTCCTCAGTTCGTGAGAGAGACCTGGCTCAACTTGAACGGGGAATGGAGCTTCACTTTTGATTTTGGACTTTCTGGAAAACAGCGGGGATTTCAGAACACAGACCGGTTCAAAAGAACCATCCTGGTCCCGTTCTGCCCGGAAAGCAAGCTTTCTGGGATTGAATACAAGGATTTCATCAACGCTGTCTGGTATCAACGAAACGTCACCCTCCCTGAATCCTGGGCAGGAAAAATTATCTCCCTGCATTTTGGGGCGGTGGATTATGCCTCAGAAGTCTTTGTGGACGGACAGTCTGTCGGAAAACACTGGGGAGGAACCAGTTCTTTTGATTTAGACATCACCCCATTTGTTGAGCCAGGTTCCACTCACAGTTTGGTGGTTTGTGCATTTGATGATGTCCGCTCTTCTGTACAGCCCGCAGGAAAACAGTGTCCTGATTTCAATTCCAGAGGATGTCACTACACCCGAACCACAGGAATCTGGCAGACAGTGTGGCTGGAAGCGGTCTCCCCTTATGGTCTCAAGTCCTGCCATATCATCCCGGATATTGACCAAGAAAAATTCACTGTCATCCCCCGTTTTTTTGAAACAAAAGACGATTTGAATCTGCGAATCACAGTCCAAAAAAAGAAACAAACCGTCCAACAGGATTCCTTTGCCGCATCCCAAGGTTCTCCCATCTCCATAGAGATCTCAAATCCCCGACTGTGGTCTTTGGAAGACCCATTTCTCTATGAGCTCATTCTCGAAGTCTTGGATCAGAAAGGAAAAGTCCTGGATCAGGTGAAAAGCTATGTGGGAATGAGAAAAATCCATACCAAAGGCAACCGAATCTACCTCAACAATCAACCCATTTATTTAAGGCTGGTATTGGACCAGGGATTCTATCCTGAAGGCATCTGGACCGCTCCCAGCGATGAAGCGCTCAAAAAGGATATTCTTCTCTCCAAAAAAGCCGGATTCAACGGGGCCCGGCTTCACCAAAAAGTATTTGAAGAACGGTTTCACTTTTGGGCAGACCGATTGGGTTATCTAACCTGGGGTGAGTCTTCCAGCTGGGGATTGGATGTGACCAGCGGAGAAGCAGCCAGAAACTTTCTCACAGAATGGAGTGATATCATTGTCCGGGACAGGAATCATCCCTCCATCATTGCCTGGACTCCTTTTAATGAGACCTGGAGAGGGGGAGAGAGACTGGAACGGCTGCTCACAGAGACTTATGACCTCACCAAAATTTTGGACCCAACTCGGCCCATCAATGATGCCAGCGGAGGCATTCATATCAAAACAGACCTCTGGACTGAACACACTTATGAGCAGAATCCGGAAAAGCTCCAACATCTTCTGGCTCCCTCTGAGGAAAAAAAGATATGGACTCGGAATTCCGAGCAGAACTCCACATACCAGGGACAGCCTTATCTTATTGACGAATACGGAGGAATCAAATGGATTCCCAGTGCCCAGCAGCAGCACTCAGAAGACTCCTGGGGATACGGAGATGACCCCAAAACCCCGGAAGAGTTCTATACCCGCTTGGAAGCGCTCACTGATGTGATCTTGAGTCTTGAGCATATCTGTGGATTTTGCTACACCCAACTCACGGACATCGAGCAGGAACAGAACGGGATTTACAACTATGACCGGACTGAAAAATTTGATATGGACCGAATCCGTCAAATCATCTCAAAACAACAGATTGAATCAGAAAAGACAATTTATTAATCATCCGATTGGAGGACGTTATGATAAAAAGGGATTATCTATTCATGGTCTTATTGACTGGGGCATTTATCATGGGTTTTTGCTTTAATGCTTTTTCAGAAGCTGTCACCGGCCCTTTGGCCCCATATGAGCTGCGATGTGAATATCTTGAAAATCCCATGGGAGTGGATGTGGCACAGCCACGATTTTCCTGGATACTCTCACACACACAGCGGGGGCAGAAACAGGCGGCTTATCAAATCATGGTCTCTACAGACACATCATTTGAGGAAACAGAATGGGACTCTGGAAAGGTCAGTTCCGGGAAGTCCGCTCATCTGGTTTATCAGGGATCCCCCTTAGATAGCAACCGCACCTATTATTGGAAGGTCCGATACTGGGATCAAGACGACAGACCTAGCCCATTCAGTTCAACTGCCCATTTTGACACCGGGCTCTTTCACTCCCAAGACTGGGAAGGGGAATGGATCAGCGGAGATAACCTGTTTCGAAAAGAATTTTCTTTAGACCAGAGCGTTGTACGGGCCAGAGCATTTGTGTGCGGTCTGGGCTACTATGAACTGAGAGTCAATGGAGAAAAAGTGGGGGACCATGTGCTGGATCCCGGATACACCACTTACGACCAGAGAGTGCTCTATGCCACCTATGACATCACAGACCATCTGACCCAGGGCCCCAATGCCGTAGCCGTGATGCTGGGCAAAGGATGGAGCGAGATCAGACTATTGATGCTACAGATCAACATCCAACTGGAAAGCGGAGACCATCTCAGTGTTTTCACTGATCCCTCCTGGAAGACAGCTCAGGGGCCCATTGTGGCAGACAGCATTTATGACGGAGAAGTTTATGATGCCCGGAAAGAAATCCCAGGCTGGGATCGAGCGGGATTTGATGATAAAGACTGGAGTCCTATTGATACAGGATTTCGGCCTAAAGGTCGTCTCTCTTCTCAGCTGCTTCAGCCTATAAAAGTCCAAGCGACTCTTCTGCCCCAGACAATGACCCAGCCTGAACCAGGCGTTTATGTGTATGACTTTGGACAAAATTTCAGCGGATGGGCCGAGCTATCGGTCTCAGGTCCCCAAGGAACCAAAGTCCAGATGCGGTTTGCCGAACTTTTGTATGAAAACGGCATGATCAATCAGGAAAACCTGCGCAGTGCCAAAGCCCGGGATGTGTATATTTTAAAAGGAGAGGGTCAAGAAGTCTATGAGCCCCGTTTTACTTATCATGGATTCCGTTATGCGGAACTCAGAGGTTATCCCGGAGTCCCAAAATTGGACACTCTCAAAGGAAAAGTGGTGCATTCATCAGTCCATCAAATGGGAAACTTCTCCTGCTCCAATCCGATTTTAAACCAACTCCAGCATCTCATCATATGGGGGCAAAAGACCAATCTTCACTCCATTCCTACAGACTGCTGCCAGAGAGATGAGAGGATGGGATGGCTGGGGGATGCTCATCTGACTGCAGAGACCGCGCTGATGAATTTCAATATGGGAGCTTTTTACACCAAATTCATCAACGACATCCGGGATGTGCAGGATAAAAGCGGGACCATCACAGACACAGTCCCATTTATCTGGGGGCAGCGTCCGGCTGATCCTGCATGGGGCACAGCCTATCCTCTGCTGTGCTGGTATCTGTACCGGTATTATGGAGACCAGCGCATCCTGGAGCAGAATTACGAAGGACTTCAAAAATATCTGGATTTTTTGCAGTCCCAGGCCAAAGACGGCCTTCTGGAAAACAGCCATTATGGAGACTGGGTGGCTGTGCAATCCACCCCCGGGAGCCTGGTCTCTTCATTCTTTTATTATTATGACACTCTTCTTCTCAAAAATATGGCTGAGGTTTTGGGAAAAGAAAGAGATGTCCGGACTTATCAGAATTTGGCTGAAAAAATAAAAAACGCGTTTCATCAAGAATTTTATAAC
>WJMT01000086.1 GCA_014727835.1 Candidatus Aminicenantota bacterium | reverse complement strand
GTCCGGTGAAAAAGCTGAAAAACAGGATCATAGAGACAACTCCGGGCCGCATCATATTCAATGATATTTTTCCTGATGAAATTCCGTTTGTGAATGGAAAGCTGAAGAAGAAAGGAATGGAAAACCTGATCTATTATAATTATCTGAAACTGGGACGGGAGGTCACCATCAAAGTTTTGGATGATATGAAGGAGATGGGTTTCAAATATGCCAGCAGTGCGGGATTCTCATTGGGAATCGATGACTTTGTCACTCCCTCAGAAAAACCCAAATTAGTGGATAAAGCCCAGAAACAGGTGCAAAAAATTGAAGACCTCTATAAAGAAGGAGTGATATCAGCAAGAGAAAGGTTCAACCGAGTGGTCGGTGTATGGGGGAATGTTACTGACAAAGTGTCACAGGTTATGATTGATGATATGCACAAGATCAGCTTTGAGAGCAATCAATTGAATCCGCTGTTTGTGATGGCAGATTCAGGCTCAAGAGGCAATAAGCAGCAAATCCGCCAGCTCGCAGGCATGAGGGGTTTAATGAGTAAACCATCGGGAGAGATCATAGAAACCCCCATTATTTCTAATTTGAGAGAAGGGCTGAATGTGCTGCAGTATTTTATTTCCACCCACGGAGCGAGAAAAGGATTGGCTGATACCGCGCTTAAAACCGCAAATTCAGGATATTTAACCAGAAAACTGGTGGATGTGTCACAAGAGGTCATCGTGGATGAACATGACTGCGGGACCCTCAAGGGAGTCCTGGTTACAGCCATTGTTGAAAACGGAGAACTGATCGAGCCGTTTGTGGACCGGATCGTAGGGAGGACTTCTCTGGAAAAAGTCACCCATCCGGATACCAATGAGGTCATTATTGATGTCAATAAAGAGATTACAGAAGACATTGCCCAGAGACTGGAAAGCCTGGGTATTGAAAAAATCAAAATTCGTTCTCTTCTGACCTGCGAGTCCCAAAGAGGCGTATGCCAGCTGTGTTACGGCCGGGATATGGCAACAGGAAATCTGGTAGAGATGGGAGAAGCAGTGGGTGTGCAGGCAGCCCAGTCTATTGGAGAACCCGGCACACAGTTGACCATGAGAACCTTCCATGTGGGCGGGATCGCCATGGGAGGAGCTGAAAAGTCAAAATTGGAAGCGAAAAATGATGGGATCATTAAGTTTGACAACCTCAAATACGTTGTCAATAAAGAAGGAAAGATCATTGTGGTGAATCGAAATGCCCGTATTGCTGTTATGGACCACCGGGGTCGCGAAATAGAGCATTATCAGGTCCCCTATGGAGCTCAAGTTCTTATTAAAGACGGAAAAGAAGTGAAAGAGAGACAGCAGTTTGCTGAGTGGGATCCATTTAATGCTTACATCATCAGTGAAGAGACGGGGAAGGTCCATTTTCATGATGTTGTCTTGGGATTGACTATGGAAGAAGTCCAGGACGAGTTTACGGGGTTGATCACTCAGGTCGTTATGGATCCCAAAGACGATAAGATGCAGCCTCAAATCATGATTTTGGATTCAAAAAAGAAGGATGACAAAGGAAAGTCAGTGGTTCTGAAAAAATATTTTCTTCCCTCAGGAGCCAATCTTGAGATCAAGGATCATGATGAAATATCCGCAGGAGATGTGTTGGCGAAAATTCCCAGGGAAGCCACCAGGACTAAAGACATCACCGGAGGTCTCCCTAGAGCCGAAGAACTGTTTGAAGCCAGGAAGCCAAAAGCGCCAGCCACCATTTCTGAGATCGATGGAGTGGTGAGCTATGGAGGGCTGGTCAGAGGAAATCGTAAGATTGTGGTTGAGAATGAGCGGGGTGGGGAAAAAGAATACTTCATTCCTAAGGAAGCCCATGTGATTGTGGGAGAAAAAGAACGAGTCAGAGCAGGGACTCCTTTGATGGACGGATCTGTCAATCCCCATGATATTCTGCGTGTTTTGGGAGAGAAAGAACTGGCCGAATATTTATTGAGAGAGGTTCAAGGAGTTTACAGACTTCAGGGTGTCTCAATAAATGACAAGCATATGGAAATCATCATCAGGCAGATGTTAAGATGGGTCAAGGTGGAAGAGGTCGGAGATACAGATTTCCTCATTGATGAAAAAGTGGATAAGTTTGTTTTTCAGGAACAGAATAAAAAAGTGATAGAACAAGGCGGCAAACCAGCGAAAGCACGTCCTTTACTCCTTGGAATCACTAAGAGTGCCTTGAGCACCAGCAGTTTCATTGCTGCGGCTTCGTTCCAGGAGACCACGCGTGTTTTAACAGAGGCGAGCCTTTATGGAAAGGTCGATCATTTGCGTCGGCTTAAAGAAAATATAATCATGGGAAGATTGATACCTGCAGGCACAGGTTACAAAGCTCACCAGCATGTTGAATTGGTTGAAGATAAAGAAGTGGAAAAAGAAGAAGAAGTCGACATTCAAATCAGCCAGTAACAATCTTTCTAAATGTTTTAAAAACCTTGACATACCAGGCGAGGTTTGCTATTATCCGAACATTCATTCGGGCGGATTTTTAGCCGATTTTAATAACAACAGAAAATATTAAAGAGAGGAGCAATTTATTGCCTACTGTCAACCAATTAGTGAGAAAAGGACGAAAGAGTAAAAAGAGCAAGACCAAATCTCCTGCACTGGAAAAGTGTCCCCAGAAGAGGGGGGTCTGTACCCGAGTTTTCACCACAACTCCCAAGAAGCCGAACTCTGCCATGAGAAAAGTCGCAAGGATCCGCTTGACCAACAATAAGGAAGTCACAGGGTATATACCGGGAATCGGTCATGATCTTCAAGAGCATTCCATTGTTGTTATTAGAGGAGGCCGGGTCAAAGATTTGCCTGGAGTCCGGTATCATGTGATCAGAGGAGCGCTTGACTGTGAAGGTGTGCAGGACAGAGCGCAAGGACGTTCAAAGTATGGAGCCAAAAAGCCTAAGCAGAAAAAGGTTGGTGGATAGAGGAGCAAACAATGCCGAGAAAAGGCAAAGTCAAGAAAAGAGAAAAAGAACCGGATCAGTTTTACAACAGCAAGCTTGTATCTCAGCTCATCAACAGTGTGATGATCGATGGAAAGAAAAGCACGGCTTCCATGATCGTATACGGTTCCATGGAAAACATAAAAAAAAGAAAGAAGGAAGATCCTCTCAAGGTCTATGAAAAAGCCATCACTAACATCAAGCCTCTCTTAGAGACCAAGTCAAGAAGAGTTGGAGGAGCCACTTACCAGGTTCCTGTTGAAGTGGATGAGAAAAGAGGTGTTTCACTGGCTATAAGGTGGTTGTTGGCCAACGCCAAACACAGGCCGGGAAAGAGCATGGCTGAAAAATTGACTGCGGAGATATTGGATGCTGCAGACAATAAAGGTGGAGCTATCAAAAAAAGAGAAGATACCCATCGGATGGCAAAAGCAAACAGAGCTTTTGCTCATTATAAATGGTAGTTTAATCCGTATTTAAGGAATTTAGACAGCTAAAATGGAGTTCAAATTTGAAGAGAAGAGATCCAATAGAGAAAGTCAGAAACATCGGGATCATGGCCCATATCGATGCGGGGAAGACTACCACAACAGAGCGTATCCTGTTCTACACTGGCATTACCCATAAGATGGGAGAGGTGGATGATGGAACAGCGGTTATGGACTGGATGGCTCAGGAGCAGGAACGCGGCATAACAATCACATCTGCAGCAACCACTTGCAGGTGGAAGAACTGCCGAATCAATATTATTGATACTCCGGGGCATGTTGATTTCACGGTTGAAGTCGAACGTTCCCTGAGAGTTTTGGATGGAGCCATCATCATACTTTGCGGAGTGGGTGGAGTGGAAGCCCAGTCTGAGACGGTTTGGAGGCAAGCTGACCGGTATAAGATCCCCAGGATCGTGTATATAAATAAAATGGATAGGATTGGAGTCAACCCTGAAAAGGCAATCAGACAAATGCAAGAGAGATTCCACATAAATCCACTGGTGTTGCAGATACCAGTGGGAAGAGAAGACGATTTTCAGGGCGTGATTGATTTGATCCATATGAAAGAAATCAATTATGGTGATGATCTTTTGGGAGTGAACTATAAGGTCAACGAGATTTCGGATGAGAACAGAGAAGAAGCTGAGCAAAAAAGGATTGAAATGCTTGAAAAATTAAGCGATATCAATGATTCCATCATGGAGAAATATTTGGAAGGACAAGACTTGTCTTCACAGGATATCACTGCAGCTATCCGGAAAGGAACTCTGTCACTTCAGATCGTACCTGTGTTGTTTGGTTCCTCATTTAAGAACAAGGGAGTTCATCCCATTTTGGATGCTGTGGTTGATTACCTTCCTTCACCTGCTGATGTTCCTCCCATCACCGGATATCATCCCAAAACAAAGGCCATTGAACAGAGAAAGCCCTTGGATGATGAGCCCTTTTCCGCATTTGTTTTCAAAGTGATGAATGATCCGTATGTTGGGAGCCTGGCTTTTTTCAGGGTTTATTCAGGAAAGGCAAAAGTCGGATCTTCGGTGTACTACTGCACCAATGAACAGGAAGAGCGGATCAATCGTTTATTAGAGATGCATTCCAACAAAAGGAAAGATGTGGATGAGGTGTTTGCAGGGGATATAGCCGCTTTGACATCCACCAATATCATTGCAACCGGAGACACGTTGAGTGTGAGAAACAAGCCGATTCTGCTGTCCTCCATTGACTTTCCAGAGCCTGTGATCTCTTCTTACATTGAACCAAAATCCAGAAGTGAACATCTGAAATTGAGTGAAGCCTTGAACAAGTTGGCTAAAGAGGATCCCACTTTTCAAATAAGAAAAGATCCCATGACCGGACAGACCCTGGTTTATGGAATGGGGGAGCTGCATCTCGAAATCCTGATGGAACGCATGTCCAGAGAATTTGGAGTGAAAGCAAATTTGGGAAATCCTCAAGTAGCATACAAAGAAACCATCACTGAACAAGCCCAAGGAGAAGGAAAGTACATCCGTCAATCCGGGGGGCGGGGCCAATACGGTCACTGCAAGATCCGGATCGAACCTGCTGAAGAGGGAGTCGATTTTGATTTCAAAAATGAAACCAAAGGCGGAGTCATCCCAAAGGAGTTTGTTCGCCCCGTGGAAGATGGCATCAGAGAAGCTATGGAAGCCGGAGTGCTGGCCGGATTCTCAATGACCAATATTCAAGCTGCTTTGATAGACGGATCTTTTCATGAGGAAGATTCCACTTCTATTGCTTTCAAAATAGCAGGCTCCATGGCTTTCAAGGATGCCGCAAAAAAGGCCAGCCCCACACTTTTGGAGCCTATCATGAGCCTTGAAGTCCAAACCCCCGAGGATTATTTGGGAGATGTGGTGGGCGACCTCAATGCGCGGAGAGCCAAGATAGCGAGTATGGAGTCAAGGCGAGGAGTTCAAGTGGTGAGAGCATTTGTTCCCATGTCAGAAATGTTTGGTTATGCAACAGACTTGAGGACAATGACTCAGGGAAGGGGTCTTTTCACCATGGAATATTCTGAGTATAAACCCACAGCTCCTTCAGTTATGGAAAAGATCATTGCGAGGGTCGAAGGAAAGATATCCTATTAGCTTAAAAATGAATCATAAAAGAGATAATGACTAGGAGGTAACACAATGGCGAAGGCAAAGTTTGAGAGGACAAAGCCGCATTTGAACATAGGGACGATAGGGCACGTGGACCACGGCAAGACGACATTGACGGCAGCGATCACCAAGGTTTTGCACAAGTCGGATGAGG
>WJMT01000012.1 GCA_014727835.1 Candidatus Aminicenantota bacterium | reverse complement strand
GCGTCCGGGTTGTCAAACATCCGGTTGTAAAGCGACTCCATGGAATTGATAGGGCTTTGAGCGGTCCATGTCTTAACCAGGATCTGCTCATCCCCGTCATAATAAAGGCTTATGCTCAAAGAAGATTCCACTTTCTTCTCTTTGCCGTGCTCCATGAAAGTGTCTTGGCCTCCCAAATTGGTCTTTAGGGAGGAGTCAAACAGGTATTCAGTCACAGAATAGCTTCCGGGCTTGATTCCCTCGCCCCACCCTTCTTTTTCACCCCGTCCTCTGTACTTTTCCACCAAATCAGCTCCGGAAACAAAAAAACAGGGAGAAGCAAAGATTTCAAACAGCTGGGTCCTGAACTTTCCTCCTTTGGCGCCTCTCCGGCATCCGGAACAGCCCTCATCCGGTAAAGACGATAAAGGAAGCATCAGCAGGCATGCCGCCATAAAGAGCACAAAGAAATGTTTTCGTGGATTAATGCGCATCAGACCGCTCCTTTTTAAGGGTTTGCCCTCTCAACTGTCTGTGACTAATATGAAACAAAAGGAAATGAATATCAAGTCAAAATAAAGACATGGGTGGGAGCGTATGAGAAAAACAGGCCGACAGCCGCGTCCTATGATGTGCTGTGGAAATCAGAATAAGTCAGGACCCAAAAATGCGGGAGAGAAGGGTGCTGGCTGTAAGGGGAATATAAGCAAAAGGGGGTAATAAGAGGGGAATCCATGTCCAGCCAGCACAACATGAATCAAATGCATTATAGCATATAAGATTCAGGATTTGTAGGATTTTTTTTAGTTTTTTTGATTTTTTTCGAACAGAAAGAATAAAGGACTTGACAGGGATTGTGGCCGGGTATTAGATTTTAAAATGCGAATGGGACATTTGAGACGGTTTGTATCATTCCTGATTTTATTCTGTATAACCGGTTCTTTGTTGACGGTGCATTCTCAGACTTTTTTCATTCTTGGCCATGAAAGCATCACTCAGTGCTCTTGGTTTGAATTGATCTTTTTTAAGGCTGAGAAATTTTATAAACAGGGTCTCTATGACCAGGCAGAGGAGGCCTTTCAAACAGCTTCAGTTATTGCTGAATATAAGAAGGAATTAAAGAAATATATTGATTCCAGATTTTATTTGGGACTTTGTTATTGGAATCAAGGAAGAATCCAAGATTCCTATCAGGAATATGTTCATTTGCTTAATTCAGAGCAAGAGAATCCTGGGAATCAGGTCCTACGGAAAGCAAAAAAAGCATTGGAAGTTATCAAACTCTATAAACAGGGGATGGAGTTACGGGAACAAAGGAAGTTTGAGCGATCACTGAAAGCATTACAAGAGGCTCTTTATGAAGCTCATATGATTTCAAGACCTGAGCTAAAACAGAGGATTTTGCGTCAAATCAGTGTGACCTACTGGGACATGAACGACATCGAAAAGTTTTTCCATTACAATGATTTGTCACTGGATATTGCAAAGGAAATCAATCACCGAGAAGAACTGAGCAAGTGCTTAAACAATCTAGGGATTTCCCATAGAAAATCATTTGAGTATTCAAAGGCATTGAGCGCCTATAATCAGGCTTTGGATCTTTCCCGGGATTTGGGGAACATCAAAGAGGAATCCAATATTCTGCATAATATGGGTCTGATCTACAAAGATTTTGGATACTATGACAGGGCCATAGAATATTTAAAGCAGGCATTGGCGCAGGACAGGAAGACCAACAGTTTTGAGTATTATCCCAGTGATTACATGAACCTCGGAATTGTTTATAAAAAAAAAGCACAGAGCACTGAAGACAGCCAACTGCTTTTCAAAGCGGTGGATTGTTTGAGAAAAAGCTTGTCTTTGTCCCGGAAACAGGGCAATGAGGTTATTGAGCTTAAATGCCTGAATAATCTGGGAAGTTCCTATATCGAGCTTAATAAGTTTTCAGAAGCGATACCTTATCTGGAGAGCAGTCTGCACAAAGCGAATGAGATCCAAGATTATGAATCTTTAGGCATGGTGTTAAACAATTTAGGATATGTCCATTTGAACCTTCACTCTTATTTGGAGGCAGAAGATTTTTTTAATCAGTCAGTCAATGTTGCTTTAAAAAACAACGCCCACCATATCTTATGGGAAGCTTATTTTGGAATGGGAAAAATCAAAGAGAAACAGGAAAATCATTTAAAGGCCATTGAAAACTATTTCAAATCGATCCAGGCGATTGAGACCGTGAAAGAAAGCATTGTTTTAGATCTGCACAGTGCAGGTTTTGTTCAAACCAAATTAAAGGTCTATGAAAGTTTGATGGATTTGTTGTTTTCCCTTTATAAAAAAGATTCAAAAAGCAAGTACGGAGAAAAAATATTCCAGGTGGCAGAAAAAGCCAAAGCTCAAATCCTTATCGAAAATTTAGCGAGCCTTCCTCGCAAAAACACACAAAACATGAAGCTTGAGTTAAGAGATATGAATCAAAAGATTTCCCGAAAGTTTGCACGGTCCGTAGAGAAAATTCTGGACATGAAATCTTCGAAAGAAGATATGGATCAGACCATTTTAAGTCAGTTCAATCAAGTTGAACAAGACTATATAGATGCAATAAACAGAAAGTATATTCAACTGCATGACAATCATAGGTTTGACAAACCGGTCTTTTATGTTTTGGAAGAGGTCCAGAATTATCTAAAGCAAAGCAATGCTGTGCTTTTTGAATACTTTTTAGGCAAAAACCGTTCTTATTTGTTTCAAATCACCGGCAATGATTTTCATATCTTTCCTCTCCCCTCAGAAGAATCAATCACCACCTCAATCCACGGCTATCTTAAAATTCTCAGGAGCCCTTCTCAAGGGAAATTTAAGGGCAAAACCGCTTCAAAACGAATATACAAAGAACTTCTTTCTCCTCTTAGCTCTTTGGACCCCCATTCTTTTGAACACATTGTAATCATTCCCAGTGGAATCCTTTATTGTCTTCCCTTTGAAACCCTGATTCAACCTCAAAATGAAAACAGTCATTCGGATTCTTATCTGATTTCAAGATTCCGGGTTTCTTACATGCCTTCTTCTGCGTCTCTTCTTTATTTGTCATTTCATAAAAAAAAGGCTCCCTATACAAAGGATCTGCTGGCTTTTGGAAATCCCGTAATCAAAGATAAAATAAAAACCAGCACCACACCCTCTAGAATATTGTTCCAGCTGTATAGAAACCAGGGTTTTAAATTCTCTGCCATTCCGTTCAGTGGAAAAGAAATCAAATCCATTTCTCAGTGGTTTGATTCAAAAAGAACGGATATTTTTTTGAAAGAGAATGCTTCAGAAGAGAACCTGAAAAAAACACCTCTTGCTGATTACAAGATCATTCATTTTTCTTGTCACGGACTATTGGATGAAAATTATCCCTTCCGGTCTTCTTTGGTTTTGTCATTGATAGACGGAGATAAGGAAGATGGCTTTCTTCAGGTTCAAGAGATTTATGACCTTTATATGAAACCTCAACTGATTGTGCTCTCAGCATGTCAGACCGGAAGAGGGACCATAAAAAGAGGAGAGGGTGTGCTCGGATTGCCCAGAGTGTTTTTTTATTCTGGTGCAGAATCCATTTTGTCGAGTTTATGGAGAGTCAGAGACAAACAGACCTCTCAGTTTATGAATTTGTTTTATAAAAACCTGGCTTCAGGAAAAAGCAAGTCTCATTCTTTGCAGCTGGCAAAAATTGCATTTATAAACAGCCCGAAATACTCCAATCCTTTTTATTGGGCTTCGTTTGTCTTGAATGGGGAATTTAAGGAGCATATTGATTTTTAGGACGCTTGATAATCACTTTAAATTCCTTGAGCTGGGATTCGATTTTTTCCCCACTTTTAAGAGCGCTGGTTACCAACAAAAAATAAGTGGATTTGTCTTTCATCTTTTTCATCACTTCAGGAGCTAGTTTTACAGTATTGTCAGATAATTTATCACTTTCCCAAACCGGATAGAGGCTGTTATCAAATATGACAAGTTTATAGAATTTGGCTTCTGGTACTCTGGTCCATTTGAATTCAATATCATTTTCGTAAATGAGTATTTTTTTCCTGGGGGCAGTGATTTCAATTGCAGTATTGTCCGTTCCTCTGTATCTGAAATCATGGAACATCTGGAAAAAGGCAACAAAAATGGCAACCATCAGAATTAGGGTGGCTGCAGAAAGAGAAACAAGTTTTCTGGAAACACGAAAAGGCAAAAAAAATAGTTTTTGTGTTTTTCCGGAATTTTTATTTTTAGAGAGGGCTCGGATTTTTTCAATGAACTCTTTTTCTTCTCTCAATATTGGAATGATCATCTGAATTTCTTTAATGCAAAAAGGACATTCCTGAATGTGATTTAAAAGAGATTTTTTTCCTGAGAGAACCGATTCAGACCTGAGCAACCGGACGAGGGCATCTTCTGAAGGACAATTTTTTCTGAACCAGGAATTTTTTTCTTTAAGATAGGCACGATAGATTGATTTGAGCTCGTTATGATTGATCTTCATATTCGATTCTTTTTTCCTTTAAATTTCTTTTCAGATCCGAAAGCCCTCTGTAGAGCAGATTTCTTGTTTTGTGTTCTGTCCAATTGAGCAGGATAGAGATTTCTTCGATAGACAGGTCCAGCAAATACAGCTTGACCACCTTTTTCCGTGTGTCGATCAGACTGTCCACAGAATTATATATCATTTTTTTCAATTTGTATTTTTGAGAAACACCTTTTGAAAAATCTGCTCTTTTTTCAGAAATTCTTTCCTGCATTTCAGTAGAGATAACTTTTTTTTGCCTCCTTGCTTTTCTCAAATAATCAATAATTGTGGAATTCACCACTTTTTTAATATAAGACGAGTAATGTTTGATTTTTTTCTCATTGTTGATAACTTTCCACAGTTTCAGAATGACTTCCTGAGAAATATCGTCATAATCCAAAACAGGACTTTGAATGTTGAAATTTTTGATGTGAAAGTATATCAGACCTGAAAAATTTTTTACTATGGATTCGAAATGATCATTTTTGTTTTGGGCACTCATTTGAATCTATTCGGTTTTCTGGTCAAGTATGCTTCTGTTAAACTAGAGTGTGACTGTACATGTTTTTTCTCACAATTAGGGGACAAAAGTCAAAAAATTAGTGAATTTGCATAAAAGTCAGCGTTTTTTTCGGTGTCTGCTCCAAAACACAAACAAAAAGACAAACATCATCAATAGAAGGATCCCAATCATCACAGTATTGAGAGACAGGGAACTGAAGATTTTCTGGTCAGTCTTTCCGGAAACAACAAATCCAGCCCAATAATAAGGATGTGACAGAGCCTTTGAATTGATCAATTCCAGTTTGGTGTCCCTTAGAGAATTGATGATGGATTCGGAAGACCGAAGATGAGTGTAAAAACGTTCCATCATTTGAAAGGTAGCCTGGTCGTTGACCGGCCACAGGCTCATCAGCACAGCAGATGTCCCGGCATAAAAAAATGACCGGTTGATCCCTTCAATGCCCTCTCCTTTGATGAATTGACCCAGTCCGGTCTCACAAGCAGAAAGCACCACCAGGTCAGCATTCAAACTGATGTTGTAGATCTCCCTGGTCTGCAGAAAACCATCTTCCTGGGGATTCTCATCCAGTGCCAGAACAATGGATGAACGAAAAGGCTGTTGGTTGTCAATGAGACTGTGAGTGGCCAGATGAATGATTTTGTAATTCTCCAGGTTCGTCCGTTTCAGGGCCTCTTCTGTGGCTTTGTTTCTTTTGTATATGGTTTTTTGAGAGGGTTTGAACAGACTGCTGATTTGATCGATCTCTGTTCCGCTGTATTTCAGACGCTGGAAATCAAATGTTCCGAGGATCTGTCTTCCATTGTTACCGTTTCTTATGGGTTTGAAATAGGGATCACCAACAGCCAGAAGGTCCTTGTGTCTCTTAATACCATTGGTTTTTTTTCTGTTTATGATTTCATTGAGGGAAGAAATGGAAGGAGAATAAGACACGTAAAAGTCATGAACCAGCCATTTATTGGAGTCCGGCTGTGAGACCAGAGCTTCAAATGGGAGGAAATTCAAAATATCATCCGGCACAAATATGATTTTTTTTATATTGGGAGCGAGTCCTGGCTTCACCAGGTGTTTGTATAAAGTATGCCCTTCTGAGAAATCATGATTTTCATTATCTGAAATTTTCTCTAAATAATCTGTGACCAGACTCTGGATGTGATCTTTCTGAGGAAGAGAGTGAATGTGAAGATTGTTTTTAGTGATCACAAAGAGATAGGAATTCTTCTCACTGATCAAATATTCAAAAAATGCGGTTTGAGGATCCAGCATATTTTGGGCCTCTTCTAATGAAATGATCTCTGGATACCTGAGATTGGCATAAGCCGGATGAGTGTTCCTGATCTTCCTTTTGAGTGTTTCTAAATCATCTTCTTTGCGTTTCAATTCTTTATGAAGATTCACACTGTCCTGGGAAGTGAGTTCAGAATCCAGAAGCTTTTGATAGATACCAGAGATATCCTTCATCAGTTCTTTCTCTTGATTTTGAAGTTTGAAATCAATGAACTGGGATATGTTCACTTGAGACAATTCCAGCCTGTCTAGAAAAGCCCTGGCTTTGGCCCGCTCCAGATAATCAAACGCTTCTCTGGCATGATTTTGATGAGGCTCTTTTTTGCTGAGAGAAAACAGGATATGGATGAGCCCGTGATAAGCCTCGATGCGCTTGTTGGTCCCTAGAAAACTGGCTTTCAGTTCTTCCAGCTTGATGCTGGACCGGATGTCCTCAATAATGGATATGGACAGGTTGAAATATTTTTTGGCCTGTTTGATTTTGTTCTGCTTCATATAGACCTGGGCTAATTCCAGATAAGCTTCCCAGAGAAACTTCCCCCCTTCGATTTTCAAGCCCAGGTCAATGGCTTTCTGAAAATACTGTGTGGATTCATGATAATTCCCCTGGTTGGAATGGATGATGCCCAAATTATTGAGAATCATGCCTTTGGATTTGATGTCATTCTCAGCCTCGGCTTTGTTCAGGGCCTCTTCAAATGTTTGCTGTGCTTGTTGAAAATGCTCTTCTTTTCCAAAATACTCATGAAGATCTGAATAAACATTTCCGATATTGTTAAGAACGTAAATTTCACTTTTCATTCTTTTTATTTTCCTTGACAAAATGAGACATTCTTGAAATTTTTCAAGTGCATTTTCAAAATAGCTTTTCTTTTTATGAAATAATCCCATGTCTCTATAAACTGTACCGATTACATTTAAATCAATTGAAATATATAAATCTCCTCCTAATTCCCGGTCGATTGTAAGGGCCTGGTTCAGATAATCCAGGGCTTTGTCATAGTTGCCAATGTATTTGTAGATGATGCCGATGTTATTGGAGCAGTTGGCGATTTCAACCTTATTGTTGAATTCCTCAGCAATGTGCAGAGCTTCTTCAAAATAGAACAAAGCTTGAGAGTAATTTTTGTATTTTAAATGGAAAATACCGATGTTGTTGGCGCATTTGCCGATTTCGTTGTTGTGGTTGAGTTTCCGGGCAATATCTAAGGCCTGTTCGTTCAGCTGTTTGAACTCCAAAATATGATCCATATCATAGTGGGAAAGGCTGAGATACCGCAGGCATTTGAGCTCATGTTCTTTGAATTCATTTTCTTTACACAAAGAGACTGCTTGCTGCAGAGTTTGGATAGATTTTTGACGGTCTCCCGAGTCTGCCTGTGCTCTGCCCTCAGAATAGAGTTGGTGAATGAGAAGTATGGTTTCCAGTCGATTCTGATTTTTGATATCCCCGAGCTTTTCTGCCAGAGTCAAAGCTGTATGATATTTTTGGGTGGACTCTTCATACTTTCCTTGGTTCCAGAGCACAAGAGCGATTTTTTCCAAAGACTGGAGTTGCTTATCTGTGCTCTGCATAGTCTGGGCAAAGGACAATGATTTGTGATAAAGATCCAGAGACTTTTTGAAGTCTCCTCTTGCTTGTGCTTTCTGTGCCATAGAAAAGCATTCAGAATACAAGACCTCCGGTCCTGGCTCTGGAGCGCTGAAGGAATGCAAAACAGGGACAAGCAGGAGAGTGACAAGAAAAGCAAATAGTAATTTCATATAGACACGCATTTTAGACTTGATCTTACAAAATATTGAGATGATACAATTATAGTAAAGATAGGGCAATATGGTCAATCACCCCTTAGGAGGATTGGAAAGGGGGATTATAAATCTGAACGCATCACCGCTGCAGGTGATGCACAGTCAAAACCACACTCAGTATTCAGTTTTAAATTTAAGCTTTTATAAAAAGATTATCCATCCCTGGAAGGTCTATCAATATCAAGCTCACCGGTCTTTTGGACGGTTTGGTCTGTGTTCTGGTCAGAAGAGTCCTGCCGGTCTGTTCTCTGCTGTGAATTGTTCTGGAGAAAAGGGAACAGTGAGACAATGAACTGAGCCGGCTGGTTGATGATTTGAGCAAAGGTGAACTTGGCATTGTTCTGTTTGGCCTGAGCTGTGTTGGGCAGAGCCAGAGCCAATAATGAAAAGACCACCACGAGACTGACTGCTTTAAACAGTGTTTTTTTTGACATAATCGTGCCTCCTATAAGTTTCAGGCTTTAGACTCAAATGATCAAATTTGTGGGATCACCCATTTCCCGTTCTTGAATGGAAACTCACCCCTGTCATCTTTTTGTCCTAAGCGCTGTTTTTAAGCTAGTCTGTTTTTTCTTTTTTGTCAAGTTTGGAATTAATGTAACTCCTTTAATAACAATAATTTAACGCCTAAAGAACGCCCTATATTGTGTGTATACAAAACCGCTCTTCTATATATTGAGTCGAAATCAGGGCGGAATAATTGGAAAATATTTCAGTTTTTCTTGTTTTTGGTGAGAAGAGTCACCAGAACAGCCAGTCCCATGGCTGCAACAAAGGTGACCGCCCGTGCTGTGACATCGCTGTCCAGACCTGTGACGATCCAGACAATAGTGGTGATAAGTCCTGTGCTGAGTGCGGTCACCACACCTTTGGAGCCGAACCGGTCCCAGTAAAAAGAGAGAAGCACAGCCGGTGCAAAGGAGCATCCGATCCCGGCCCACGCATAGCTGACAATGTAGTAGATCAGCTCTGAAGTGGTGAGCGCCAGAGTCAGCCCCAGAAGCCCGATGCCGAGTGTGGCAGACCTTGAAATAAAAAGAAGGGTTCTGTCTTTGGCTTTTCCTTTTTTGATGATCCCGTTGTACACATCCTGGCTTATGGACGAAGACGCCACCAGCAGCATGCTCTGGGCTGTGGAGATCATGGCAGCCACCGCGCCTGCCAGAAGCACAGCTGCCAGCCAGTCAGGAAACAGGTGGGTGAGCACATGGGGAAGGATCATCTCAGGGTCTTGGACCGCATTGGGGCCGAACAGCACCACAGCGCTCACTCCAATGACCACCACTCCGGTGTAGGCGAGAGCAGTCCATCCCACAGCAATATTCCGGCCGATTTTGACATTCCGGTCATCTCTCATTCCCATAAACCGGGCATTGAGCTGGGGCTGCCCCCCCAGATACCCGAAAAACCAGGCGATGTTGTTGAAGATCAAAAGGCCGGCTCCAAAACCGGTCAGTCCGCCGGTGAGAGAGATGCGTCCTCCGCCGGCTTGCCTGAGCGCTTCTCCGATGGTGGTGGGCTCTTGAAACACCAGCACCAGCATGATGATGGGTGTGATGATCAGGGTGGTGATCATAAGAAGGGACTGGAGCGTATCCACAGCCACCACACTGATGAATCCGCCGGCTGTGGCGTAGACGAGAATCACAGCTGCTGCAATGATCATTCCCCAGGAGGAGTCCAGACCAAAGGTTTTGAATATGGTCTTTCCCGCGCCTGCAAACTGGGCGCCCACATAAAACACGAAAAAGAACACGATAATGACCGTGGACAGGATCCGGATGGTGTTGGCTTTTTGTTTGAATTTGGAAGAGAAATATTCAGGCATGGTCATGGCATTGTACTGGCTGGCTTCCCGGCGGAATTTGCGGGCCAGTACGATCCAGGCTGTGCTGATTCCCAGCAGGCATCCCACACAGGTCCAGATACCGGACAGACCAGTGGCATACACAAATCCGGTCAGCCCCAAAAGCAGCCAGGCCGACTCTCCGGTGGCTCTTTCTGAAAGCGCCAGCATCCATCCCGGAAGCTGGGAGCTGCCCAGCACAAAGTCAGACTGGGTCTTTGTTTTTAAAGACTGCCAAAGTCCGAGGCCGAGAGTGAGCGCCAGGTATCCGATAAAGATAACGGTCATGGTTCCCAAGCTCCTTTATTTAAAAAAGTAGTTGATTTCCCATTTGGCGGTGTCCAATGCATCAGATCCGTGAGTCGCGTTTCGCTCAATGGAGAATCCGTAGGTGTGGCGGAGAGTTCCCGGATCTGCCAGGGCCGGGTCTGTCACTCCCATGACCTGGCGCCATTTTTCAATGGCGTTTTCCCTTTCCAGCACCATGAGCACGATTTTTCCTGACGACATGAAATCTGTCAGACTGCTGTAAAACGGCTTGTCCTTGTGCACTGCATAAAAGCCTTCTGCTTCTTTTTTGCTGAGATGGATCATTTTCATCTCATTGATTTCAAAGCCCTCTTGTTCAATACGCTGGATGATGGGGCCGATGAGTTTTTTTTTCACAGCATCCGGCTTGATGATGGCCAGTGTTTTTTCCATTGGTTGACTCCTTTTTGTCTCGGTCAAGAAATCATTGAAAAATTGAGAGTATGATATATATCAATATTGGTTTTGAGTCAAATCCGCATAAACTTTTTTTTTATCAGTCTTCTCTACACGGGATCCAGATTTCCGTCCTCAGTTTGCTGGGGGGAGTCTCGGGTGAGGGCATGTTGAGATATTTTCCCAGAATCGGCCCGTCCTGAACATACCCGTTATCATCCATCCATTCCAGCATTTCCGCGATGGTGTCACCGGAGGTCTCATAAGAGCCGATGTGAACAGCCTGGGCCACCATTGGGTGGTCCCATACTTTTTTCCGAAGGGGGTCTTGAGGTTCGACATGAGGAGATACGGGAAATCCCACTTCCCATTCCAGGTCCGCTTCCTCTGTGTCATCCGGCATGCTGTGGTATAGGGAGACTGGAGGACCCTGGGGAGTGATGTTCTGGTTCTGCATGTGGTTGATCAGCTGAGTGATCACAGCCTGCATTTCAGAGTAGGGACCCTTGTGGGTCATGCTGCAGAAAGCAAAGGGAGTGATGTTGAGAATGGTGACCTCTGCATCTGCTGATGAAGGGGATGGAGAGGGCACAGACAGAGAGGAGATGAAAAAGACAGCGAGGGTAAAGAATAAAATTTTTTGTTTCATGAAAACCCTCCTTTGTTTGTTTTCAAATCAGTCTGTGTTTATTGTAATCCGAGCAGGCGGGGAATTCAATTGTTTTTAGGGATCAGATTCAGACCAGGTCTCTGTGGTATCTGGAATAAAGCGTGATCGCGGGATTGTGTCCGGTGAACCTGTCTTTGACGACCAGTGTGGTCACAGGCGCCCGGCAGAATTTGGTGAACAGCATATCATGTCCGATGCACAGCCCCACGATGATGTTAAAGTCTGTTTGGAGGCGGTTCAGGATCTCTGCTTGGAGGATTGGATTGCAGGACGCTTCAAAATGTTCCGGGCTTCGGATCTTTTGTTCTGCGGGCACACCCAGTTCGGTTTTATCCACAGCCCCGCACGAGCACACAGCTGAGCACACCTTGAGCCCGCGGCTCTCCAGGATAGCGGAAGCCCGTTTGGCTTCCTCTTCCAGACCGATGCAAAAGGCCATGCCCACTTTGGCGGCTTTGATTTTTTTGGCAAATTCAGAGATCTCCCTTATCCGGGGGCGCACCGGGATGCTCTTTCCCAGCTCCCGGGCTGCATGTTCGTCATAAGCTTCTCTTTCTGTGACTGCGGATTTGACAAAGAAATCATGGATTTTTTGATCTTTGTATTTTTCGGATACGGATTGGATCAAAGACTTGAAATGAATCATGGGACAGAAATCAGGCAGCTTATTTTCATCTGTGATCCCCTGATAGCAGTATTTTTGGGGGCATTGGGCGCATTTGGGTTCTTTCATGTTCACTCCTTTATGATGGCGGTTGTCACACCTGATGATGAGTCCTTAAATCTTATGACTTCTGCGCCCCCATTTCAACAAAAAATACAGGGACACAATACCCATTTACCTAATTTATTTATGAAATAGACTTTATTTCACTTTTTGAAATCACTATAATTGAAGTCAATAGATGATCACTTCAATCATGAATAAGCTGGATGAAATGGACTCAAAGCGAGGGAATATCATGAAAACAAGATCAGTTTTATTATTAATGGGTTTACTGTGCCTTTTTTCCGGGTGTTATCAAGGATATGTTCAGTTTGTTCCTCCTGAACCTGAGATCGTTCAAACCCTGGATTTGCAGGAATTTATGAGAAACCATGAATCGCCCAAAGTCGTACTCAGGGTTCCAAATCCAGAGTTCATAGCAACTCAAGCAGAGAAGAATGATCTGCTGTATGCGGCCATTGAAAAAGAGCTGATCACAGCAGGTTTTCAGGTCAGTGACAGAGCTCTTTTTGAACAAATACTGAGCAAGTCAGATGAAAAGACGGATTATATGGAGATGAGCCGGAGAACTCATACCGATATGATTTTAGAGCTGGTTAAGTTGGATTCAGATGTCTCTTATGAGACCAACAAATACTACACTTATGAAGGAGAGCAGCGGATTCTGCCTCCTCATCTCTCCATAAATGCATCCGGAGCTAAGGTCACTTTTAAGGTCATCTTGATTGAAGAGAATGAATTAGCCGGCAGTTTCACCTTCCATTATGCCCCTTGTCCGGATGGCTGCCCAATGGAGATCTCTCCCCATGGTGTTTATTTGAAAAAGGAATCATCTCCTTTTCAGGATATTTCCTATCAGATGGTCGAGATCGATGAGCTGGAAGAGTTTGTAAAAAGCGCCACCAGACAGCTGATCATCCGGCTGGAATCCCTGAAAGATTGACAGCCTTTTATGATTTGAAAATAGTTGACCTTGATGGAAAAGACCGCGTGTGCAGATTGCAAATAGGCAAATAGGTAAATAGGTATTGTGTCACGGTTTTTTTGAAGTGATTTTTTTCCCAAGCTCATAAGCGCTGTCTAGAAAATCCGGGTGTTTGTGTGCATCTTCCTTTTCTTCAAGACCGTGGCAGAACAGCTCACCTGTATATTTGGCCTTGATGACTTTGAACAGATTCCTGACAATAGATTTGGCGTTCTGGAAAAAATCTTTTCTATGGGCTGCAGAAACGCAGATGAATCCCCCCGCAATTTTCTTGGTGAAAATATCTTTATCCAGAAGATACTTGGAGACCCACACGCACTGGAAACGGTCGATCATGATTTTGGTCTGAGCAGAGAGGCTGCCGAAAAAAACCGGAGAGGCGACAATGATGGCGTCACATTCTTTGACTTTTTGATAGATGATGTGCATATCGTCTTCGATGGGTGAGAGGCCTTCCTCATTGACTTCATAGTACTCTTTTTCCTGTGGAGGAATGATATCCATCTGATTCAGGATGATTTTTTCAGCATCCCAGCCCCTGTCTTTGGCTGCCTTAAGGGATTGATCCAGGAGCGTGTCTGTGTTCCCGCCCAGCCGGGGACTTCCGTTGATTCCTAATATCTTCATCTCTCTCCTATAAATACAGGGACACAATACCTATTTACCTTTTTTCAGCTCAATACATCCCTACCATTATTATAACTCAATTATGAAAGGGGAACAAAAGAAACACAAATCACAGATTGATCACTGGCTATTTTTCGTTGATTTTTCAATTTCGCTCTGATAATCTTCATCTAAGGTATAAAGGAGGCATCAACCATGAAATGTCCCAAATGCCAGACAGAAAATTCTGAAGACACAAAATTCTGCGGGGAATGCGGCACTCAACTTACAGAATCAGACTCCCCTCAAACCAAGACCTTTGAAACTTCAAAACAGGAGCTCACTACCGGCTCCATATTTGCTTCCCGCTATCAAGTCATCGAAGAGCTGGGCAGAGGGGGGATGGGCAATGTTTATAAGGCTCAAGACACAGAAGTTAATGAAAAGATCGCCATCAAGCTCATCAGACCGGAGATTGCCAAAGACAAAAAAACCATTGAACGGTTCAGAAACGAACTCAGATTCGCTCGCAAGATCCGACACAAAAATGTGTGCCAGATGTACGACCTCAGCCGGGAAGGGGACCGCTACTACATCACCATGGAATATATAAGGGGGGATGATCTCAAAAGCCTGATCAAACGCATGGGACGTTTCAGCGCAGCTCAGGCCATCAACACCATCAAGCAGGTCTGTGACGGACTGGCCGAGGCGCACAAACTGGGAGTGGTCCACCGCGACCTCAAGCCCCAAAACATCATGATCGACCAGGAGGGGAACGCACGGATCATGGATTTCGGGATCGCCCGCTCCTTAGAGGGAAAGGGCTTGACCGGCATGGGAGTGATGATCGGAACGCCCGAATACATGAGTCCGGAGCAGGTGGAAGGAAAAGACACAGACCAGCGCTCAGACATCTATTCTTTGGGTGTTATTCTTTTTGAAATGGTTACAGGGCAGACTCCGTTTCAAGGGGACACGCCGTTTACTGT
Source organism: Candidatus Aminicenantota bacterium (assembly GCA_014727835.1). GTDB lineage: Bacteria > Acidobacteriota > Aminicenantia > Aminicenantales > Aminicenantaceae > WJMT01. The sequence goes on along the minus strand of WJMT01000012.1, from coordinate 8,831 downwards.
CGGGGTTAAGCACAAAAGTGAAAAGCCGCCTGATCCCTGTGAAATAAATGACAAGATATCCCCAGACCTCAGCCGTGTTATTCTCAAGTGTCTGGAAAAGGAAAAAGAAAACCGGTACCAGAGTGCCGGAGAGCTGAGAAATGACCTCAAAAACATGGAAGAAGGCTTACCCACAGCTGAAAAAATCGTTCCCGCCAAAACTTCGCTCACTTCCCGAGAGTTCACCGTGCAGTTTAACTTGAAAAAACTCTTTATCCCTGTCACGATCGGGTTGGTCCTTGTGATTGCGGCCGCGGTTTTCTGGAATCAGATTTTCCCAAAAAAATCAACGGTTCCGCCTTCCATATCGGATAAACCCTCTGTGGCCGTGATGTACTTCAAAAACAACACCGGGGATGAGAGTCTGGACCACTGGCGGACCATGCTGCCCAATCTCCTGACAGCAGACCTCACTCAATCCAAATATATAAGGGTTCTGAGCGAGGGACAGATCTTTGACATCTTATCCCAGCTCAACCAGACCCAAGCCCAGACTTATTCTTCAGAGACCCTCAAACAGGTGGCAGCCCAGGGCAGGGTCAACCACATCCTGCAGGGAGCTTTTGCCAAAGCCGGTGATGAATTCCGGATCAATGTCATCCTTCAAAACGCCGACACTCTGGAACACATCGGCTCAGAGACCATTTCCGGAAAAGGGGAGCAGAGCATTTTCTCCATGGTGGATGAGCTGACCCGGCGTATCAAGACCCATTTCGCGCTCACTCCGGAGCAAATTGAGATTGACATTGATAAAGAAGTCGGGCAGGTGACCACCAGCTCTCCCGAGGCCTACAGGCATTTTGTCCAGGGAATCATGCATGACCGGAGAGCAGAATACAGGAAAGCCATTGAGAGCATGGAAAAAGCCGTGGCCATTGACCCTGAATTTGCCTCTGCCTATCATGCCATGTCTTGGTGCTACGGCAATCTCGGTTACCGCACTGAAGAGAAGGGATGCATTCAGAAAGCCATGGATTTGAGTGACCGGCTTTCTGAAAGAGAGAAATACAATATTCAGGGAACTTATTACATCGATTCAGAAAAAACCTATGATAAATCTCTTAAAGCTTTAAACAAATTGGTCGATCTATATCCGGATGATATTTCAGGGAATAATATGCTGGGAGTCTTGCATGTCCGGTTGGGCCAAGAAGAAAAAGCCATTGAATACTACGGCAACGCCATAAAAGCCGGGACCCAGGATGTGGTGATTTACACCAACCAGGCTGCTCAGTACAGGGCTTTAGGGATGTATGACAAAGCCATTGAAGTGTGTGAAAGCTATATTGAAAAATTTGGCGACAGAGCTGCGATCCGCCGGTATTTGACTTACATATACCGGGATAAGGGGGATTATGAGCAGGCGCTTGTGCAGGCAGAAAAAGCCATTTCCTTAAGCGGTGATTTTTGGAAGAACATAATGGGAAAAGGAGATATTTATTTATACATGGATGAATGGGGGAAGGCGGAACAGGAGTACCAAAAGCTGCTTCTGGAAAAAAAGGAATCTTCGGCCTATGGATGGGGTTTGGGGCGCATGCAGGCTCTTTATATGATCCAAGGCCGGTTTAATGACTCAAAAAAGATTGCTCGGGAAGCGCTGGAATTGTCAGACAGCATGTCTCAGCCTTCCTGGGTTGTGAATAGTCATATGTGGCTTGCCTATGGAGAACGGAGGTTAGGCCGTTTGGAGCAAGCGCTTAAAGAGCTGGATTCAGCCTGGCAGATCTCTGAAGATGAGGAATATCTCTCATCCCAGAGAAATATTCTCTTTGGCCGGAGCCTCATCTATCTGGAAATGAATCGGCTGGAGGAGGCACAGAAAACAGCCGCGGAACTCAAAAAGAGGCTCGATCAAGCCCCTGCTAAAGATTATTTAGCCCATCTACATCACTATGTGATAGGAATGATCGAGCTTGAAAAAAAGAATCCTCAAAAAGCCGCCCAATGGATCCGGAAAGCGCGCTCTCTGATATCAGCCACCTCTAGCAGGAATCTGCTCTATGGTCATTCCCTGGGAAAAGCTTATTATATGGCAGGGGATCTGGAAAAAGCCGCTCAGGAATTTGAAAAAGCCGCGGCTCTCACTACCGGAAAGCTTAATTACGGGGATGTGTATGTTCGATGTTACTTTATGCTGGGCCGGGTCTATCAGGAAATGGGACAGACCGACAAAGCCGTCCAAAATTATGAAAAATTTCTTGGTCTCTGGAAAGACGCAGATCCTGATTTGCCCGAAGTTCAAGAAGCCCGCACCCAGCTCCAAAAACTCCTCTCCCCATAAATACAGGGACACAATACCTATTCACCCTATTTTTCAGAAGGTGTCTCAATGAGGTCTTCCTTTTATAAGCTGCTTGATTAGGACGTTATTCAAATTATCTATTCCATTAGCCTGGATTATTCACAGGTCAACATTACTGCAAGCATTCAGAAATTCAGGTGTGGCTGAAGCGACATTGATAATAGCGGCGTGTTGTGAATTGTAAATTGAGCCACTATGCACCATTGACCATTCACCATATGCAGTTTCTTGATGCTCCAGTTATTGTTTTTGAAAATGCCTTGCAACTCGCTGAAAAGAAAATGATAATACAAGCATCGCCGTTTTTTTATGAATAGTTCAGGGAGGGATAACATGGCTTTTAAGAACAAATCACAATATCTCAGTTTGATCCTGATTCCAGTCTTGTTCCTGCACACAGCCTCATGGGGACAAAACAAAGATCAAATAGAAAACGTAAAGCTTCCGCCCGGCTGGGTGATTCAGAAAACCATCACGGTTCCGGAAGACATGCTGGAGACTTTCAGCCAGCGTCTGGGAGGAGAAATGACCTCTGCGGTCAACTATATTCTTGATGTCGATGGGGTCATGCTGAGAGTGAATGTGGCTGAAGGAAAAACCAAGGAAGATGCCCAGAAAATCTACCAGGCTTTCTTTGCTCTGCATAAAAAAGAAGAGGAATGCCTGTTAAAAGGGAAAAAGGTCTTTGAGTTTATAAGCGGAAGCTTTCAGTTGATTGAAATGGCAAGGAGTTTGTTCAGCGGAGAGGCAGGCATCACCGAGGACATGATGAAGGTCCTTGACCAGGTCATTTGGGAAGCGAACATCACAGCAGCGCCCGTAAAAAAAGCGGATTATTCCTCCTCCAATGATATGTTTGTGCGTCTCCGTGCACACACAGAAAATCCCCAGGATGAAAAGATCTGTTCTCAAATCAACAGTTTGAAAAATCGTTTCACTTTCTCGAATGTGATCCATCTCCGGTACGAGACACCTCCCTGGGGCACACCAGAATATTCCATACCGGGCGCTGAAAAAACCGGTCAGCGGGGAGACATTGTTACTTTTCAGGTGCATGATCCCCAAAACAAATTAGGGATTCCCTGTATTGAAATCAAAGCCTTGATACCGGTTAAAGAGTCCAGCTTTTACAGTCCAGAATATAAAATCAACAAAAGTAAATTGACAGCGCCCAATCCCTATTGGCCCACTGAGAACAAAAAAATACGCCAAATTCTTGAAAAAATCGTTCAAAATGAAATGACTCCTGTAGAGAAAGCGAAAGCTGTGCACTCATGGATTCAAAAAAACCTCAAGTTCGGAAGGGAAAAAATCGGATCTCGCTATGGTGTGATTCAAGCCATAAACCAGGGATTTGGCCGCTGCTGGGACTTTTGTGATGTGTTTGTGACCCTGTGCCGCGCTGCTCAGATCCCATCCAGGCAAATCATGGGATGGATCTATGGAAAAAGCGGTCATGTCTGGGCACAAGTTTATATTCCTGAAAAAGGATGGTTTCCCATGGACCCCAGCACTCCTTCATCCCTTGTCACCACAGACTATGTCCCTTTTTTCATAAGTGAAGACGGCGAACTTCCGGTCATTTACTGGACCGAACCCACACTGCGGATGATGAACAAAAAAGAATAAAATCCATTCAAATCATCGATGTTCGCATCACAAACAGATTTTTCTGCGGGTGTATCCGCAGTTTGGACAGTCCTCTCCCTTTTTCACTAGAGGCACGAGTTTTCCGTCGGTTCCATAGCACTTGGGGCAGTAAGGTCCTTCCAGTCCGTCTCTTTTGCCTCTAAGCCAGTAAGCATCCTGTTCAAACATAAGCAGATTCCTGACTTCCAATTTTTGGTACAGATTTTCTTTTTCTTTTTTTAACCCCTGGTTTTCATCGATCAAATCATTGATCCGCTGCTGGACTTCGATGATTTTCTTTATGTAGTCCAATTTTTCCGTATCTCTCAAAGCATTGATGACCGGATTGAGTTCAGTGATGATGTTCATTGTTCCTTTTCTTTTGACCTCCCTGGCACTTCTTTTAGTCGGAGAACCAGGGAAAAATTTGAAATAAATCTCTCATTTTATTTTTTAGAAACAATGGATGGTGCTGCAAGGTATTTTTAACCCTGGAGCAATAAGTGCTAATGGTGTCTATTTTAAGCGGTTTTAGGCGATGTGAAGTTTTTCTTGTATCAGGGTGTTGATCCGGGTGTTGATGTTGATCCCGGTTTGACAGGAGGCGGTGCAGGAAGAACAGCTGATGCATTGACTCAATCCGTGCTGGCTTGGTAAATCCGCAAGCGTGTCTCTGGCTTGGATGTAGTTGCCGTATCCTTTGGCATACATATAGGACCGCATGAGGTCTGGGATTTGCACTTTTTGGGAGCAGGTCTCGATACAGGCTTTGCAGTTTTGACAGAAGAGTTTGCCTTTTAAGTTGGCAGCTGCATTCAGCTCAAGGGATTCGCTCTTGGAGAGAGCCAGGTCATTCATAACACTCAAATTCATATCCAGCTGGTCAAAGGTGGTCATGCCGGGAATGGTGGTGCAGACATTTTCATCCTCCAGAACCCATTTCAGTGCGGCTTTGTGGTTGACTTCGATTTCTCCACTTTCCTGGAGGCGTCGTCCTCCCTGTGTTTTCATGGCGATCACACCCACACCGTTTTGAGCTGCATACTGGATGGCTTTTTTGATCTCTTCTCTGTGTTCTTGAGCAAAATTGTAAGTCACAAGAACCACATCCCAAATCTTGGCATCCACAGCAGCCCGGATATTGTCTGGTTCGTTGCTGTGAAAAGAAACTCCGATGAATCGTGTTTTTCCCTGTTTTTTGACTTTTTCAAAAGCTTTCATCATGGGTTCATACTGGACCATTTCAGGTGTGGTGCAGGAGTGCAGGTAGAGAATATCCACATAGTCTGTTCTCAGTCTCTTGAGACTGAGAGCCAGCTGTTCATCCAGGCCTTCTTGTGTGGCCGGAGGTTCGCGGTCCGTTCCCTTTTGGCTGAATACATTTCTCTGCCGGTCCCTAGCAAAGCGCATCTTGGTGGCGATGATGATATCATCCCGATTTCCTGTTTTTTCCACCACTTCACCGATGACTCTCTCTGAATTTCCTCTCAAATACACATGGGCTGTGTCCAGATGATTGATGCCTCTATCCATGGCCCGTTGGATCAGGTCAGGGCTGTCTGAGTTCATCACTCCGAAACTCACTATAGGAATGCGCAGATTGGTTCGGCCAAGGGTGCGGTAGACGATTTTACCAGGGGATTCTTCCTGCAAAGGCCGAGCTTTGAGAAGGGGAAGCCCAAAACCGGTTGTAAACAGACCAAACGCTGATTTACCGATAAATTCTCTTCTTTTCATTGTTCCTCATTTCCTCCTAATTGAATGTTGATAAATATGACTGTCATATGGGTTGAACATATTTTCTATATTATTTTATAATATATAATTATTCTAAATTAAGCAAATTAATTTTTGGATGGTTTGGTTGCAAATATCAATACAGCCGATATAATAGAAAGTTGCGTGTGGCTGTCAAAAAACGGGAATGGGAGCAAAAACTGTTCTTTGCATTCCTCATGGAGGAGATATGGATAGACGGTATTTTATGAAAACAGCGCTGGCAGGAGTGACTCTGCTTTCATCATCTTCGGGTCATCTTGTTTCAGGGCTCAGCCGAGATAAGAAATCAAAGATCGCTCTAATTAAAAGCCAAGACCGAAAAGCAGCCATCCAGCAGATTTTACAGATGGTGGATCTTCCCTCTCCGCAGGAAAAAAAGGTTTTTATCAAGCCGAATTTCAATACAGCAGATAGTTATCCGGGATCCACTGACAATCGAACTCTTGCTGCTCTGGTGAAAGAATTCAAAGAAAGAGGGGCCCGTTCCGTATCTGTGGGAGACCGGAGCGGACCTCAGCCCACATCAGAAGTGTTGAAAGATAAAGGGATCTATACATTGTCTGACCAACTGGGATTTGATGTGGTGGATTTCAGTAAAATTTCTAAGGATGAATGGATTCACTTCAATCCGGACGGGAATCACTGGAGCCAGGGATTTGACCTGGCTGCACCTGCAGTCAATGCCGAGTACCTGGTCACCACTCCTTGTCTCAAAACTCACCGTTTTGGCGGAGTGTTCACATTATCCTTAAAATTGACTGTAGGGATGGCTCCCCGGGGATTGATGCGGGAGCTCCATTCCTCTCCCCATATGCGCTTGATGATTGCGGAGTTGAATCAGCCGTTTCAACCTCAGGTGATGGTCATGGACGGAGTGGAGGCTTTTGTGGACGGCGGGCCCATGAACGGAACCCGAAAGAAAGCGGATGTTTTTTTAGCAGGTACAGACCGGATTGCCATGGATGCTGTGGGAGTGGCTGTTCTGAAAGAATTGGGTTCCAATGACGCCATTATGGAAACCAAGATTTTTGAACAAGAGCAGATCAAAAGGGCTGTAGAGCTGGGGATGGGAGTCTCCCATCCGGAGCAGATCGAATTGATAACCGATGATAAGCCCAGTGCTGCTTATGCCGGAAAACTCAAAGAAATTCTCCTCAAGGCATAAATCCCTGGCCAAGAATGAACCCATAATCCCCAGGAATTTAAGTCGGTTTATTGGATCCGAGACTCTGTTTCCCACATATCCAGATTACGGCCCATCTTTTGTTTGAGTTGTTCGGTAGCCTGAGACAGACGCGACAATGTTTCCGTTTCCAATTCCACATCCGCAGCCAGCGCGTTTTTTTTGGCCTGGTCTGCGCTCCGGCCGCCCACAATAGCAGTGGCCACAGACGGCTGGGAGAGGAGCCAGGCAATGGACAGTGAAGTCATGGATATTCCTGCATCCTTGGCGATTTTCCGGATTCTTGAGACAGCTTCCATGGTCTCTGCCTCTGCACCTTCTTCATTATGCCGGGCTTCGGGCCGGGAGGAGGAAAAATGCCGGGTCCGCTGCCGGTCTTCTGGAATCTCCTCTATGCTGTTGAATTTTCCGGTTAAAAGCCCCTGCATAATAGGAGAATAGCAGAGCAATGAAATATGGTTGTCTTGGCATAAAGAAAGCACTTCGTATTCCACAGCCCGGAACAGCAGACTGTAGGCCATCTGGTTGGATGAGATCTCAAATTTTGTTTGAAGGCATTCTTTAAGGTCTTGGGGCCCATAGTTTGACACCCCATAAGCGCGGATTTTGCCTTCCTGTTTGAGCTGTTCCAGAGATCCCAGGGTTTCTTGTATAGGGATTTCCCAATTGGGCCAGTGAAGCTGGTACAGATCTATATATCCGGTCCTAAGATTTTTAAGGCTGCGCTCGCAGGCTGTCCGCAGTTTGTCACTGGTGAAATGGGGAGGTGAGGCCTTGGATGCAATGATGATGCGGTCTCTTTTTTTGCCCAAAGCTTCAGCAATGAGCTGTTCTGAGTATCCATTGCCGTAAGCTTCGGCTGTGTCAAAGAAATTGATGCCTGAATCATATGCTGCGCACAGAGCATCCAGAGAATCTTTTTTCTCCTGATGCCCCCAGTTGAATCCCCCGATAATAGCCCAGCAGCCAAATGAGACCGTTGAGATTTGAAGATCTGTATTTCCCAGTGTTCGGTATTTCATGTCTCATTCATATTAGGATAATCAGATATGGCAGGTCAATGAAGAATTCAGGATGAAAGAGGAGTCTCTTGACTCAGTGAATCTATTAGATGTAGAGTATCTAAAAAAAAAGAGACAAGGAGCTTCCATGCAAAAAATATATTTCATTCTGCTGTTTCTGGTTTTGATACTGGCTGTGCTCTTTCTGATAAGCTGTGGGGAGCCAGAGCCTGAAGAAGAATATCCTGCTGAGATCACCACAGTGAATGGAGTTATGGTGGTTTCCAATCCTGATTACCCTAAGCAGGGAAGGTTTCAATATTTGATGGAAGAAGAGCTCTCAATAGGAGTTGTGGAGGGGGATGAGGAGTATATGCTGAATCAGCCTCAGGATATTAAGGTTTCTGAAGACGGGACTATCTATGTGTTGGATTGGGGGGATGTGTGCCTCAAAGTGTTTGATGAAAACGGCATCTATCTCCGGACCATTGGGAGGAGAGGACAGGGGCCGGGGGAATTTGACACTCCAGCTTGGTATGATGTTTCCGTAGATGGAAGAGTTTTTATCATGGATACAAGAAACAGAAGAGTGGTGATCTTTGATGTGGAGGGCGAGTATTTAGGGGGATTTCGTTTCGAAGGTTTTCATAGAGAGATGGGAACAGATGATCAAAACCGGATGTATTTTGAAAAAGAGATACGCAGAGAATCCCTGGCAGACCTTCCAGTGACCAAAGATTTTCATGAAATCAATGTGGTCACTCAGATCATAAGATGCCATCCGGACGGCAGTGATCGATTTGTTTTCGGTGAATTTAAAGGAGAGAAAGACCGGATCAAAAAAATGAAAACGGGCGGCGTCATGACGACCGGATCCAAATACAATATCGTCTGG
>WJMT01000085.1 GCA_014727835.1 Candidatus Aminicenantota bacterium | reverse complement strand
GCCTGGGTCACTTCTGGTGGGTGCTGGCAGGATTGGCTGCTGTGATTCTTTTTTTTAGAGTCTCATTCCGGCTCGGTGCCTTCACCTCCCGCCATGAAGTCAGTGAAGCTAAAAAAGTCGGACCGGATGTCACTAAGATTTCCATGAAGCCAGCCCAAGGGCATATGCATCCCAAGCTGGGCCAGTTTGTTTATATCAGGCGAGGGCTCTGGGGACCCTCCCGTCCCTTCACGGTTTCCCATTATGACGATGACACAGGTGAGCTGGCTGTGACCATTAAAGCGCTCGGCCCCACCACAAAGTGGTTTCAGTCCACAAAGCCGGGCGAATCAGTGTATGTAGACGGACCTTACGGAATCTTCGGGCAAGAAGCGCTCCAATCAAAAAAGCCCGTGGTCATGATTGCGGGCGGAATCGGGATTACGCCTTTTATGAGGCTGAGCCGTGCGTTCAGCAAAACATCCCGGGGTGAAGTCGTTTTGTTTTTCGGAAACAAGAAAACCGAGGAGATTACCTATAAAAAGGAACTGGAGCAAATCCCGGGTTTGCGTACAGTTCATGTCATCAGCCATGATCCGGATTATCCAGGGGAGACCGGTTTCATCACAACTGAGCTCATGAAACGGCATCTGGACAAGGATCTGACCTCATATGAATTCCTGTGCTGCGGCCCTCCTGTCATGACCCAGAAACTGGAAACCGATCTCCGCAAAAACAGCGTGCCTGACGCCCAAATCCACCATGAGATGTTCAGTTACTGAATCACACCCCATTATCCCTCTCGATAGAAAAGTTGAGAAAATGAAACTCTTGCTTTTTTTATTTGGTCTCACATATTAAGGAGTTAAGGAGTGAACAAAAAATCATAGTCTATTCAGGTTGATTAAGGGGCCGCACCAAAGTAACTTATTCATTATTAATAAATTAACCTATTATGGTATTTCTCAAGCGATGGATTGTGTATAATAAAAGAAAGAAAGGAGAAACAAATCATGTTTTCTGAACAAACTTATGCGGACCGCCGCCATAAACTGCGGCAGCAAATAAATTCGGGTATTTTGTTGTTTTTAGGCAATGATGAAAGCCCCATGAATTATGAAGACAATCCCTTTCACTACCGCCAGGACAGCACCTTTCTTTATTATTTCGGCTTGAGCCATGCCGGCTTGAATGCGGTGATCGATGTGGATGAAGACCAGGATATAATTTTCGGGGATGATTTGACCGTAGAAGATATTGTCTGGATGGGCACCCAGCCCTCTCTAAAAAAGCGGGGAGCCAAAGCCGGGGTGAAAAACATTCAAGCTTCACAAAACCTTCCAAAATACTTAAAAAAAGCTCAAGAAAAGGGCCGGACCATCCATTTTCTTCCTCCTTACCGGGCGGAACACCGGTTGAAACTCTATGACTGGCTGAATATCCCGCCCATGGAAGCCGACCGACACACATCTGAGGATTTCATCAAAGCTGTGGTGGATCAACGAAACTACAAGAGTGAGGAAGAAATTCAGGAGATCGAAAAAGCTGTGAATACCAGTGTAGAGATGCATGCGGAAGCCATGAAAATGGTGCGCCCGGGTATGAACGAAGCTGTGGTGGCAGGACGTGTTCAACAAATCGCCATTGCAGCCGGCGGCGATCTGTCCTTTCCAACTATCGCCACCATTCACGGGGAAACCCTGCACAATCACTACCATGGAAATCGCATGGAAAGCGGGGATATGTTTCTGCTGGATGCAGGCGCAGAGACCGCCATGGGTTATGCGGGGGATTTGTCCAGCACGTTTCCGGTAGCGCCTACATTCACGAAGCGCCAGAGAGAGATTTTCGCCGTTGCTTTTTCAGCTCATGAAAAGGCCATTTCAGCCCTTAAACCCGGGACAAGATTCAAAGACATCCATCTCTTAGCCTGTAAAACCATTGCCTCTGGTTTGAAAGACTTGGGATTCATGCGGGGCGATGTTGAAGAGGCTGTTGCCCAGGGAGCGCATGCGCTGTTTTTCCCATGCGGATTAGGCCACATGATGGGCTTGGATGTGCATGATATGGAAAATTTAGGCGAAGAATACGTGGGTTATGCAGGAGAAAAGAAAAGCACTCAATTCGGATTGAAATCGCTGAGATTGGGCCGTGAACTGGAGCCGGGATTCGTGTTAACCATTGAGCCTGGAATTTATTTTATCCCGGAGCTGATTGACATGTGGAAAGCAGACCATAAGTTCATTGATTTTATCAATTACCACAAAGTGGAGGAATACAAGGATTTCGGGGGGCTGCGCAATGAGGAAAATTTCTTGATCACCGAAGACGGTTACCGGCTTCTCGGCAAACCCAAACCCAAGAGCATCGAGGATGTAGAAGCCACCCGCAAATAGTCACGGGGAAATATTCGTTCCTATTAAATCATAGTCCTTGACATTCAATTATTCTTACATTAAAGTAAGAAAATATAAATAAAGTAAGATTCGGATAACCATATGGAATAAAGATTATCATGACAGAATCAACCATAACCACCAAGGGCCAATGCGTAATCCCCAAAAAAATAAGAAATTACATGAAGCTCAATCCAGGGGATAAAGTCGACTTTGTAGTCAGGGAGGACGGTGAAGTGTTTATCCGGCCCGTTGTCCTGGATATCAGGGAACTTAAGGGACTGATGAAAAAACCCGGGCGCAAACCTGTGTCCATTAAAAAAATGGACAAAACCATCCGAAAAAGAGCTGAAAAATCCAAATGATCGGCCTGGATACAAACATCATCATTAGATATCTCACCCAGGGTGATCCTGAACAATCAAAAAAAGCAGTCCACGAAATTGAAAAAGGACTGAATGCCGGAGAAGAGTTCTTTATTGCGGATATAGTCTTATGCGAGTTGGTCTGGGTGCTTGAATCCGCTTATGAATACAACCGGCAGGAAATTGTCCCGGTACTCGAAAATATTTTAAGAACCAAACAATTCCAATTCAAAAATAAAGATCTTCTGTGGCAAAGCCTCTTGGATTATCAAAACAAAAAAGGGGACTTTGCAGATCATCTCATCGGACGTGTTGGTCACAACGCCGGCTGCCGTGAAATCCTTACCTTTGATAACAAACTGAAGAACCATCCCATTTTCCGCCTCCTGTAGCTTTAGTACAAATGTCTAATATCTCAGTTATCTTCTTTATCTCCAACAATATCGTGAAGCCAAGCTGAAAATATTGGAATTATCCTTTCGTGTCTGATCAAAAAGAAATCCACTGGATTTCGTGAAATTCTCCAAACAAACCTGGGATCAACTAAAAAACATCACACTGTCCTCCCTGGCTGACTTTTGTGACCAACATCTTCTGGATGAGAATGAATTAAGCAGCTTGGCTGTGATGAATGTTTGCAAGTCTTGCTTTTTGCCTGTAATATAGGCAGCAGATTTATTCAGGGGAGATGAAGTTGATAGGCATATTTATGGTGCTTCACGGCATGGTCCACGGCTTGTATTTCGGGCAAAGCATAAGATTGTTTGAGCTTAGACCAGGCATGGTTTGGCCTGATGGCTCGTGGGCTTTCTCACGACTTTTGAAAAACAAAGCAATCAGATTTTTGGCAGGTGTCTCATGTCTGCTTGCTGATATTGGTTTTGTGGCAGGCGGCGTAGGAGTGCTGATGAAATGGTCTTTCTGGAGTCCTGTGGCCATAGTTACCTCCATCTTCTCTTCATTGATTTTTATTATTTTCTGGGATGGCAAACTCAATAAGCTAAATGATAAAGGAGGATTGGCCATTCTTATCAATGCAGCGATCCTAACCGCAATTTTTGTATTCTAGACTCTGTTTGAGAAGGTAACAAAATTTAATGAAATTAAAGGAGGCAAACAAATGACAAACAAGACAAGACCCATCCCTATCTACATTCTTTTAGCATTCATACTATTCCAGGGAATAAGTGGCATTGCAGGCGGAACAGGTCTGATTTTAGATCCCTCAGGAAAATCACTCCAAATCCCCATAAGTTGGCTTGATGGCTCCCCATTCAGCAATTACTTGATCCCAGGATTGATTCTTTTTGTTGTACTGGGTCTCTATCCATTGATTGTTTTTTACAGTCTCCTTAAAAAATTAAGATGGTCATGGTTTGCTGCTTTTGTTTTAGGAGCAGCTCTCCTCATCTGGATAGGTGTTGAAATCATAATCATCGGTTACCAGCCTCAGCCTCCTCTGCAGTTGATTTACGGATTGGTTGGTTTTATTATCCTTGTTTTGGTGTTCTTGCCCTCAGTTCGGAGTTTTCTTAAAAGTGGAAAATAGAATGGATGCTTCCATTTCCATCAAACAAATGATAAGGAGGTCACAGAAGCAGTATTTAAAATAATATAGCAACAAACCCATAAATACAGCAAATAGGGGACATTTTTGCTTAGCAATCACATTGGCCGCTTCCCTCATTTGACTAAAGTTAACTCTTCTGTGTGTGATGGGAAAACAGATGAAACGAAAATAAAGCAGCGGTAGTTATCCTAGTAAAGATGTCAAATAAAGGGGAACAATGATTAAAAAAATCACCTTATGCCTTATAATTGCGACTTTCCTTATCTCCATCAACCTACAATCCGAAGAAACCAAAGAAATTGACCTCCATCCCGTTTTCCAATTCGGGGGTCTCAACGTCCTGCCTCAAATGCAGCTCAATAGGCCATCTGACTTTCTGGTTACAGACAATAATGAAATCATAATCAGTGACACAGATGACCATTGTGTGGTTCTATTCAGTACAGACGGAACATTTATAAGAAGGATAGGACGAAAAGGGCAAGGCCCCGGGGAATTTATCCGCCCCGTAAAAGTCAGTTTATTGGAGGATAATCTTCTGGTCGCAGACAGCGGAAACTATAGGATTCAAATACTCACAAAGTCTGGCGAATGTACCAAAACCTATCGCTTCACAGAATCCACTTTACTGGGGATTGGCGCCAATGTCTTTTTCACTAACCAGGGTGATTACTATTACAGCACCAACGGATTGGCCTCACCCCATCTCATTGTTCACTGTTCCCTAGAAGGAGAGAAGTTGGCGGGATTCGGTAAAATTTTTGGAGAAAAAAAGTTTTATGTGGATATGAGCACAGATCTTATTAAAAAAGGCAAAATCCCTGATCGGTATAAAAACAAAGTGATCCCAGTTGTTGATCTGGAAAGCCACTCTCTATACTGTGT
>WJMT01000084.1 GCA_014727835.1 Candidatus Aminicenantota bacterium | reverse complement strand
GAGGATCCCCAGGGTCTGGAAAAAGCCAAACAAAACCTTGAATAAAATGAATTTCGTTTAGGCGGAAGGGATGATTTGGCCGATATTTTCAGCCACTAAAGCCGGCTTTTTAGGTAAACGGGCTGCTTCCTGGGGAGAGGTTTCTCCGCTGAGAACCAGAAAAAAATCACAGTTCAGTCTGTTGGAAAGCTCCATGTCTGTGTAGATCCGGTCTCCGATCATAGCCACTTCCCTGGGGCTAGCATGGTGCTTTTTCATGAGGTGCTGGACCATTTCCACATTGGGCTTTCCGAATATTTTCAATGCTTTTTTCCCGGTTGCTTTTTCAAACAGAGCCAGCATAGACCCGATATCTGGAATGGGGCCCTCAGGGGTTGGGCAGACCATGTCCGGATGAGTGGCCAGAAGAGGGATCTCATCCAGCAGAAACAGGGCGGCTTTTTTTAATTTTTCATAAACCAGTTCTGTGTCAAAACCAAGGACCACATATTTTGGACAGGGAGAGTTGGTTTCAATTCCTTGTTTTTTGAACATTTCTTTCATGGAGCGGGTGCCCACCACATAGGTGTCTTTGACCTGATTTCGGACCAGAAAATCAATGACTCCGTCCGTGGACAAGAGAATCCTGTTTTGGCTGGTTTGAATGCCCAAACCAGAAAGCTTTTGGACATAGTCCTGTTTGGACCGGGAGGAATTATTGGAAAGAAAGTAATATTGGATTCCGGATGATTCCAGATACTTGAGAAACTTTTGAGCGCCCTCGATCAATCGGTTTCCAAGATAAATTGTGCCGTCTAAATCAAGGAACACCACTTTTTTGCTTTGCAAAGGATTTGTCATTTTTTTGAAAAAGATTTCACTGCAGCGGAGACATATTCCACAGCTGACAACAGAGTGACAATGATGAGGAGCCAGGACAGAAAATAAAAGCTCCACAATCCGATAAAATCCCAGTAATAAGGGCCGAACAGCGCTGCGATTCCACCCAAAGCCTGAAAAGTCGCTTTGATTTTACCGCTTTTTTTGGCAGCAACAGAGAGTTTTTTTTTGGCCAAAATAATGCGCGAATAGGCAACCGTGATGTCTCTGAGTGCCATACACAGAGGGAGCAGCCAGAGCACCAGTCCGGACAGAGCCATAGAAAAATACACTATGATCCTTGAGATGCTGTCTGCGTAGGGATCCAGAGTGGCTCCATAATCTGAACTCAAATGGAAATATCTGGCAATAGGACCGTCGAACAAATCTGAACCTTCGATGAGAAGCAGAAAGATGAGGCAGATCACAAAACGGGTGCGGTCCGGACTTAAGGAAAGCAAAACAGCAGCGAAGGCTATGGAGAGAGGGATCCTGAGCAAAGTGATCGCCTGAATGATAAAGAAGCCCTTCTTTTTTGTTTGAATCTCCTCTTCAGTGAGGTGCTTTCTTTGATGGGCCATGGAGAATGTCTGTCCTTTGGCACATTTTATATTTATGGAATGTTTTTTTCAATCCATTAACGGAAAATATTCAGAAAATCTGTAGGATCACAAAAATTGTCCAGGCCGAGGTCTTGCCAATAGACCTGATTTCAAATAATATACAGGTATACAGTCATGACAAAAAACAAATCCGCCACTCCGATGATGGAACAGTATTTGAAACTCAAAAAGAGACACAAAGACGCATTTTTGTTTTTCCGGATGGGGGACTTCTATGAGCTTTTTTATGAAGATGCCCAAAAAGCCTCCTCCATCCTTGATATCGCATTGACATCAAGGCAGAAAGTCCCTATGTGCGGAGTGCCTCATCATTCTGCGGATTCCTATCTTTCCAAACTTCTCAAAAACGGACACAAAGTGGCTGTTTGTGAGCAGGTGGAAGATCCCAAAAAATCCAAAGGCGTGGTGAAACGCGATGTGGTCAAGGTCTTGACTCCGGGAACAGCAGTGGAAATAGAAACAGAAGACTTAAAAGAGAGCACTTATGTCATGAGCGTTGTGTTTGAGAAAGAAGACTGGGGGATGGCTTTGATTGATCTGGCTTCAGGACAGATGAACACTGCTCAGAGTGAACAGCCCAACAGAAAAAATCTTAAAGACGAGATGTATAAATATTCTCCAAGGGAGGTTATCTTTCCGCAAAGCAGCGAGCAGAGGATCGAAAAAGTCATGTCCAGAGAGGGGGGGGAAGGGATTTTAAAAAGTTCCCAGGAAGATTGGATATTTGACGCGGCTCAGGCTTCTGATTACATCAAAGAGCATTTCAAAGTCAGCTCTTTGGAAGGATTTGGTATTGCTGATAAAAAGCTAGCTGTATCTGCTGCGGGAGCTCTTCTGTATTATTTAAAAAAATTGAGGAAGGGTTCTCTGTCTTTGATACAGAATATATCATACCTGCACACCAGTCATAATATGATTCTTGATGCCGCAGCGGTCAAAAATTTGGAACTTGTGAAAAATTTGAGAGATAACCGCCGGGCGGGTTCTCTACTGGATATCATTGATTTTACAGTGAATTCCATGGGAAGCCGCTTGCTGCGTTCCTGGCTGCTGTATCCGTCTTTATCGCAGAGAACAATCACTGAAAGACAGGACGGGACTCAAGACTTTCTCTCTCAGACTATAGAAAGGCATGAGATCAGAGAAAATCTCAAGCAGATATCTGACCTGGAGAGGCTGAGCAGCCGGATATCCCTGTCTGCTGCCAATGCCAAAGATTTGGTCTCCTTAAAGGTCTCATTGCAGTCTCTTCCTTCCATCAAAGCTCAGCTGAAACCGTTTCAATCCTCCGTCATAAAAAAAATGAAAAAAAATTGGGATAATGCTGAGGATCTGGTCAAGCTCATTGATGAGGCGGTGAAAGATGAACCCTCATTTTTATTGAAAGAAGGAGGGATCATAAAGAAAGGATTCAACCAGGAGCTGGATGAGCTGAGGCAAATCAGTATGTCTGGAAAGACTTTCATAACCGGGCTTGAAAAAAAGGAGAGAGAACGAACCCAAATACCCACTCTCAAGGTTCGTTTTAACAAGGTCTTCGGGTATTTTATCCAGGTCACCAAGTCAAACCTTTCTCGTGTTCCAGACCACTATATCCGCAAACAGACCTTAGTCAATTCTGAGAGATTCATCACTCCTGAGCTCAAAGAACACGAGCAAAAGATCCTTCATGCGGAAGAACGCATCAATGAGCTTGAGTACAAACTGTTCCAAGAGGTGAGAGATCAAGTGTCTGAGGAAACATCCCGGCTCAAAGAAATCGCCTCTCAAATAGCCCTTCTGGATGTACTGACTTCGTTAGCTGAATTGGCGTCCCAGCGCTCCTACAACCGGCCCCAAGTCAATTCAGGAGACATCATCCGCATTAAAGAGGGGCGGCATCCCGTGATCGAGGTTGCAGAGGATGATCCTTTTGTGCCGAACGATGCTTATTTGGACAGGGATGACGACCAGATATTGATCATCACAGGTCCGAATATGGGGGGGAAATCAACCTATTTAAGACAGGTGGCCCTCATCTGTATTTTGGCACAGATGGGTTCTTATGTCCCGGCAGAGGAAGCTGAGGTCGGATTAGTGGACCGGATATTCACCCGGATCGGAGCCATGGATTTTTTAAGCTTGGGACAATCCACATTCATGGTCGAGATGCTGGAGACAGCCGGGATCCTGAACAATGCCACGAACAGGAGCCTTATTCTTCTGGATGAGGTGGGAAGGGGAACCTCCACCTTTGATGGATTGAGTTTGGCCTGGGCTGTGGTGGAATATCTTCATGAAAGCGAACAGATCCGGGCAAAAACTCTGTTTGCCACCCATTACCATGAATTGACTGAATTAGCAATGACCATGGACCGAATAAAAAATTATCATGTTTCGGTCAAAGAATGGAAAGGCGATATCATCTTTTTAAGAAAAATAGTATCGGGCCCCTCTGATCAGAGTTATGGAATCCACGTGGCAAAACTGGCCGGCATTCCCAGGGATGTTCTGGAAAGAGCCAAAGAGCTTCTCTTTAATCTGGAACAGAAAGAGCTGGATAGCGATGGAATTCCAAAGATATCCTATCATCAGAGTGAGGAGGCGGATGATTCCCAGATGTTTTTGTTCGGGGGAGACAGAAATTATGAACTTTGGACAAAAATTAGGGATGAAATCAAGGAGTGTGATGTGTCGCAGATGACTCCTCTGGATGCATTGAATTGGATCAGCCGGGTAAAGAAGAAGATAGAAAACGACGGGGATGGGTAACAAGATAATGAAAAAGACAAAAAAATCCGGCATGACTTCTGCTCTATTTTTTTTATTCTCCGGATTTTCAATGGAATGTTTTGCTGTTGGTATTATGAGAAACAATGATATTGAGGTGATGAAATGGATATGAATAAATTCACGGTTATGTCTCAGGAGTCTTTCCAGAAAGCTCATTCCAGGGCCGAACAGATGGGGCATCAGGAATTACTTCCTGAGCACCTGCTGTGGGCCTTTCTGAATCAGAAAGATAATATTGTCAACGCATTGTTGGGAAAGGTCGGAGTCAATGTTGAGTCCATCCAAGGTGAAGTGGAACAGACACTGCAGAAGGTCCCTCAGGTCACAGGGGGTGCGGATGTCACTCTTTCTTCCCGGATGAACAAAATCATCAAAGAGGCCAAAAAGCAGGCCTCTGCACTGAAGGATGAATACATTTCCACAGAACATTTGTTTCTGGGGATGATCAAGGAGGGGGGGGGAGATGTCCAGGGAATTCTGGAAAAACATGATGTGACTGAAAATTCTGTGTTAAAGGCTTTGAGGTCTATCAGAGGGTCCCAGAGAGTGACCGATCCCCGGCCGGAAGGAAAATACCAGGCTCTGGAACACTACACCCGGGATATCACAGAACTGGCTGCAGAGGGTCAATTGGATCCTGTGATCGGACGTGAAGATGAGATCCGTAGGGTCATCCAGGTCCTTTCCCGAAGGACAAAGAACAATCCCGTGCTGATCGGAGAAGCAGGAGTGGGAAAGACCGCTATTGTGGAAGGACTGGCTCAAAGAATCGCCAACGGGGATGTTCCGCAGTCCTTGAAAGACAAAAGGCTGATTGCACTGGATATGGGCACACTGATTGCCGGCGCTAAATTCCGGGGAGAATTCGAAGACAGATTGAAAGCAGTGTTGAAAGAGATCAAAGATTCCAAAGGCGAGATCATCCTTTTCATCGATGAGCTCCACACCATCATTGGTGCCGGAGCCGCGGAAGGGGCTGTGGATGCTTCCAATATGTTGAAGCCGCCCCTGGCCCGCGGAGAACTCAGATGTGTGGGCGCCACGACTTTGAATGAATACAAAAAATATATAGAAAAAGACGCGGCTCTGGAGAGACGGTTTCAGCAGACCTATGTGAAAGAGCCTTCGGTGCAAGAGACTGTATCCATATTAAGGGGATTGAAAGAAAAATATGAAGTTCATCATGGAGTGGAGATCAAAGATTCAGCCTTGGTGGCAGCAGCCACGCTTTCTGAACGATACATCACAGACCGCTACTTGCCGGATAAAGCCATAGATCTCATTGATGAGGCGGCCTCTCGGATCAGAATTGAAATTGACAGCAAACCAGAAGAAATCGATGAGATGGACCGGAAAGCTGTTCAGCTGGAAATCGAAAGAGAAGCTCTGAAAAAAGAAAAAGACAAGAGCGCTAAAGAGAAGCTGAAGAGACTGGAGAAAGAGCTTTCTGAACTCCAGGAAAAAAGCAAGGCTGTGAAGCTGAGATGGCAAAAGGAGAAAGAATTGATCGAATCCATCAACCGGCTTAAAGAACAGATGGATTCCTTAAAAATTGAGGAGCAGAATGCAGAGCGAAGAGGAGATCTGGGAAAAGTGGCGGAGATCCGTTATGGCAAACGGAATCAGGTTCAGAAGGATATCCAAGAGAAGACACAGCAGCTGACAGCGATTCAAAAAAAAGAGAAGATGCTCAAAGAAGAAGTGGACGAAGAAGATGTGGCAGAGATTGTATCCAAATGGACAGGGGTTCCGGTTTCAAAAATGCTTCAGGGGGAAGTTGAAAAGCTGATCCATATGGAGGATATGTTGAGGAAAAGGGTGGTGGGACAAGACCAGGCTCTGAGCACTGTCTCCAACACCATAAGAAGAGCCAGAGCCGGCATCCAGGACCAGACCCGTCCTTTAGGGTCTTTCATTTTCCTCGGTCCCACTGGAGTGGGAAAAACTGAATTGGCCCGAACTCTGGCAGAGTTTCTCTTTGATGATGAAAAAGCGATGGTGAGGCTGGATATGTCTGAGTATATGGAGAGACACACGGTGTCGCGGCTGATCGGTGCGCCTCCTGGATATGTGGGTCATGAAGAAGGAGGGCAGCTGACTGAAGCTGTGAAACGAAGGCCGTATTCCATCCTGCTTCTGGATGAGATTGAAAAAGCCCACAATGATGTGTTCAATATTCTGCTTCAGATTCTGGATGACGGACGGCTCACTGACGGAAAGGGAAGGACCATTGACTTTAGAAACACCATCATCATCATGACATCCAACCTGGGAAGCCAGGTGATCAAAGAAATGAGCGGGGATCACGAAAAGATGGAAAAGAAAGTGAGGGAAATCTTAGACAACCATTTCAGGCCGGAATTTTTAAACAGAGTTGATGAAGTGATCATTTTCAAAGCATTGTCCCAGGAAGTGATTCACAGGATCCTTGAAATTCAAATCCGTGATCTGCAGGCAAGGCTCCAACAGAAAAAAATCAGCCTTAAAGTGAGTGACAAGGCAAAGAAACTGATTGCCGAGAGAGGATTTGACCCGGTGTTTGGAGCCAGGCCATTGAAAAGGACCCTGCAGAAAGACATAGAAAATCCTTTGGCATTGAAACTTTTAGAGGGAGAATACAAAAGCGGGGATACGGTCAATGTGGAAGTGGACCCAAAAGGGAATCTGAATTTCAAAAAAATAAGCAAGGCCTCCTGAAAAGGAGGTGATGTGAGGGTATTGACAAATCCAAATAAAGGGAGTAGAAAAGGGAGAGACAGAAGGAGGTTAAAATGAAAAAATTCCTTATTTTCGGGCCAATTATTCTGCTTTTATTTTCAGCTCCCTTACTGATGGCCAATGGATTGAATCTGAACGGTCTTGGTGCTCGGGCAGTGGCTATGGGCGGAGCTTTTGTCGGTCTGGCTGATGATTACAGTGCTGTGTACTGGAATCCGGCAGGGATCGCACTGGTTAAGAACAAGACTCTGGGCGTTTCAGGTGAACTGATCATGCCCACAGCTGAGTATGAGTTCACAGCAGGCGGATTGAGACTTATTGATGCCCAGGCAAAGTCCAACACCTATCCTGCTGGAATTATTGCCTATTATCATCCCATCAATGAAAAACTGGTGGCTGGGATCGGTGTCTATACACCTTCAGGAATCGGTGCGGAGTGGGATGGCTCGGATTTTGTGCTGTTACCCCAGAGCCGGGCTTATAAACTCAAAAGTTTTCTGGGCTCGATCTCATTGGCCCCTTCAGTGGCTTATCAGATCAGCGATGCTGTATCCCTGGGGGCTTCACTCAACATCAACTATGGCTTTTTCAACCTGAGCCGATGGGCCGGGGGTACGATTTTAATGGTCCCCCCTTTCTATATTGATTTTGGTCAATATGAAGAAGAATCTTCAGGCTGGGGCATTGGCGCGACATTCGGTGCACTGGTTAAGCCCAGCGACATGTTCAGCTTAGGAGTGACTTTTCGGACTCCTGTTAAAGTCAACATGTCCGGAGAAGCAACCATTTCCAACTTTCCTGCTTTGGGCCTGTCTGACCAATCTGATTTTGACAGAGAAGTGACTTATCCCATGTGGATCGCCGGAGGAATGGCTTTTCGTCCCATTGAAAATCTGACCTTTACCCTGGATGCCCAATTCACCAACTGGGCCGCATTGGATGAGCTGGAGACAGATTTTACAGATTCATTCTGGCAGCTGGTCATGGCCAATACAGCTGCTGATGTGATGGAGCTCAAATGGGAAAATGCCACCCAGGTCCGTTTCGGCGCTGAATATATCTTGAATCAGGTTGCGTTGAGAGCCGGATTTTATATGGACCCCACTCCGGCACCTGATGAAACCATGAATGTCCTGATCCCCAGTTTTGACTTTAATGGGATCACAGCCGGAATCGGATACAGGATGAACGGGCTTCACGTGGATGGATGCTTGGAATATTTAATGGGTAAGGAAAGAAATGTTGCATTGAATATGGTCAATCAGCAGCCCGGAATTTATAATCTGAGTGTGCTGACAGCAGGTGTCTCTGTTTCTTACAACTGGTAAAACCCGCTTTTGATTTAATCCATAACCAGCGGCTGATATTCCAGTTCCCCTAGCTGAACTCCGAAAATAAAAAGCAGAGGTTCTGTTCTTTTCAAAATCTTGCTCAGAGGGGGGAAATGTTGTATCTTGATTATAAGCGGCGAGAAATGATTTCAGAACAGGAGGAACTATGAAAGTACGAAAAGCTGTGATACCAGCTGCAGGGTTCGGCACCCGTTTCCTTCCAGCCACCAAAGCTCAGCCCAAAGAAATGCTTGCGGTTATAGACAAACCTCTGATCCAATACAGTGTGGAAGAAGCTGTGGAATCAGGGATCGAGCACATTTGTGTGATCACCAGCCGGGGCAAGTCAGCCATGGAAGATCATTTTGATCAGAGCCCGGAGCTGGAGTCTTTTTTAAAGCAAAAAGGAAAAACAGATTATCTCAAACAAGTCCAGAAAATATCGCGTCTGGCAAAATTTTGCTATATAAGGCAGAAGCAGGCATTGGGTCTGGGGCATGCCATTTTGATGGCTGAGGAATTCATCGGCAACGAGCCGTTTGCGGTTCTCCTGCCTGACGACATCTTTGACTGCCCGGTTCCGGCTGTCAAACAGTTGAAGGATGTATTTGCTGAATATGGTTCTTCTGTGGTTATTTTGAAACGCATCAGTCAGGAAGAGACCAAAAAATATGGAGTCATCAAACCTGAACAAGTCAAGCCCCGGATTTTCAAGCTCAAGGATATGATAGAAAAGCCCGGGCCGGAGAAGGCCTTTTCTGATTTAGGCATTATTGGCCGCTATGTGTTCAATCCGGATATTTTTGAAGCCATCAAAAAAACAAAACCTGACCACAGGGGAGAGATCCAGATCACAGATGCCATCAAACGTCTTTTGGATAAAGAGCCTGTTTACGGGTATTTGTTTGAAGGACAAAGGTATGATGCGGGAGATAAGGCCGGATTCATCAAAGCCACCTTGAAACTGGCTTTGAAACGTCCTGAGTTTGCGGAAATCGTCCGGAAGTCTATCCAAAACTAATTTTTCGATTTCCGGAGATTGTGACCCATATAAAAATATGGCGAGGGACGGAATTGAACCGCCGACGCAGTGATTTTCAGTCACTCGCTCTACCGTCTGAGCTACCTCGCCTGAAACGAATAATTTAGTATAATTTTCTTGAAGTGTAAAGTCAATCCTTTAATCTGAAAAACAGCACTTTGCTTTGATTGAAATCAGATATCCATTGTGATATTCTTTTTTAGAGAAAACACTGATGAAAGAAATGAAAATTAAAGAAATATTAATGAAGAAAGACCGGGATTTCCAAAAAGTCGCCAAACTTCATAAACAGTGCGAGCAGAAGCTGGATGAATACATGCAAAAAGACTGGCTTTCCGATCAAGAAGAAGTCATGGAAAAAGAGCTGAAAAAAAAGAAGCTTTCCCTCAAAGACCAGATGTATAAGATGATTGCAGATTACAAAAAATCCCTTTAAAGACCTCTCATGCCTGAACAAAACAAACCAAGGATTGCCCTTGTGGGAACCGACTCCATGCCTGGAAAGGAAGTCATGGATGTTCTGAGCCGAAAAAAGTTTCCTGTCAAAAAAGCGGAGTTTTTTGATCCGGGTGTTAAAGAGGAATACAGCAAGCTGACTCAATTCAACCAAGAGCCCAGAGTCATCCATTCATTAGACCGCTTGATTATGGAGGAACTGGATTTGATCTTTTTGGCAGGAGATAAACAAGTCAATAAGAAAATCGGGACTCAAGCCATAAAGAACAAAGTTTTCGCCATTGATTTGAGCGGAGCATTTTGGGGACAGGAAGAAGTCTCAGTGATCGTGAGCGGGATCAATGACAGGGAAATTGATCAAAAGGGCTGTTATTTGGTTGAAAATCCTCACCCGGTCACTATCATGCTGTCACACATTTTGAAAAAAGCCATTCAGAAGTTTGGTATCGTGAAAACAGTCTCCTTTGTTTTACAGCCGGTTTCTGCTTTTGGGACCCCGGGGGTGGAGGAATTGGCGGGCCAGAGTGCGGATATACTGAATAAAGGTTCAAGCCGGCGCAAAGTCTTCAAGGCTCAAATCGCATTCAATCTGTTATCGCAGTCCGAATCAGTGGATGATGATGGGATCTCTCAAATGGAAAGGCGCATGCTGTCTGAACTCAAGAGGACCTTGAAAGACCACCAATCGAGCATCTCTCTTGTCCAGGCGCCTGTTTTTCATGGATACTCTGTAATGACCTATATGGAATTCGAGAAAGAGGCAGACATCACCTCCATTGAAGGCCTGTACAGGGAGTCCGATGATTTCCAATTCTATTCTCCTTCTCTGGAATGCCCTGTTTCCCCGGCATTGACCTCGGGAAAGGAAAAGATTTTTATTGGACAGGTGAAAAAAGATATTGTTTGTCCCAACAGTTATTGGATTTGGGCTGTGGCAGATAACCTCACTGTGGGTTCTGCCTTAAATGCCTATCATATAGCCCTGAAAATGGTATCGAGAAAAGAAAACAGCACATGAACCAAGTCTACCAGCTATTAAAACTCGTTTTTACAGAAAAGAAAAGGCTTGTTTTGACATTTGTTTTCACCATATTTGTGGCTTTTTTCACGTATACTTTTGTCAATCTGGTTCAGCCCATAATGGATTTTTATATGTTCAAACTGTCTCCCGGAGGAATTCCGGACAAAACACGGTTTGTCGATGTTTTGCTCAATATATTCGGAATCTCGATGGATCAGCTTGTCACCTATCTTCCTCTTATCCTGATTGTTGTAATTTTGGGAAAAGGATTGTTCACTTTTCTTTCTTCTTTTTTCATGAATTCCATTGGGCTGAAAGTCACAAGAGGCATGAGAAACGACTTGTTCAGTCATCTGGTTTACCAATCCACAGATTATTTTGATCAAAGATCAACCGGTGAGCTGCTGTCCCGGCTCACTAATGATGTGGATAAAATTCAAGAAGCCCTTTCCGGAAGTGCAAAAGACATGATGCAGGAGCTGTTTATTTTGTTTGCCCTTCTGGTGGGGGTCTTTTTCATTGACTGGCGTTTGGCATTGGCTGCGTTCATCATCACACCTATTGCCCTGGTCCCATTGATGATTTTCAGCCAAAAACTCAAGCGGATCGGAATGACAAATCAGATCCAAATGGCGGAGATCTACAATCTTCTGCATGAGGCGATCACCGGAAATAAAATTGTCAAAGCCTTCACCATGGAAAAATTTGAATTCAAAAAATTTCTCAAAAGCACCCGGGATTATCTGAAAGTCGGATTGAAGTTTGCCTGGATCAGCAGTATGTCATCTCCGTTTATGGAATTCATGGGAGGTGTGGTGGGTGCGTTTATTCTGCTAGTGGGTTCCAACAGGATCGCAAACAATCAGATCAGTGCCGGGGATTTCGGTGCTTTTGTCATGGCAGTGTTCATGATGTACACTCCGATCAAAAGATTGAGCCGGGCCAATAACATCATCCAGCGTGCAGTAGCGTGTCATGAGAGAGTGCTTGAAATTTTGAATAAGACGCCGACAGTGAAAGAGCACAAAAAAGCATATCCGATTCCACCGATCAAAGGAAAGATCCGCTTTGATCAGGTGTCTTTTGAGTACAATGAATCCGGCCCTGTTCTTGAAAACATTGACTTCGCCATACAACCATCACAGAAAGCTGCTTTGGTGGGATTCAGCGGTGCTGGAAAAACCACCATTGTGAATCTGATCTCCCGCTTTTATGACCCCACTGCCGGAAGAGTCCTGGTGGATGGGATTGATATCAGAGAAGTCACTCTGGATTCTCTCCGTTCCCAGATAGGGCTTGTCACCCAGGAGCTGATATTATTCAATGATACAGTTAGAAACAACATTGCTTACGGACTGAAAAATATTCCCATGAAAGACATCATCTCAGCAGCAAAATCAGCTGAAGCGCATCAATTCATCATGAAACTGTCTAAAGGATATGACACTTTTATAGGTGAGAAGGGAGGGCTGCTTTCCAGCGGACAGCAGCAGCGGATCGCTATTGCCAGGGCGCTTTTGAAAGATCCTCCCATATTGATATTGGATGAAGCCACTTCTGCTTTGGACTCAAAGTCTGAACGTCTTGTTCAGCGAGCCCTTTCCAATGTGATGAAGGACAGGACCACTTTTATCATTGCGCACAGGCTGTCCACAATACGGAATGCAGATATGATATTGGTTTTGGACCGGGGAAAAATCATTGAGAAAGGGACCCACGATGAGTTGTGCCGGAAAAACGGGATCTACAAAAAGCTCTATGAACTCCAGTTTCCTGAGTCCCGGGAGGAGGACTTTTGATCACCAGCATGACCGGTTATGCTGAGAAAAGGTCGGACTCTGATGTTTTCTCAGTCCGCATCACCATCAAAACTCTGAATCACCGGTATTTTGATTGGAACTATCACGGAGACAGGATCGGTGATATCGAAAACCAGCTGAGGCAGATATGCAAAGAGAGCATTCACAGGGGAAGAGTGGATGTTTTTCTGGACATCGAATTTTTAGATTCTTCTATGTTTGATCTTCGATTCAATAAAAATCTGTTAAAAAAGGTCAGTGATTCGATCAAAGATATTGATGAAGAGATACGGAAGAGTATGAACATTCGTGTCAAAGACCTTTTCAGTATCCCTCATTTGATCGAGATGAAATACAGGGATTTTACTGAAAAGGAGGTCGAGTTTCTCAAGAAAGCGTTCAGAAACACTGTGGATCAGCTTCAAAAAGAGCGAGAAAGGGAAGGCAGGCGGCTGTTAAAGGGAGTCAAGAGGCATTTGTCTGAGATTCAATTTTGTGTGAAAAAAATAGAGAACCGGGCTGAAAAACAGCCGGCCTTGATCCAAAAAAAATTGATGGATCGAATCAAATCTCTGAGCTGTGATGTGGAGATATCAGAAGAAAGAATAGCTGAGGAGACCGCGCTTTATGCTCAAAAGTATGATTTGAATGAAGAGATCGAACGGCTCAAATCTCACCTTTTGCATTTTGAAGCTCTCTTTTCCGAAAAAAACAAGGATCCGATTGGAAAAAAGCTTGATTTTGCATCTCAAGAGATTTTAAGGGAAACCAACACCATTGGTTCCAAGAGCCAGGACATCGAGACTTCAAAGAACTGCTTGGTTATCAAAAGTGAGCTGGAAAGCATCCGTCAGCAAATCAGGAATCTGGAGTAATAAGTGAAAAGAAATGGTATTTTTGTTAAGATGGACGGATAAGGGTAAACCATCATGTTGTTTGTGATTTCAGGTCCTTCGGGCTGTGGAAAATCCACCTTGGTTCAAAAGGCCAGAAAACAGATCAAAGACCTGCAGTTTTCTGTCTCTCACACCACCCGAAAAAAGAGACCCTCTGAGAAGGAAGGAAAGGACTATTATTTTGTTTCCAAAAGTGAATTCAGAAAAAAGATTAAGCATGATGAAATGGTGGAGTGGGCCATTGTACATGGAAATATGTACGGAACTGCGCGCAGAGAAATCGAGAGAAGGACAGCTCAGGAAGATCTTGTTCTTGATATTGATGTGCAGGGAGCCCATCAGCTCAAAGATAAATTCCGCAAAGCCGTGTTTATTTTTATCCTTCCCCCTAATTACCAGCAATTGGAACAGAGATTGAAAAAGAGAGGGGAAGAATCAGTGAAATCCATTCAAGACAGACTCCGGACCGCCAAAAAGGAGATCAGGTCTTATTCTGATTTTGATTATATTGTGATCAATGATCAGCTTGAGAAGGCTGTGCAGGAATTGGCGTCTATTGTATTGAGTGTGCGGTGCCGTATTGAGGTCAGGCAAAAGGATATCGGACCCATCATCCGGACCTTCAATGTCACCAAGAGAGATTATCATGAGTAAGATCGTGATCGGAGTCAGTTCGTCCATCAGTATTTACAAGTCCTGTGAGGTCATCCGCTTGTTTCAGGAAAAAGGATATGAAGTCCAAGTGGTGATGACAGAGAATGCCTCCCGATTCATTTCGCCGGTTCTTTTCAAGGCTTTGACCGGGAAACCGGCTCTGGTCGATCTGTTCAAAGAAGGGATTTCCGAACATATCCAGCATGTTCATTTGGCGGATGAGGCTGTGCTTTTTGTCGTGGCTCCGGCAACTGCAAATGTGATCGCAAAAATGGCTTCTGGGATTTCCGATGATTTTTTGACCACTTTTTATACTGCCGCAGCCTCTCCTGTGCTCATAGCTCCAGCTATGAACGAACGCATGTATTTGTGCCGAAGCAACCAGGCAAACATGGAAAGACTCAAAGCAGCCGGAGTCAGGTTTGTAGAGGCCGAACAGGGTTATCTTGCTTGCGGAAAACAGGGATACGGCAGATTGGCTTCTGTCCGGGAAATTGTCAGCCAGGGAGAGCTTCTCATTCAAAAAACCCAGAGTTTGAAAGGCCGAACCATACTTGTCACAGGAGGGCCGACTCGTGAATATCTGGATTCTGTCCGGTTTTTAACCAACAGGTCTTCTGGAAAAATGGGATTTGAACTCGCAGAGGAAGCGAAACGAAGGGGTGCAAAGGTTGTTTTGATTTCCGGGCCCACTCACATGATTCCTCATCCTGAAGTTCAATTCATACCCGTAGAGACCGCAGATCAGATGGGGGAACAAGTGATGAAGCACTTTGAGCAGTCGGATGCTGTCATTATGGCAGCAGCTGTCTGTGACTATAAATTTTCAAAAAAAGCCGCAGGAAAGATAAAAAAGAAGAATCTCCCTCTGGAGATTCAACTCAGCCGGACAGAAGATATCTTGGAAAAAATTGGAACGATGAAAAAAGATAAGATCTGTGTGGGTTTTGCAGCCGAAGTCGAAGATATCGAAAAAAACGCCAAAAACAAGCTCACTCGAAAAAATCTGGATCTGATCGTGGCTAATGATATTTCAGGAAAAGAAACCGGGTTTGAATCTGAATTCAATGATGTGTTCATCATCCACCGGAGTGGCAAGATCCTTCCCACAGGAAAAAAGAGCAAGCTGGAGATAAGCAAAGACATTATGGATGAAGTCGAGGTCCTTATTGAAAGAAAAAATTGACCATATTATCGAAGAAATCGAGAAAAACCTGGAATTTTTACAGGAATTGGGAATCGACTCTATTGCCAAACCCGATTATAATGCTTCTGGAAACAGCTCCCAAAAACAAGCTCTGATATCCCTGGAAAAAGAAATCAAAGATTGCCGTGAATGTCCTTTGGCTCAATCCAGAACAAAAGCAGTCCCTGGTGAAGGAGATATTCATACAGATTTGATGTTTGTCGGGGAGGGACCGGGAAGCGAGGAAGACAAGCAGGGAAGACCGTTTGTGGGCAGAGCAGGGAAACTGCTGACCCGCATCATCAAGGCCATGACATTTGACAGAAGAGATGTGTACATCACCAATGTGGTGAAATGCCGTCCTCCGGAAAACAGAAATCCCAGAAACGAGGAAATCCAAACCTGTGAAAAGTATTTGTTAAAGCAGATCGAATTGATTTCGCCAAAAGTGATTGTGACCCTAGGGAATGTTCCCACCAAGTATTTTCTCAAGGAAAGCCGGGGGATCACAGCTCTGAGAGGACAGTTTAGCTCCTTCCATGAAATCCGGATCATGCCCACCTTTCATCCCTCCTATCTGGTGAGAAACCAAGGAGACAAGAGTCTGAAAAAGATGGTCTGGCAGGATATGCAGAAGGTCATGGCTGTCCTGGGCAAAAAATGAGCCTATTTGCCTCTGTTGCGCTTCCGGTTCCTTTAAGAAAAACTTTCTTATATGTTGTTCCTGAAAAATATCATCATGAAATCCAAAGGGGCACAAGAGTGCTGGTCCCGTTTCGAAAACAAATCCTCACCGGTTATGTAACGGAAATCACCAAAAAAGCGCCCTCCAAAGATATGGAATTAAAGGATATCCAGGAACTGCTGGACAGAGAACCTGTGTTCTCCTCTTCTTTTTTGGATTTCACCAAACAATTGAGCGATCATTATTATTCTTTCTGGGGAGAGATTCTGCGGGCTTCGCTTCCTCCTTCTTTGACTTTAAAGACTCAGGTTCGGATTCACATCACTGAGAAAGGAAAAAACAATCTGGATAAAGACGCAGGCCGCGGTTTGGAAAGAAAACTGCTTCAGTTTTTATCCCAAAGACCCTATACAGAAACCTATCTTCGCAGAAAATTCAAACGCCAAGGATTCTCTACAGTGATTTCAAAACTGATAGAAAAGGGATGGATCCAAAAGAAGAGAGAGCTGAAAAAGCCTCCTCAGAGAAAATGCAGTGTCCCTGAAAGAGTTCCGTCTCAGCTGGAGATGGATTATTCACTGGACCGTGAATCCAAAAAAATCGCAGACAAGGTGAGGACACACATCGGAACAAAGAGGCCTTGTTTGTTTCTGATTCAAGCGCCGAAAAAGAACAGGGAATCGATTTACTTGTCCTTGATAAAAAAAGCCAGTGCTGCCGGCTTCAAAACTCTCTTATTGGTGCCGGAGATCCAATGGACAGAAAAGATCTTAAAACATCTTGAAAACAAATTGGGAGAAAAGGCCGCATTCCTGCACAGCCGGCTGAGCGAGAAGCAAAGAGAGCTCACTTGGAAACGAATCAAAAAAGGAGAGGCAGATGTGGTGGTGGGGCCTCGTTCAGCCCTTTTGTCACCTGCAGAGAATGTGGGATTGATTGTATTGGATGAAGAGCACGATGATTCTTATTATCAAAAGGAAAGCCCGGCTTATGATGCCAGAATAGGAGCCCTGTTGAGAGCTGAGCAGGAAAAGGCAGTGCTTGTTTACGGATCTGACAAACCCACTGTTGAAGGCTTGCACAAGGCGCAAAAAGAGAAAACTGCGTTTGAATTAGCCACAAAGGCTAAAGTAAGATTCAACAAAAGGCTTATTGACAGCCGAAAGCAGTCAGGAGTGCTGTCTTCTGTTATGAGAACAGGCATTCAGAAAAGGATGGAAAAGAAAGAATCTGTTTTGTTGTTTTTCAACAGACACGGATATGCCTCCTCTCTAGTCTGTTCTGGCTGCGGCTTCGCTCCCAAATGCCGCAACTGTGATGTTCTGCTGACGTATTATAAAAAAGAAAACAAACTTTATTGCCGATACTGCACTCATTCTCCGGATTTCTCCATAGAATGCCCGGACTGCGGTTCCCGCATGGTTCCGGGGGGAGGATTTGGCATTGAAGTGCTTGAAGAAGAATTGAGAAAAAATTTCCCGGACAGCTGCATAAAGAGTCTGCACCGATTTTCAGTCAAAAACAGGAAAGAACAAGAGAAAATTGTGAACGATTTTCAAAAAGGACAAATCGATATCCTGATTGGGACTCAGATGCTGGCACACCAGTCTAAGCTGACTCCATCAAGTCTGGTGGGAGTCTTTTTTCCTGAAAGCCTTTTAAGGCTTGCTGATTTTAGAGGGAGCTACAAAGCGTACCGTTATTTAAGACAAACCATGACTTTTGTACAAAACAATAGGGATTCTGAGTTTATGGTGCAGACCTATCTCCCAAAAAGTTATCCTATACAGGATGCTGTGTTTGAAGATTCCTCTGTCTTCTATAAACATGAACTGAGGAACCGTCAACTTATGGATTATCCACCCTTTGCTTATTTGGCTGAAGTGCTGTTTTCTGGAAAGGACTTAAGAACCGTTGCGAAAAAATCAAGAAAGCTACTGGATATTTTGGAAGAAGACAGAAATCATATCGAGATTCTGGGCCCTTCATTGGCTCCGCTGAAAAAATTGAGAGGGAGAAACCGGGTTCAAGTCATCATAAAAGCCAAAAACAGGAATTCACTGGATAGGGCTTTAAAACGGATTTTTGAGGATATCAAAACCAGAAAATCGGTTTTTATTTATGAATGAAAAAGAGCAGGAGCTGAAGGATTTTTTTTATTCTGTCAAAACGATCAGGATCTTAGTCCTGTCTATCAGATATTCTTGTCCGCTCCAGGAGGCATATCCATAGATGTAGATCTCTCTGGAGGTGCCGTATTCCAATAACTCTCTTGCATTGGGTCCGTAGTATTTGACTTGAGCAATCCCCTGAGAATCAGTGACTCTGGTCACTGCATGTTTCTCTCCCGGGAAAAAACCGTCATAAGCATGACTGGTCTTCAAACCCGAAGAATCTCTGATTTCAAAGACAATGGTCTTTCCTGGAAAAGGAGTTCCGTCATATTTTTTCAAACTTGCTGTAATCATGGTTGAATCTCGGCCCGGCCCGGCAGTGAGCACATTGCTGTCAGAAGTGACTTCAAAAATAACAGAAATTGTGGATGGCCCCAGGGGAGATGGTTCTTCCACTTGGGACCTGGTGCAAGAACCAATGATCAAGATGACAGACAACATTAGAATGACTGAAATTGTATTTTTTTTCTTATTCATTTTTTTATCCTCAATCATTGACATAATTCGCAAAGTAAATGGTAATATTTCCCGTTGCTTGAACGCTCCTGTTTGCTAGGTCATGTCCGTAAAAATCGATTTTGGCATTAACAGTAAGCACAACATCTCCAGTGCCATCCCTAAGATCGATCAGCGGAGGCTCCAGTTTGGCAGCAGCTCTCACGATGACAATGGATATGCTCTGTTCAGAACCCACCGGGATTTCAGTGGAAAGGGCTCCTTCAAAGGAATAAGGGACATCCACTCCTTCTACGTTGTTTCCGTCTGTTCGGGTGTAAGTGACCACATACCGGTCCAGCACAACATTATTGTATTGGGAACTCCCTAAATAGGGCTCAGGTTCAATTGTTTTGACCCCTAGGGTTGCTGCAATGAGGTCAGCTGTGACTGTGACAGCATCGCTGCCTTCACTTTGCACGGCCACGTCTGATTGCACGAAATTGACTTCATTGTCTTCAATATCTGTTCCGAGGATTTCTGCGACGTACAATATGGAAGATGACCGGGTATCATTCTCAATGGGGTTGCATGCAAAAAGGAAAATAACCATCATTAAAATGGTTGCGGCTTTGATTATATGAGTTGTTTTTTTCATGGTTTCCACCTTCTTATCTGATGATTCTGGGTGTTAAAAATATAAGAAGTTCTCTGTTTTCTTTAGTCCGGGAAAAGGATTTAAACAGATTGCCCAGTATGGGGATCTGATGCAGGAAAGGGATCCTTTCTCTGGTTATGGAATCCTCGGTCCTGTAAATGCCACCGATCACAGTGGTCCCTCCGTCAGGAACCATGACCGTGGTTTCTGCGCTCTGCCTGATAATCGGAGGGATTCCATTGACCAGATTTGAGAAATCCGCAGCATTGTTTTGGATCTCAATGGTCATGATAATGGTCCCTTCAGCTGTGATCTGAGGAGTGGCCCTGAGTTCCAGCGCGGCATTGACGTACCTGGTGGTGACAGTGAAATTTGCTACAGTCTGCACCGGGATTTGCCTTCCTTGAATGATCTCCGCTTCCTGATTGTTTTGAGTTGTGATTTTGGGGGCAGAGATGATCCGTCCGCTTCCAGACCTTTCCAGAGCGCTGAGAGCCAGGTCTAATCGAAAGGTGTCTGTGATGTTGGCCAGAGAGAATCCAGCCACACCTGCAAATTCCGGAGCAGGCAGGTTGATCCCATAACCACCCAGCGGTCCCCCGATTCCTTTGGTTGTGATACCCTGGGGAACTTGGGCGCCGTCAACAAGGATTTTATGAGGGAATTGAAGAGTTGTCTGATTCCCGTAAAAGGGATCTGCGATTCCTTTCCATCCCCATTGGATACCCAAATTCCTTATGAACCGGGAAGTGGCTTCCACGATCCGGGCTTCTATGGAGACTTGAGGAGTGGGAGTGTCAAATACATCGATGAGCTTTTCAGCCAGGTTCATTTTTTCTCTGACGTCAGAGATGATCAGAGTGTTAGTCCGGTTGTCCACAATGATCTCGCCTCGGGATGAGATTTTGGTCCTCAGCAGGCTTTCCACTTCTCCGGCTTTGGAGTAGGACAGAGTGAAGGTTCTGACCAGAATGGGTCCTGACAGTTCCTGGCTTTCAGCCAGTTCCCGTTGTTCCTCCTGCTCCCGAGTCAGCACGGAAATGGGAGCGATCCGGAGAACATTCCCCTCAATGACCTTTCCCTGTTTGTTGGTTTTCAGAATCAGATCAAGGAACTGATCCCATGGAATATCAGTGAAATCACAAGTGACCGTGCCGCTCACTCCCGGATCAAAAATCACATTCAGGCCCGCGATCTCTGAGATGACCATAACCACGTCTCTGAGCTCAGCATCTTTGAATTTGGGGCTTATGGGCTGTCCGGTGTATCTGGTCTCAGCATCAGAGATGGTTTGAGGCTCATACTGGATCTGTTGAGACTGGGATCCATTGGATTCGGCCTTTCCATTCAATTTTTCAGGTTTGTTCTGTCCATTCTTTTCCGGGTCTTCAAGCTGAGGTTTTTCTTGGGTCTGATTTTTGGGTTTTTCCTGGACGGGTGTCTCCTCTTTGGTGACTGGCTGTTTTTCCGGAACAGAGGGGACCTCTGGAACAGGCTCCGCGAGGTGGAATTCCTGGTTCTTATAAAACGTGATATGGAGTCCGTCTTCTTTGTGATTTATTTTGTAAAACAGGGGTTCATTCAAGTCAAAAACCATTCGGGTGATGGTGTATGGATTTGAGACCTGAAATTGGCCTGTTCTCAACTGGATGACTCCGTATTTGTTAATGGTGTGATGGGAAGAATTTCCGGAGGCAAGTGTGTTGTGGAGATCCACGACAAGACGGAGGGGATTATCAAGCACAAACACGTTAGGTATGGGGTCATCAGTGACATTTGCTTTGACATCGATTTGGTCTTCGCCTTTGGATATCTCTATATCCTTAAGATAAAGAGAAGAATCCATGCCTTGATGGATGATTCTGTCTTTGATGTGTTGTGATAAAGGATATTCATTCAGGTTCTTTTGGGTCTGGTTGATTTCGACCACTATGGATTTGCCGTTGTTGAAGACAGTAAAGGGCATTTTCTGGGGGAGCTGGAGAAGAAGGCTGGGCGTCTGATTCTCATTGTTTACAGCCTGGATGTCCTGAATCAAAGGGGATTTTGTGAAATCAGCCTGCAGATTGAGGTCAGAAGGGAGGCGGTTCAGTTCCAAAACGATTGTGGAATCCGGCTCCATGGAATAGTAAGAACGCATCACATGAAAAGAGGTCTCAGATTCAAATCTGACCTGGGTATTGGTGGTATTGTATTGGAGAGAAAGGCTGTCTGTGAGAACAACAGTGCTGCTGGAGGCAGAAAAACCACTGGCAAGAGTTATGATGCATAGAAAGGCGATGATCTCTAAATATTTTTTCCCTTTCATATTATCGCTCCTCTGGATTGATTTCTTTGGTTACATTAATAGGTTTTGACAAAGGGATTCCTCTGTTTTTTGTTTTCCTGAAAATGACCTTTTTTTCATCGATGGTCAGTACAAAGCCATCTTTGAATTTGTCACCATCATGGATTTTATAAGGAAATCCCTGAGGGCCTCTAATGATTCCTGTAAGATTGGTTTTTATTTTTATGATTCCTATAAGGTTAATGTCATCTATGGACATTTCAGAGACAGTTTTAGTCCCTTGCTCTTCTTCCACTTCACTGCCGGCTAAAAGGTCTCTGAAGGGGTCACGTCTGCCTGCAGGATCATATGTATAGATTTTTCTCTGGATCTGCTGGAAATCCGGTTTTTCATCCATTTCCTGCTTTGTTTGTTCCTGAGCTGTCAGAGAAATAGCTGGAGAAGCCCATAGAAAAGCCAATATCACAAACCATGTTGTTTTTTTCATCATTTCTCCTCTTCACTCTTTTCTTCGGTTTCCGTTTCCTCATGAAAGACATAGGTCTTTGCTGTGGAATTTGTCCTTATGGTGGAGGCATCGGTTTGATTTCTTAAGGCTTTTATCGAGAAATCCTCAATGGTGAACAGTCTGGCGAAATTACTGAGCTTGCTGAAGAACAATGCGATGTTGTGATAATTCCCGGTCAATTCCATTGAAATGGGTTTTTCTGAGAAAAATTCTCTGTCGATCAGAGCTTTGGGATTGAAACGGACGATATCAATCCTTGAGTCAAAAGCGAGCTGCTGGATCCGTCTTAGAATCACATCAATTTCTTCTTCCTGGGGAATGATAGCTTCCAGATTTTTGAGCTGAACATTCAGCAGCCGCAGTTCCTGTTCGATTTGATCCAGTTCTTCCTTTTTCTGCTTCAGCATGGCGACTTCCTTTTCTGTTTGAATCCTTTCTTCCCTCACACTTTTCAGTTCATCGTTTTTCGGTTTGTAGTGGATGAAATAGAAGAGCCCAAAAATGATCAGAGCTATAAACACATATCCATACCAAGGCAAATCTCTCATTGAGAATTCTCCTTTGTCTTGACTTCAGGCAGAACTGGGGTGTAAGGAAAGACAAACTCTGCATTCAGTGAAAATTCGAGATATCGGTTGTTTTGGGTTTCTCTGAGGGTCGAGGCAATGAGATCCACATTGTTAAAGTACCGGCTTTCTTCAAGGTTTGAAATGTAATCCGCAATCAAGTTATTGGATAATGATTTGCCTGTGATGTGGATGTTGAATTGTTCGAAGTCCACTTCAGTCAGCCAGACCCAATCCGGAAGATTTTGACTCAGCTCATCCATTATGATCACTCCCACTCCCTGTCTGGATTTAAGACGCGATATCAAGTTGATCTTTCGGGTCAGTATTTGCTTTTGCTGTTCCAGATCTTCAAGCGCTTGGATCACATATTGAAGGCTCTGTTTTTCTGCCTTGGCATCTTCCAAGAGGGCTCTTTCATTATCCAATTCTCTTTTCTGGATAAGGAAAAGGGCTCCAATAAGAATGATCACCAGAAGAAAAATGAGCATATAGGGAAGCTGAGATCTCTTTTCTTTCAATTCAGGCTCAGGGGCGGCAGCCGCCTCTGAAACCTCTTTTTTCCCGGGTTTTAATAGATTAATCCTTATCATGGTTCATTTTTCCGTTTTTCTTATTGCCAAACCTGCGGCCACTCCGAAAAGCGTATAGAGCTCATCGAAGTATATAGAATCGAAGTTTTTCTCATCGTATTCTATTTTCTTAAATGGATTGAGTAATTCCGTTTTGATTTTGAATTTTTGTTCAAAGCTGTTCTGGAGGTCTTTGAGTTTGGAAAGCCCTCCGCTCAAAAACACAAAATCTATTTTCTTTCCTGTT
Source organism: Candidatus Aminicenantota bacterium (assembly GCA_014727835.1). Lineage (GTDB taxonomy): Bacteria > Acidobacteriota > Aminicenantia > Aminicenantales > Aminicenantaceae > WJMT01. The sequence continues at coordinate 1,719 of WJMT01000084.1, read as the reverse complement.
TTTTCTCCGGCTTCATAAAAAGAGAAGGTTTTTTCAATTTCATCGATAAGGTTTTGGATGTTCATATTCAGGACTGTTTTGTACTGGTCTGCTTGAATATCCTGGACCGGAAGCCCTTTAATGAGTTTTTCCGCTTCGTCAAAGCTGATGCTGAGGTCTTTACTCAAATTCTCAGTAAAAAAAGAACCTCCGACTGAGAGGTCTCTGAACAGTTGAGGGATTCCGTTTTCAATAATGATCACATTGGTGATGTTTGCTCCCAGGTTAATGACGGCAATGGTTTTGCTGTCAAAAATTTCAGGGTAGTTGACCTCTACAGCGTTTTGAAGGGCGAAGACATCCACTTCAATGGCATTCAGATTTTTGCGGGATTGGGCGATCACATTGCTGTAGTTTGCGATTTTATCTTTTTTGGCAGCCACTAGTAAAATGTCCAGATTTTGGCTTTCAGAGTAATCGGGGGGCTTGAGCACAGCATAATCCACATTGGTCTCTTCATAAGGGTATGGGATATTGTGTTTGGCTTCCCAGATGATAGATTCTGCGAGTTCGTCGCTTTGCATAGAAGGAAGGGAAATTTTCTTAATGATGACTGAGTTTCCGGAAATGGAGATCGCCACGTTTTTATTGGAGATTTTGTTTTCATCAAAGATCATTTTGATGGTTTCGACCACGGCAGCAGAATCGATAATGGTCCCTTCCACAATGGCGTCTGGCGGAAGAAGTTCATATCCGATCTTTTTCAATGAGAACTCTTGCTCTTTTCCTTTTTTGGCTTTAAGCTCGACAGCTTTGATAGAGTGAGATCCAATGTCTAACCCTATAGTTTGCTTTGATTGACCGATTCCGAGCATTTTTTATATCCTTATTATAGATTTATATTTTTGTTCTGTTCAATTTTTTTCTTTAATTTTTGTTCCACTGAAGGAGGGATCAGTCCATCCATGCACCCCCCAAGTGAGCAAACTTCTTTCACCAGTTGAGAGCTGAGGAACGAATACTCCACGGCAGGCATCATATAGAACGTTTCAATGTCTGGGGCCAGTTTTCGGTTCATAAGGGACATCTGAAATTCATATTCAAAATCTGACACAGCCCTCAATCCTCTAATTACAATATTAGATTTTATTTTCCTTGCAAAGTCAACCAGAAGTCCGTTGAAAGGGAGGACATTCACTCTTTTCTGTTCAGGAAATATACTTTCAATCATTCTCACCCTTTCTTTAGTCGTGAACAGAGGGCTCTTTTTGGGATTTTTTAAAACCGCTACATTGATTTGATCAAAAATATTCAATCCTCTTTCAATAATATCCACATGCCCATTTGTGATCGGGTCAAAGGAACCGGGATAAACTGCTCTTTTTTTCATCCTGTTTTCTGCTCACCTTTCCTGACCTGCCTTCTTCTTATCAAAATAAAAACCCTTTGTCAATCATAAATATTGACAAAATATTGCACTTTTTCCTCAGAACGTTTCTTACTTGACGCAATTTGTGCATTTGTTTTGACTATAGTTTTGTCTTTTTAGACTGATTCGTCAATCCTCCTTCAGGGTTATACTGGAGGTGATTTTATGGGATTTTGTCTCACCTGTAAAGGTGAATTTGATTTTGATGATTCATCAAATCTGTATGCACCATCATCATACATATTGATGAAGATCCGCGGGCTTTCCGATGTCTCATTCGTTTCAAAGATGATCCTGACTTGAATTCGTGT
>WJMT01000083.1 GCA_014727835.1 Candidatus Aminicenantota bacterium | reverse complement strand
TTGTACACCCGCCCCATGCCGCCTTTTCCCAGCTCCTCGATGATCTGAAAGCGCCCGGCAAAGGTCGTGCCTGTGGTCAATTCTTCTTTTGCGGTTTCCACAGTTTTGGTGGCTTCAACATCTTTAAGTGAAGAAAGCTCTGTTCCGCAGTCCTTGCAGAATCGGGAATCCTCAGGGTTTTGGGTCTGGCATTTCGGGCATTTGTTAGCCAATGTTTCCCCTCTCAGTCAGTTCACCAAAAAATAACAGGGAATCCTCCAAAAGTCAAACTAAAATACAGGGACACAATACCCATTTACCTTATTTCTTCTCTACAAAACACAGTACCGTTCTACCTGTTTCCCCAATTTTTTTGCAAATGCAGATATCCCTGTTTTTTTCTTCCTTATATGGAGAGGAACCGATATAATAATCATCGAATAAAGCAGGAGGTACAAAGTCATGAAAATAAAAAGAAGAGACTTTCTCAAAATAGCAGGAATCTCTGCTGCGGCTGCTGCTGCGGGCACCACCACGTTGTCCGGATACCTGGTGCAAAAAAAGGAAAAATCCGTCCCTTTTGATCCCTTAAACGAGAAGGGGATTCACCCTATCCTGGACAAAGACCATCCTTATATATTCATTGATTCCTGCATGCAGATTTGGCCCGATGCGCCTTTCAAGGAGGCCCATAAGTACGGAGTGACCTCCTACGGGGTCACAGCCTGGAACCCTCATCTTGACCTGGATGATGCACTCGAGGGCCTGATGTTCTGGCATTGGATAGCCCGGAAATACCCCCATTTATCCATTGCCTTCACGGTCCAAGACATCACAGAGGCGAAAAAGAAACAGAAAGCCACTCTTCTTCTGGCCTCCCAGTGCGGTGATTTCATCGGCAACAAACTCCACCGAATCCAGGCTTTTTATGATCTGGGCCTGCGCATGCTGATTCCTGCTTACAGTTTGTCTAACCGGATCTGCGGGGGATGCCTGGACAGAGTAGACGGCGGCCTAACCTCTTTCGGAGACAAAGTGGTGGAGGAGTGCAACAGAGTCGGACTTCTCCTGGACTGTTCCCACTTGGGTAGGCGTTCCAGCCTGGATATTATAGACCGCAGCAGCCAGCCCGTTGTGTTCAGCCACTCCTGCACCAAAGCGCTGGCTGAGAATCCCCGCAACATAGATGACACACAGATCAAATCCTGCGCTGCCCGGAACGGGGTGATCGGCCTTTCGCCGTGGGGCCCCATGACCCTTAAAACCGGGCGTACCAGCCGGCCCACATTGGATGATTTCATGGACCACATCGACTATGTGGCCCAGCTTCTCGGTTCAACCGACCACATCGGCGTTGGAACGGATATGAGCCTGGGCACCTACCCGGACCATGAGGTTGACCCCTGGGGTATGCCCGAAACCAAGGATGTGACCAGTACTTACAATCAGCATGTCACAGACAACATCCGCTCTCCTCTGCGTATGGTGGAAGGGTTCAGCAATTATTCACAGGTGCTGAACCTGGCCGCTGAGCTCAAAAAGCGGGGCTATACAGAAAGCGATGTCCGCAAGATCCTGGGCGAAAACTACTTGCGTGTGTTCAGTCAGGTGTGGAAATGAATTCATTCACCGTCATTTCCAGGCTTTGATCTGAACGCTGGTTATTTTCCCTTTCAGGTTTTCCGCCAAGCCTGGTTCGTGGAAAGTGTTTTGTGAAACGATCCGGACATCCTGGAACCCGGCTTGTTCTATTGTCTTTTTATAGGCATTTTTCTCCATGGCTCCGGCAATGCATTCAGCCCATGCATCAAAATCCCTTCGGATCTCATCCGGCAGCTCTCCTTCAGTGACCAGATCGGAAATGAGAATCCTTCCCCCGGGTTTCAGCACCCGGTAAGCTTCTTGAAAGGTTCTCGGTTTATCCGGGGAAAGATTGATCACACAGTTGCTGATGATCACATCAACCGTACCATCCTCTACCGGCAGATTCTCGATCTCTCCCAGCCTGAATTCAACATTTTTATACCCGTATTTATCAGCAGTTTGTTTGGATTTTTCAACCATATCTTCAGTCATATCAACGCCGATGACCAATCCTTTGGGGCCGACCTTATTGGCAGCCAGAAACACATCAATCCCTGCCCCGGCTCCCAGATCCAATATGGTTTCTCCTTCATTCAAATCAGCCAAAGCTGTCGGATTGCCGCAGCCCAAGCCCTTGACCGATTCTTGTGGTATCTGCTCAATTTCCTCTGCTGAATAACCGATGGCCTTTGTTTGTTCCCCCGCATCAGAACCACAGGGACCGCATGATGAACAGCAGCCTGTGTTTTCTTTAGCAAACCGGGAATATCTTTTCCTCACATGTTTTTTGATTTGTTTGCTCTTCATTTGAAAATCCTCCTAAAAATCCTCCCCCATCCTAGCAGCACTTTTTGGTGCCTTTGATTTCTTTGATGCCAAAGTTCTGCAGTGCTTTTTTCACCTGGTTGTTTTTGATGCTGTAGATGTTATTTCTTCCGTTTCTCTTGTATTTGAGAATATCAGCCTCCACCAACACTTTAAGGTGTCTTGATACTGTTGTCTGATCCTTCTCGGCCAGTGAGGTGAAATCACATGCACAGTATTCATGGTCTAAAAGATACCGCACGATCCTCAGTCGGGTCTCATTCCCCAGAGCTTTGAAAAAGTTCACTTTGTCTTTGATCATAATATATGTAATATTATACATATATTAATGCTTGTTGGTTCTTTTTGCAAGTGATATTTTATGTTAGTTTTGTATTGTTGCGGCCGCACCATCATTGCTGGCAGGATCATCATCCATTATTTGAAATGAAAACAAAAATAGGGTAAATAGGTATTGTGTCCCTGTATTTAATGATTGAAAAAAGGAGGGCGAAAATGGATGTGTGGACAGTGATCGGCTATTTGCTTTTGGGAGGCATTCTGGGTGCTGTGGGACAGTGCCTCAGAGTAGTGGTGGGCCTCAAAAAGAGACACGACGAAGCGCTCCAAAAAGGCAAATCGCTCAAAGAGCTTTTTGATAAAACCAAAATGTGGACCAGCTTTCTTATTGCGTTTATCGTGGGAGCTGCAGCCGGAGTTCTGGGCATCATCAACATCATGGGACAGGAGATCACACCGCAGTTCATTCTGACTCTCATCGGCATCGGGTATGTGGGCACGGATTTTATCGAAGGACTCCTCATCAAAAAAGCCTACTGAAACACTTTTCTCACAGTCTATGCCCTGGCCCAAAGGCAGCCCCCAATGATCGTCCGTAAAATCAAAGCCAAAAGCATCCTCAACAAATCCAAGATCTTTGACTACTGTGTCAATCCCTTCACCGGATGCCAGCACAACTGCCGTTACTGTTATGCGCGCCTTTTTATGCCCCGCTACTCCGGACACCAGGAGCCGTGGGGGGAATTTGTGGATGTGAAAATCAATGCGGCCCAACTTCTCCGCCGCCAGCTCCAGCGCGCCAAAAAAGGGACCGTCTGGGTCTCTTCTGTGTGTGATCCCTACCAGCCGCTGGAAGCTGAATACAAACTGACACGGGGCTGCCTCAAAGAGCTTCTGGCCGTGCAGTTCCCGGTCAACATCCAGACCAAATCCGCGCTTGTGCTCAGGGATCTGGACCTCATTGCACAGTTCAATTCAATCGAAGTGGGTTTTTCCATTGCCACAGGTGATGAGAAAGTGGCCCAGCTTTTTGAGCCCCAGGCCTCACCCATAAAAGAGAGGATCGCCGCACTTGAGACCATCCACGCACAAAACATTCGCACTTTTGCCTTTATCGGTCCCCTTCTTCCCGGCAATCCGGAAACACTCATCGACAATCTGGCCGGCAAAGTCGATTATGTGTACATTGACCGGATGAACTATGCATCTTCCATCCGAAGATTTTATAAGCGCCTGGGATGGGAAAAGGCTCTCCAGGAAACCTTTTTTAAGCAGCAAAGAGACAACCTTATCAGCACCTTAAAACAAAAAGGAATAGACTATCAAGCCCTCTTCTGAAAAAACCGGGACATGTCCTTATTGCATGCCCCTTTTTTCCTCACAGAAAGCACACCAAATCCCGACCCATGTTGAGACTTTTTGGAAAAAGCATGTGGCTATTGATTCAACCTTTCCAAAGGACTAAAATGACTGAAAAGGCAGGAACAATGAAAACTGAAAGATTCGCAACAAACAAAATAACATATTGAGCGGGATGTCTGGTATTAAGAACAATCTTCGGCCCTTCTTTGCAATCCTAGCGGCATTTGCATGTCTCTGTTCATGTGGGAAGCAGGGGAGGTGGAGTAAAGAGTGGGAGGAGAAATTTGAGACCTTCCAGCCATCGGATAAGATCATGGATGCCATCGGAATCCAAGCCGGAATGAATGTCGGTGAAATCGGCGCAGGCAACGGACGTTTTGCTGTGAGAGTGGAAACAGGGTGGGAACAGCCGGAATGGTCTACGCCAATGATATCGATCCCAAGGCTGTTCGTTTTATGAAGAAGCGGTCTCAGAGAGAGGATATCTCGAACATGACTGTGATCCAGAGTGAGGAAGTGAATCCTGGTTTCCCTCAGGGTCAGCTTGACCTGGTTTTTCTTATAAACACCGTAAAAACTGTTTTTTACTTAAAAAACCATTGCTGCCCCTTGCCCCTTAGATCCAGGCAAGATGACCAATCCTGTTTGGTTGTCAATATAGGACAAATGCCTATTGACTAAAACCCCCGCACAAAGTATTCGTATATGAAACGGAGACCAATGATGAACGTCGTAGAAATCGAAAATGTGACCAAGACTTTCGGCTCAGTTAAAGCTGTAGATGAATTGTCCCTCAATGTTCCCAAAGGGTGTATTTACGGTTTTATCGGGCCCAACGGCTCTGGGAAAACCACCACTCTGCGGATGATCATGAACATTTTCTACCCGGATTCAGGAACCATCCGAACATTCGGTGAGGAAATGAAAGGGACCAGTACGGACCGCATCGGCTATCTTCCGGAAGAAAGAGGCATGTACAAAAAGATGAAGGTCCGCGACCTCCTCCAGTTTTACGGGGAGCTCAAAAGCGGCCGTAAAGTGGACAAAGACGTGGACTACTGGCTTGAGCGGCTGGAACTCAGTGATTGGGGAAACAAAAAAATCGAGACCCTGAGCAAAGGAATGGGACAGAAAGTTCAGTTCATCTCCACCATTGTGGCCAAGCCCGAGCTTATCATCCTGGACGAACCTTTTACCGGTCTGGATCCAGTCAATGTGGAAGTGATCAAAGATGCGGTTCTGGACCTCCGGTCCAATGGGTCCACGGTGATCTTCAGCACCCATGACATGAATGTGGCGGAAAAAATGTGCGACTTCATATTTATGATATTCAAAGGACAAAAAGTTCTGGATGGAACTTTGGACTCCATCCAGGAGAAATACGGAAGCGATACCCTCCGCATTCGGACAGAAGGGGGAAGATCCACCCTGGACAACCTGGAAGGGGTGGACAAGATCACAGACTTCGGAAAACTCCAGGAATTGCGTATCCAGCCGGGATTCGACCATCAAAAAACACTCAAAGAGATCATGTCCCGGACTCAAGTCTACAGCTTTGAACTCGCTACACCCACTCTCTATGACATTTTCCTCAGAATTGCCGGGCCGGAAGCTAAGGAGCAGGCCCATGCGTAAGACACTGAGATTCATAAAACGGGAATATCTGGCAGCTGTCAAAACAAAAGGATTCATTATCATGCTGATCCTGATGCCGGTGCTGATGGGTGGAAGCGGCATTGCAATGTATCTTCTTCAGGGCCAGGTGGACACAAAGGACAAACGTGTGGTTATCCTAGACCGTTCCGGAATAGTGGCGGAAATGATTCTGAAAGCAGCTGAAGAACGCAATGCGGCCGCTGTTTTTGATAAAGAGACCGGAAAAAAAATCCAGCCTGCCTATGTGTTCGAAAAGGCTACGCCGGATGCCGCAGATCCGCAGGCCCAGAGGCTGGAGCTTTCCGATCGCATACGAAAAGGGGAGCTTCATGCATTCTTGGAGATCGGTCCAAATGTCCTTCATCCCAAAGATGACCAAAGCACATTCCAGATCAAATATCACGCAAAAAATGCGGCTATTGACAACATCCGAAACTGGCTCAATAACATCATCAATCCCTTTCTCCGAAGGATCCGCTTGTCAGAGGAGGGGATCGCAGAATCCAAAGCCAACGAGATCATGACCTGGATCCAGGTGGATGCTATGGGATTGGTGTCCCTGGATCAAGAGACAGGCGCCATCAAGGAAGCCAGAAAGACCGGTGAAGCTGAGGCGATCCTTGTGCCGGTAGTGCTTTTTTTCCTGATGTTCATGCTGGTGATGATGGGGGCCATGCCGCTTCTCCAGAGCACTATGGAGGAAAAAACTCAGCGGATAGCCGAAGTTCTTATGGGAAGTCTCAAGCCCCATCAGTTTATGGCGGGAAAAGTCTTAGGAGGTCTTCTCGTTTCTTTGACCGGCGCTCTGGTATATGTGGCCGGCGGTGCTTTTTTCATGGGAAGAATTGGATTGACCGATCTCATTCCCTTTCATGTGATTCCCTGGTTTTTTACTTTCCTCATCCTGGAAATCGTCATGGTGGGTTCGATTTTGGCTGCATTCGGATCAGCCTGCAATGATCCCAAGGACGCTCAGAATCTGACTTTTCCGGCCATGTTCCCGGTCTTTTTCCCCATGTTCGTTTTCATGCCGGTTTTGACGGAACCCACCAGCGCTTTTGCCACCTGGCTTTCTATGTTTCCCCTTTTCACACCCATGCTCATGATCATCAGAAAAGCCGCCCCTGGGGGTATCCCGGCATGGCAGCCTTGGGTTGGATTGGTTGAGGTTTTGCTCTTTACTGTTTTTATCGTGTGGGTCGGGGGACGGATATTCCGTGTCGGCATTCTTATGCAGGGCGGACCGCCCAAGCTTTCCAACATGATCAAATGGGCTTTTCGCGGCTGATTGGCAAAAAAATAAGGTAAATAGGTATTGTGTCCCCGTATTTTAGCGGGAGAGCTGTTTTCTGAGCTGCGTGATTTTTCTGACAATATACACTGGGGGTTCGTAATGCTCTGTTTCCGAAGAGGGCGGATAGCGTTTGAGTGCGGCGTTATAAGACTCCAGCGCAGCCTCATAGTCTTTGCGGTATTCTAAGGCCCTCGCTTGATACCAGTAGCCAAGATATGATTCAGGTTGTTCCTGGATCAGGGTTTCAGCCGCATCAAGAAGCTGAGACGGATCTGTTAAAGATGCGATGCGGGCTGCGCGCAAAGCCCTCTCAAATTCATTGTCCGCAAGAGGCGGGATGGTGACTCTATTGGATTCCAGAGTGTATGGATCCAAGTGGAGCGCGGCAGAAAGTTGTTTCCCCGGTGTCAATAAAGAGGTGGGCGAGATCTCATAAAAAATCTGAAACACCGTGCTTGGAGAAAACCTCATCTCTTTGTCTTTGGGTGCCCGGAGCAATGAAATCCTCTCTTTGTCGACTTGCCCTCCTCCTGTAAGAAAAAATGCGATGCCTGCTGTCCAAGTGTTTTCATCTGCAGTCAATGAAATCGGAGATATCTCATCACTCTTTTTCCCATCTAACCTCTGCTGCTGCAGTTTCCGGCTGAAAAGCCGTAAGACCACAAGAGATTTGTCATGAGCCTGGCCTGGGATCAGCTCTAGTGAAATATTAAGAGGAGGAACCTCTATCTGATCTTTTTTCTCTGCAGCAACCTTTTCTGCAGCAGCCTTTTTTTCCACAGGTTCCAGATCTGTTCCTTTTTCTTCGCTCGGCTTCTTAAGAACCGTAAAAACAATAATGACAGCTGCCAAAGCTGCCACCATCCCTAAAATCAGTATATTTTTTTTCATATCAGCTTAGCTCCTGCCAATTCCTGCTCAATTCTCGGTCATCACTTGTCCCGCTCAATTCCCTCCGTAATGAGCTCCTTTTAAATCCACCATGCTTTTGCAGTTCCCTTTTGCGGCCCGGCCTGCCACAGGATAGGGTTTCCCATCCTCCATTCTCTCAGGAGGCGCATTGATGCCTGTGCCGTCCTTGCTGGTGCAAAAAGTGCTCCGGCTGTCTTCTCCTTCGTCATCAGGATAAGCATGGATCTTGTTGTCCCAGCCCAGGTAATTCGCCGGAGGCCCGTACCGCATCACACAGCGCACATCACCAGACCAAATCCCTCCTGTCACTGCTGTATCCCCGGGGATGTATTCCAGAAACGGATCCTCATCACTGTAGTTATTCAGAAGGTTTTCCAGATCCGGATCGTCTCTTATGATCTGGCCGTCTTCTCCGTGATGGGTGATGTTCACACCGTGTCCCAGTTCATGGGCGATTGTGGCCTCCAGGGTTTTCAAAAACGCCTCTTCAATAGACGCATTGGTCTCAATCGGCGCATCTGATATGGTGACATCATAATAAGTGCCGTAAAACCGCACCACACTTCCTTGAGCCTCAGAGGTTTCCTCGCTTGTGATCTCTTCATATTCATACATATCTGTGCTTTGTCCCATGACTTCAAACACAGCGTGCTTCCAGATGGTCAGACAGTCGACTGTAACAGGCCCCATCACATTGGGACATCCGATCCCCTCTGCATAACCCATGGCTCCTTCAACAAAACCGCCTTTCAAATACAATCCCTTCTGCCCGTCCTGAGATTCCAGGGTTCCGTAACCCCGGTTGAAATTCACAAACCTCTCCTCATCAAACTCATGCTGGCTGATCAGGGAGACGGTTAATTCCAGTTCTGTAAACAGGCCCACTCCAAATCCCAGCTCATCATAGATGAAGATGTCCTTTTGAGCAGGGTCTGTATCATCCCAGATGCCGTTTATAAAAAATCCCCGGTATTCTTCGTAGTTTGAAAATCCGTCACCCGGCTCTTCAGGATCGCCCGCTTCCTCTGGTTCCCTGTCATTGTCAGCTTCAGCTGATTCCTCAGAGATGCTGTGCCGGTCCTCCCAAAAATCAGCGATGTGATCCTCGTCTTCATCCAAAGGCAGAGTGATGTAAGTTTCCCCCTCATCGGTCTTGCAGTCATGCCAAATATCTCCGATCTGCACCTGTGCTTTGAGTTTGGCCCAGGCTCCGTAGTCTTTAGCTTGAATGGAGACAGATGCTTCCTGCTGCTTGTTTTGGGTTTCGATCTCCCAGCCGTCATCTGTCTCTACAGCCTGCCGGAAACCGTCCTGGTTTGGTTCAAATTCATAATCAAAACCGTTGTCATCCCCTTTGTTGAGCGCAATGCCCTTTTCTTTGCTCACATCTGTGAGGATGAATTTAAAGATCCCTTTTTCTTTTGGGTCTTTGAGAGAGGCCCTGATCTGAACCGTGTTGCTTTCGTCTCCACCTTTGGGCCGCCAGTTCTCAGGGGCTTTCTTGATCTCAGCTTCCACCTCTCTGCCTAAGACAAGATGATAAGACCAGGAAACCGTGTGTTCAGTGTCACTGTGCACTGTGGTGTATGGCTTATCCGCATGCGACCGGTAATACACAGGAGTGTAAGAGCCGTTTCCCTGCCCGGAACAGACAAATCCTTCCAGAGAAAAATCATCTGTGATGAAAACAGGATCAGGCAGATTGTAACCGTACTCGTCAACTTTCATCAACTCTTTTGAATAAAAATTAACTCCCAGCATAACCCCGTTAAATCCAAATCCGCAGGGCAGCGTCCCGCTGTTGTCAACATCGATCTTTCGGCCGGTTTGTTTTTGATAGCCCTTATGGGTCTGCCGGAAGGTCTTTTTGCAGACCTTGCTTGAAACACTGAAATGAGGAAAGACCTTTACATCCCCGCCTGCGGGCGTGCGGTCTCTGATCGCAATCAAAGCGCGGCATCCCTGTTCATCTGCCAGTTGGTCGATCTCAGAGCGCCAGTCATTGATTTCATTGGGATTGAAATTCACATCAGGAAGCGGCAGGTCAAAGCTGCGCGAAAAAGACCAGGTCTCTTGAAGCGTATCTTCCCTGTAAACACTTGTGCTGTTGTGGGTGCTTTCCCCTTTGATACTCCCGCCAAAATCAACGGTGAGTTTTTGAGCATAGACCCAGTAGGTGTTAAAGACATTTTCCGGCGCAGAAATATCGGAGGCCTTGAGGTGCGAAAGCTGCAGATCTGCGTAAACCGACAATCCCTCCAGAGTGAACCTCATCTGATATTGGTCCCCGCTGTTTCCTTTGGCTGAATAAGTGAAAGAACAGGTCCCTTCATCAAAAAGGACAATCTGGTCATAATCACTGCGCGGTGTGATCTGTACAGAGTTGAGAGAGGTGCTTATGAGAAAAAGAATCAAAAACAGAGATAAGCATTTAAGCTGTTTCATCAGAAATCACCCTTGAAACTGCGGCATAAGTCATTGAAAAGGATAATCGGAATAAAAGCACAAGTCAATAAAAAATCAGAAGAAAAAATAAGGTAAATAGGTATTGTGTCCCCGTATTTATTTTTTTTTGCCGTGTATTTAGGCAGCTTGGCTGCAGAAACTTGTTGATAATGCCCGTGTATTTAGGCAGCTTGGCTGCAGAAACTTGTTGATAATGCAGCAAATATACAATAAACAGGCCTTTTTTCATCTCTTAGAGTTCATTTTTTGCCCCCAAAAATGAGGTTCTAAGAGATTAAAATGAGAATACTGCAGAAATTTCTTAGAGCATTGATTTTTTGGGAAAAATGGCCTTTCTAAGGCAATATGAAGGTCTCATATTTTAGTTATCTGTTTTAATTTCAATAACTTCTTGCAGCCAAGCTGGAAACTTTGGAAGGCATTTCAAATCGGCAGCGAAGTCTCTTTAAGCGAATTGGGGAATAATGTCAATCTGGATCTAAGAACCATAGAAAGATACCTTGATCTGTTAGAGAAAGTCTTTGTTATAGGAAAAGTAGACGGCTTTTCCAGAAACTTGAGAAAAGAAATAACTAAAAATTCCCGCTATTATTTTTTTGATAACGGCATCCGAAACGCCCTTATCAATAATTTTAATGACTTAAAGACCAGAAATGACGTGGGACAGCTTTGGGAGAACTATTTGTTTATGGAGAGGATCAAAAAACAGCACTATCAGAATATCCTTGTGAATCGGTATTTCTGGCGAACCTACACTCAGCAGGAAATCGACTTAGTCGAAGAGAGAAAGGGAAAACTCTTCGGGTATGAGTTCAAATGGGGAAGGAGACAAGGCAAACATCCCTCAGAATGGCGCAAGGCTTATCCGGAAGCTGAATACAAGACCATAAATCAGGAAAATTATCTGGATTTTATAACCTGAACCTATTTCCATAGTCCCCAGTTTATTCATTTCCCTTGTCACTGCGATGCTTTTATCTTCCCCTTGTCATTGCGAATCCTGCAGAGCAGGATGAAGCAATCTCAAGAAATATGTAAATAGATAAACCGTCCCCAATTTTTTGTCCCTAATTTTTTCAGCACCAAATTAGAGATCATTCTTTTGCTAGAATATCAAAAATTCCCTTGGCACAATAGATTCGATTGCGTTTGCGTCCAGATACTTCCTCAAGAATTCCCATTTTGACAAGACGCTCTACGGATGCTTTAGCTGTAGGCCAGGTAACATTTAAGAAGTCGCTTGCCCCGGGCAAGCTAACAAATGGATTCAAAAACAGCATATCCAATAACTCAAAAACTGGAGTAGGAACTGATTTTTTCTGGAGTTGTTCACGATATTTTTTTTGGAGATTCAAAATTTTATGTCCGGTTTCTTCAGCAACTTTCGACTGTACAGCAACTCCTCGGATAAAATATTTCAACCAAGCATCCCAATCACCATCTTGGCTAACTCTGAGGAGAAGATCATAGTATTCATTCCTATATCTTTCAAAGAAGTCACTCAGGTAGAGAATCGGATGCTGCAGATAACCTCTTTCATAAAGATAAAAAGTAATCAAAAGGCGCCCTACTCTTCCATTGCCATCAAGAAAAGGATGTATGGCTTCAAATTGGTAGTGCATTAAAGCACATTTAATAAGAGGTGCCATGGAATTTTCTTTATGGATAAACTTTTCCCAATGACTAAGAGCTTCTTTCATTTCTAAAACAGGAGGAGGTACATATGTGGCTTCAGAAAAAGAACATCCAGGTGGGCCAATCCAATTCTGAGTGGTTCGAAATTCTCCAGGTTTCATCCTTTCTCCACGAACACCTTTCATAAGTTTTAGATGAATCTCCCTGACTAATCTCAAACTAAGTGGCAGTTCTTTAAGCCTTGAAAGCCCATAATTCATGGCTTTCACATAATTTAAAACCTCCATAACATCTGAGTGCTTCGGTTCTTCCTTTGTGGCTTCATAATAAAAAATATCAGAGAGCGAAGCCTGAGTCCCTTCAATTCTTGAACTTTGAACAGCCTCTTTTCTAATATAGGGAGCCACTAGTAAATTCGGATTCGGTATCAATTGACTTAAAGATTTTAGAACACCAATGCTTCGATCTGCCTCAGATAATATCCCGACAAATTCAGCAGAAAATTTATCCAATCCAGCAGGAGGTAGGGGATTTGGGACAAAAGCTGAATAATGATCTGAGGTCCTTATCAATCTTCCAGTGGGACTATTTTTAAATTTTTCTATATCCATTTGTTTATATTACACACTATTATCAAAAAAATATCAATTATATTTTGATAAGAGGAGTGGTTATATAAATTTGTTTTGATAAGATATTTGCTCTTCAAAAAAAAAGGCATTTATTTTGATATTAAAATTAGGATCGACGAGTTTCTGCATGAAATAAAGCAATCCCATGCCCTGCTTCCTAAAGAAAACTTTACAGATCC
>WJMT01000082.1 GCA_014727835.1 Candidatus Aminicenantota bacterium | reverse complement strand
GAATGGGCAAAGCCAATGTCTCCGGAAACAGTGCCCCCTCCGCAGAATCCCTGAGTGACATAATTCTTCTCCCGAAACTGGGATGCGATGGTAGGGATATTTGGATCCAATCCTTGATAAGTGACATTGATTTTCCGGCTGCTTCGGGCCCTCAGGAGAAGGAATATGGTCTGATTCACACCGTGAGACGAGGGATAGAGTCCGGTGAAAATCGAGGCATGCGAAGGTGTGGTCCAAGGGCACTGACTGATGGCCTGCTCAAATAGGATTCCTTTCTCTGCCAGCGAATCCATAAATGGGGAGATGTCTTTCCGGTGATATCCATAGCAGTGCAGATGGTCTGCCCTCAATGTGTCAATGGAGACAAGGATGATGTTGGGCCTGTCTTGTGGGGGGCGGTCAGAGTCAATAAGGAGCGGATCAGCCCAAAAAGCACGCAGCTTAGTGAGGGGCTCTTGATTAGCGGAAGATAGCATCTGTGTCTCAAAAATGAGTTTGGATCCCTGTGTTCGGCCTTTTTTGGGAGGATTTTCGATAAGATTCACTTCAGCTTCTTTCCATTTTCCATACTCAGAAAGAGTCTGTTCAAAGATCGTCTGGTTCTGCTGCCCATTATGGTAAAGGATGCGAAACACAACCCCAGGCGGTTTCTTGTTTTCGGGAATAGAGGGCAGTCCATAACCAAAACGGAGTGATGCTGAAGAAGGAATTTGGGTGCGGACAGTCCACTGTCCCGGGATCGGACTTTCCAGTGCGGTTCGAAAAATCTTGCCCAGCTTGATCGGTCGGACATCCGTTTGGGTGTTTTTGAGCAGAAACTGGATATCAGATGGATTTGAGCCAAGGAGAAAAAAATATACAGCCAGGGCGCAGAGCGCCATCCCTGTCACCAAAACAAACAGTGTTTGAGTCCTTATTTTCATTTTTTCTGAAAAAACATTATACGATAAATCATGAACAGGATAAACGCAAAGGATTTTAAAGACTATTCTCTTTTTGAGGTTTTTGAAAAATTCTTGTATATTGCAGAAAAGAAAAAGATAATGAAAACATCGCAATTTTTTATGAATAGTCCAGGTGGCCCTGGAATATTCACGAGTCAAGGTTGCGGCAGATGCGAGGCACAGGGCATGAAGTCGTGGTCCTTCACTGCGAATGCCCTGTAACAAAGCAGATGCTGTAAGATGGGTTCGCCTGAAAGGTCAAAAAATGGCGATTAAAAGAGAAAATACAAGCATGAAAAATGTTCGAGTCATTTTGCTTAAACAAATTCTTGTATATTGCAGAAAAGAAAAAGATAATGAAAACATCGCCATTTTTTTATGAATAGTCCAGGTGGCTCTGGAATCATGAATTAAAGTAGCTCTAAAAGGAGGAAAGATGAAAAAAATCTTCACTGTTTTAACCATATGTTTGCTGGTGTCATTGTTCAATTGGGCTGGAGATAATGCCCGGGTTTTGAGATTCCCTGATGTGAACAAGGACTTGGTGGTTTTTATCTATGCGGGGGATATCTGGTCGGTTCCAACGCAGGGTGGCCAAGCTAGAAGGCTCACCTCTCATAAAGGCCTTGAGCTGTTTCCAAAGATCTCACCTGATGGCCAATGGATTGCTTTTTCAGGCGAATATTCGGGAAGCCGGCAGGTCTATGTGATGCCTTCTACAGGTGGAATACCCCGTCAGCTGACCTTTTACAATGATGTAGGCATGATGCCTCCCCGGGGAGGGTTTGACTACCAGATTATGGACTGGACCCCGGATTCGAAAAAAATCCTGTTCAGGGCCAATCGGCTTCCTTGGGGACAGAGAATGGGAAAATTTTTTGTTGTGGATGTGGAAGGAGGGCTGGAGAAGCCTCTCCAAATCCCAGAAGCCGGAGGAGGGACCTTTTCTCCGGACGGAACCAAAATCGTTTACACTCCCATTTCCAGGGAGTGGAGGACCTGGAAGCGCTACAAAGGTGGCAGAGCTCAAGATGTCTGGATTTATGATTTGGAAAAGGACCTGTCTCAGCGACTGACCACTTTTACAGGAACGGATGTCCATCCCCTCTGGTATAAAGATAAGATCTATTTTGTTTCAGACCGGGACCTCACCCAGAATATTTATTCCTATGACTTGAATACCGATCAAATCGGCAAAGTGACAGAGCACTCCACCTATGATATTCTCTGGCCATCAGGTGAGGACGGCTCCATTGCTTATGAAAACGGGGGACAGATTTATGTTTTGGACCTGGAGAAAGAAGAAGCAGAGAGGGTCCCTGTGAATCTTCACTTTGATAATCCCAACCTTTTTCCTTACTTCAAAAATGTCAAGGAAGACATCCAAGGATTTGACATCTCTCCTTCAGGAAAAAGAGCGCTGTTTCAAGCTAGAGGAGAGATCTTCACACTTCCTGCTGAGCAGGGAATCACTTACAATCTCTCAGAGACTCCGGGACAAAGAGAGATTTTTCCTGCCTGGTCTCCGGACGGACAGTTCCTTGCTTTTTATTCAGACAAAACCGGAGAATATGAGATCTATTTGATGGATAAAGCTGAAAACAATGAAATCACTCAGCTGACAGAGGGAAGCCGTATCTGGCGTTTTCCACTGGTCTGGTCTCCGGACAGCACAAAGCTTCTTTTCTCTGACAAGAACCAGAAGCTTCAGATTCTGGATGTGAAGACCAAAGAAATGATTCTGGTGGATGAAGCCCGCGGATTTGACATCACCCAATACAACTGGTCACCAGATTCCAAATGGGTAGCCTACACCAAAGACGGGGATAACGGTCAGCCTGCTGTGTGGGTTTATTCACTTGACCAGGCGAAAGTTTTTCAACTCACTGATAACATGTACCAAGACTTTTCGCCGGTGTTTTCAGATGACGGCAAATACCTTTACTTTCTGTCCAATCGGACTTTCAACCTGTCTTTTTCCAGCTTTGAGCAGGACTATCTTTACAACAATGCCACCAAGATCTATGCGGTTCCTTTGACCGAAGAGGCAGAACCGTTGTTTGAAGAGAAAAATGATGTAGAGGAGATCAAAAAAGAAAAACAAGATGGCGGGACAGAAGAAAATAAAGAGAACAAAAAAGAAGATACCAAGGCGGAGATAGATCTGGAAGGAATCAACAACAGGATTGTCTCGTTTCCTCTTCCGGCTGGAAACTACAGAGGCCTTGCTGCTGTTAAAGGCGGAATCCTTTTTCTCAAAAGCGGTGGGCTCCACCATTTCACCATTTCTTATAAAAAAGACCATGTGATCATGAACGGTGTGAGAGGCTATGCCTGGGCAGCGAAAGCCCAAAAAATCCTTTACAGAGCTAGGAATGCTTACGGGATCATCGGCCTCATACCCGATCAAAAGCCTGGTGCTGGCGAACTTGATTTCAAAGATATGGAAGTCAAGATACACCCCATGAAAGAATGGAAGCAGATGTTTGCAGACCTTTGGCGAATTTACCGGGATTGGTTTTATGTGGAAAATCTCCACGGAGTGGATTGGGAAAAGATGAAGAAAAAATACAGCCAATTGGTCTCTTATCTGAGTCATAGAGCTGATCTGGATTATCTTTTTGGTGAACTTGTGGGAGAACTCAATGTGGGGCATGCTTATATCAATTGGGGCGAGTTTGACCGTCCTGAAAGAGTGGAAGGAGGCCTCCTGGGGGCAATGTTTGAGGCCGACCCACAAGCCGGAAGATACATCATTTCTAAAATCTATCCAGGAGAAAATTGGAATGAGAACACCCGATCTCCTTTGACCCAACAGGGGATCAAGATCAACGAAGGAGACTACCTTCTCTCCATCAACGGCCGTAAGGTGACGCTTAAGGACAATCCCTATCAATTTTTGGAAAACACAGCTGGCAAGAAAATTTCCCTGAAGGTAAATTCCGAGCCCACAGAGAATGGAGCCCGGGAGTACTGGGTTGAACCCATTCAAAGTGAGCTGAATCTCTTTTATCTGGACTGGGTCCAAAGCCGAAGAGAGATGGTGGAAAAACTTTCTGATGGTCGGATCGGATATTTTCACGTGCCCAATACATCTATCCAAGGGAACCGGGAGCTGTTCAAGGGAATGTATGCCTATCACCACAAAGAGGCCTTGATCATTGATGAACGTTACAACGGCGGGGGATTCATTCCGGATGTCATGGTCGACCTACTGGACAGAGAGGTCCTGAACTTTTGGGCCAGACGGGGATTGAAGATGTCCCAGACACCTGGAATCGCCCATGACGGCCCCAAAGTCATGCTGATCAATCACTATTCCTCATCCGGAGGAGATGCCTTTCCTTATTATTTCAAAAAGTTGAACCTGGGACTCTTAGTGGGCACCCGCACATGGGGCGGACTGGTGGGCGTATCAGGGAATCCCGGACTGATGGACGGGAGTTCCTTTTCTGTCCCCACTTTTGGATTTGTCAACACTCAAGGTGAGTGGGCTGTGGAAGGAATCGGAGTGGAACCGGATATTGAGGTCTATGACCGCCCGGAACTCATATTCAAAGGAAAAGATCCCTCTCTGGAAAAAGCTGTAGAGATCCTCTTGGAAGAGCTTGAGAACAATCCTCCTGAAAAACCGGAAAAACCCGAGAGCCCAGACCGTTCAAAATGGATCAAGAAAAAGAAATGAAATCGGGGACATCTTACTTATTCACCTGGTTTATTTTCTTCATAAAGAACGGTCAGTAGAATTGGTTAAAATACTGAGAATCGCCTCAATTGATTTTGTGGTATTGAAGGGAGGCATCGATTCTTTTTTGATTTCCATGTATTGGTTCATAATATTCAAAATAGGTGTCGTTCCTATTTAGGGGCTCAAGAATCCGTTTTCGTATATGCTGAGGCAGGATTTCGCCAGTGATCTGCTCAATGATCAGCCCCAGCAGAACATAGTTGATATCAGAATAGTAGTGCCCTTCTCCGGGTTTGAAATGAGGGGATGTGTTCAGTCTGTATTGAAAAAATTTTTCCATGATTTTTTCAGCGAACATCTAGAATCCATTGGTCAGCTCCTCATGCATTGATTCTGGATGAAATTTCATACCCATTGAAGTTGGGTTTGTATTCCTTTTTACCAAAAAAAGGAGAAAAGAGCAAAGTGATAAACAGATAACAAATAGATGATGTTGAGAAAGAGGTTTGGTTTGTGATATATAAAAACTTCACCATGAAGCGTTCTCTTGCCAGATTCACTTCCCGTATGGACCGCCTCTACGAATTTGACAGGGAGCCGGTCACCGCAGACCGGTTTCAGAGCGGATCCCAGTTTGCCGGGCTTTTTGCCGGTGAACATGTGGCAGCCACCGAGTTTGTGATCGGAGCTTTTTTTGTTCTTCATGGGGTGAATTTTCAGGACCTGATCATCGGTCTTGTCCTGGGCAATTTACTGGCTGTTCTTTCCTGGACCTTTATCTGTGCCCCCATTGCCACCCAAACCCGGCTGACTCTGTACTGGTATTTAAGAAGAATCGTGGGACCCGGGGTGAATTTCATCTACAACCTGGCTAATGCGGTTCTTTACTGCATTTTGGCCGGCGCTATGATTGCTGTGTCAGCCACGGCCTTGGGATTGGCTTTTGGCATTGACATCCCATCTCTGGATGATGTGTTTCCCAGCAGTTTTCCGTGGGTGCTTCTGACTTTTGGGGTGGGAATTGTTTTTACTGTTATGGCTGTTCTCGGATTTGAGAAGCTGAGCCGCTTTGCCCAGATCTGCTCTCCCTGGATATTTATTCTGTTTGTGGCCGGAGCTGTGGCCATGCTCCCGCGCTTGGGAGTGCATACGGATTTCAGTAATTTTTTTGAAGTGGCAAAAACCAAAATCTGGAACGGCATTCCTGTCTCCGGACAGGAAAAATTTCATATGCTCCATGTGATGTTTTTTGCCTGGTTCTGCAATCTGGCCATGCATGTGGGGCTCTCAGATATGGCGCTTTTCCGTTATGCCAAATCTTGGGTGTACGGGCTTTATTCCGGTTTTGGAATGTATCTGGGTCATTTTTTAGCCTGGATCTGCTCCGGAGTCATGGTAGTGGCTGTAGGGCGGGAGATGCATCCCGGTCTTATGGCTTTTGAAGCCGCTGGATTAGCCGGAGCCGCTGGAGTGTTTATCGCGGGATGGACCACTGCCAACCCCACATTATACAGAGCTGGATTGGCCCTCCAGGCAGTGACTCCCAACTGGCCACGCTGGAAAGTGACTTTAGCGGCCGGTCTTTTAACCACAGTCCTATCCTGTTTTCCGGTGTTTTTTGTCCGGCTGCTGGATTATGTGGCTATTTATGGACTGGTCTTGATGCCCATCGGTGCTGTAGTTTTGGCCGAGCACTGGATTTTCCCGGTACTTAAAATCCCTCGGTTTCAAGCTGAAAAGAAAAAGCGTATGTTCAATTGGAAAGCCTTTGGAGTCTGGGTGGGCACTCTGGTTGTCTGCTATGTCATGCCCATCCATCTTTACTTCCGCTGGCTTCCGGGATATTTTCTGGCCTTAGTCGCCTACACTCTGCTCCATTATTTAGGAAAAGAAAGTGCTTTTTATAAGAAAAAAGCTTTGGGATAGTCATTCTTGAACATTAAGGTTGTTTCAATCTGTTTTCCCATCTCACTTCTGCTTTTTTCATATGTATTTACATCCTCTGAAAAAATTTTGTCAGTGTTGGGATCCAATCATTTTTCTTTATGAAAAATGGATATTAGGATACAATTGAAAAAACGATAGTCTTATGAATCAAAAAATCTGGGTCAAGAAAACTCATTCATTTTCAGAAGCAAAGAAGTTCGATGATTCTTACTACTTATCCCTCTCTGCCTCAGAGAGAATAGAAACCATGCAGTTCCCTCGAGACGGATGCAGGAAAATAAAAAAAGGCCGTGATTATGAGAGCGGAAAAAGATTACGAAAAGTTCTTAAAATTATTAAACAAGCATAAGCTCAAATACTGCATCATCGGCGCTTATGCAGTCGCTTTTTATGCCAAGCCAAGATACACCAAAGCTATGGATATCTTTGTGGAACCCACTGTCGACAATGCCAAGAAGACACTCAAAGTTCTCAAAGAATTTGGATTTGGAGAATTGTCCGTCCCTCTTGATGATTTGACCCAGGAGGGGAACATTTTTCAACTGGGTTATGAACCAGTGAGGATTGATCCGTTGACAAAAATCGAGGGATTTCGATTCCAGGAGGCCTGGACAAACAGAGTCATAGGTGATTATGGTTCTGAAAAGGTAAACTTTATTGGCCTAGATGATTTGATTGAGAATAAAAAAATATCTGGACGCCGCTCGGAAAAATAGATATTGAGATTTTAGAAAAATCACAGACGAAATGATATGATGAAAATAAAGAATACACGTTCACGGATTTTTATGGGATTAGGCCTCATCAGCTTGCTCCTTTGTCTGGCAGCGCCTTTTCTTTATTTTTGGGGCCGAATTAGCGAGGGAAGCTGCAAGTCCCTGTTTCTGGCTGCCTCCATAGCATGGTTTGTTTTTTCCGCCCTCCGTCTCTCAGTGAGAAACAAACAAGAGAAAGAGATTCGTTGAAAAGCCTCTCCTCCCTCACTCTATGATACCCAGATCTCTAAACACCTCTTCCATCCGGTTTTTATCAGTGTTCACCAACTTAACCAGATAATCCTCCAGTACGTAATGAGGTCCCTTTCCCCTCAAGCTTTCCTTGACCACGAGATAATCAATGCCTCTATGGACCAGATCTTCTGCCACAGCAATGCCTTTGCCTTTTTCTTTTTGAGTGTAGGGATTGGTGATGATTTCTTTGTTCTTCACATGGTTGGTCTTGCTGTTTACTTGAACCAATGCAAAATAAGGGGATTCGCCAAAATGCTTTGAGATTTCTCCTTCCTGGGAAAGCAGCGGGACTGCTCAATGTTTTTTACCAGTTCTTCTTTCTCAATGATTTTCCGGATTTGGCCACAAAAAGAACCACCGCAGCTGCTGCGATTTTTTCAATCTGAACTCCTACCAAATGCCCACTCTGATTTTATAAACAGACAAGACAAATGAGATAGCGAACGACATTGCACTCACCAGAAGGGCAAGATAGAGTTTTTTGATGGGGACCACGGGAGTGAAAAGCACTTCTTTCCATGATTTGATAGAAAAATCAGCTGATCAGTTCAAAATCATACCAGCCGGAGCCAATTTCAATGCGCACACAATCAAAAAGCTCTTCCACTTTCTTGATCCCTTGGACCCCGGTTAAAAATTTGCCACCAGCATAAATCCGCACTCCGTTTTCTTTGAGAATGATGTTTTCGAGCTTGAGTTTGGGTATGAACACCACAGCTTCTGCGTTGACTGGAATATGGACCTTTAATTCGATGGAATGAGATGATTGGGTCCATGAACTGGTGACAGGCCCCTGAGGAGTGTGGATGGTTCCTGAGACGAATTTCAGGTCTCTGACCATTTCAGGACGGATCCATATGTTTTTGAATCCGGCTGAATCTGAAGCTTGATGGATTCCGGCCAAAGTCTGATACAACCAGGCGCCCACACTTCCGAACATGGGGTGATTGTGCGAGTTCATGCCCGGTCCGGTTTTGTTCTGCCACAGTTCCCAGAGAGTGGTAGCGCTGTTTTGGATCATATACCCCCAGCTGGGATAAGTGGTCTGAGAAGCTAAGTCATAGGCCAGAGAAGATGAGCCGGTCTGAGTCAGAGCTTCCATCAGGTATTTGGTGCCCATAATTCCGGTGGTCAGATGAGTGTTGTTCTGGTAGATGAGACTGTTTCTCAGATTGTGAAGAATCCCTCCTTTTTCTTCTTTTGGGACCAGGTCGATGAACAAGGGCAGGGCATTTGAAGTCTGACTTCCGTTTCCGTAATTCTGTGTTTCAGAGTTATAAAATTCTTGATGAAACGCGTTTTTTATTTTTTCAGCCAAATTCTGATAAGTCCGGACATCTCTTTCTTTTCCCAAAACCTCCGCCATATTTTTGAGAAGAAGAGTGTCATAATAATAAAAGAATGAAGAGACCAGGCTCCCGGGGGTGGGTTGCACAGCCACCCAGTCTCCATAACGGCTGTTTTCCAGAAGGCCGTCTTTGGCCTGGGACTGCAAAAAATCCAGATATTTTTGCAGTCCTTCGTAATTCTGCTCCAGGATGCGCTGGTCTCCATAATACCGGTACAGATACCAGCACAGCAGAGGATAGGCTG
>WJMT01000081.1 GCA_014727835.1 Candidatus Aminicenantota bacterium | reverse complement strand
TGAGTTGAAATGGTAAAAATAAGATAGAGAGGTTCCCGATTCCGATAATCAGAAAAACAAGCAAACCTCTGCTGAAAGCCCGCCACTCTTTCTCTGCAGCACTGAACAATGAAAACAGCAGCACAGAGACAAGAATAACGACAAAAGCCACTTGACCTAAATAAAACAGATACAGCATGGCTAAAAAATTAATCGGAACCATGAATCATGTCAAGAGAATCATGAATAAAACAGATCCCAGGCGATATTGAAGATTCTGCCTTCTGAGCCAAAAATTCAATCATCCCCCTCCAAAAATTTGAACAGAGTATAAGCCATGCCCGAATTTCATCGCCATTTTTTATGAATAGTCCAGGATGGTGTTTACCTGGGTCATAAAAACAAATATAATATCTATACATTAAAATGATGACCATAAAGAAAAAGTATCTGGTTTCTCCGGGTCCGACTCCAGTCCCAGAGAGTGTGCTTGCAGAAGCAGCCCGGCCATTGATCCACCACAGAACCCCCGAGTTCTCTGATGCGCTTATGGAAGTGATGCGGGGCCTTCAGTATGTGTTCGGAACCAAAAACAATGTGTTCCTCCTCACTTCTTCAGGGACCGGAGCCATGGAAGCAGCTGTGGTGAATACCCTGTGTGCCAGAGACGAAGTGCTGGTGATCAATGGGGGAAAATTCGGTAACAGATGGACTGAGATCTGCAGAGAATACCATATCACAACACATGAAGTCACTCTTCAATGGGGACAAGACTATCCCAAAGAAAAGCTGAGACAAGAACTGTCTTTGAACTCAAATATCAAAGCTGTGTTTTCAACTCTTTCAGAAACGTCCACAGGTGCTGTTTATGATATCAAAGGGTATGGAGAGCTCCTCAAACAAAAAGAGATCCTGCATATCGTGGATGGAATCTCTGGACTCGGAGCCATGCCTTGTCAAATGGATGACTGGAATATTGATGTTTTGATCGGAGGCTCTCAAAAGGTTTTTATGGTTCCCCCCGGTCTTTCCTATATTGCCTTCAGCCCCAAAGCTTGGACATTTACACAGAAATCATCTCTGCCTAAATACTATTTTAATGCCCAAAAAGCCCAGCAGAGTCTTGGTAAAAAAACCACTCCTTACTCCCCTGCGATCTCTTTGATCCTGCAGCAGAGGAAAGCTCTGGAGGTCATTAGAGAAATCGGACTGGAAAAACTCATCAAACACCATTCTGTATTGGGGAGAGCCTGCAGAGCCGGTGTGAAAGAACTGTCATTGAAATTAATAGCTGAGAATCCCGGCAATGCACTGACCGCTGTTCAGGTCCCTTCAGGTATCAATGGTTTGAAACTTTTAGATATCATGCACCACAAACACAACGTGTATATTGCGGGTTCTCAGGCTCCTCATAAGGGAGAATTTTTTAGGATATCTCATTTGGGATATATGAGCCGATTTGATATGATCATTGCTTTATCAGCGCTTGAGATGTCTCTTTCTGAAATGGGTTATGAATTTGAATTGGGAGAGCCTATCAAGGCTGCTGAAAAGATATTAAAGGAGGATTTATAATGAAAAAAATATTGATATGCGATGCGTTACACCCGGATGCTTTAGATGAACTCAATTCTTTATCAGAATTTGATGTGACCCTCAAAACAGGAATGGACGAATCCGAACTCATGAAAACTATTCCCGAGTATAATGCCGCTGTGGTGCGGAGTGCGACCAAAATGACTGAAAATGTGATCAAGGCGGCTTCGAACCTTGAGCTCATCATTCGCGCAGGAATCGGACTGGATAATATCGACCTTGATGCGGCTGAAGAAAAAGGGATCGAAGTGAGGAACACTCCCACGGCCACCACCATTTCTGTGGCAGAACACACCTTTGGATTGATGCTCGGTGCTGTGCGTCAGCATGGCAGAGGGAACCTGTCTATGAAAGAACACAAATGGGAGAAAAAGGCATTAAAAGGCACAGAACTTTATGGAAAAACCCTGGGCATCATCGGAAGCGGACGGATCGGTTTGGCTGTAGCTGAGAGAGCGATTGCTTTTGGGATGAAAGTGATTGCCTTTGACATTATTGATATCCAGACCGACCTTGATATCGAGCAGGTCTCCTTTGAAGACTTATTGCAGCAGGCTGATATCATATCATTACATCTGCCTCTCACAGAAAAAACCAGCCACATTATAAGCGATGATGCGTTTTCAAAGATGAAAGACGGAGTGGTGATCGTCAATGCAGCACGGGGAGGAGTGGTGGATGAAAAAGCGCTTTTGAAAGCCCTTGAAAAAGGAAAGGTCAGAGCTGCGGCTATGGATGTGTGCGAGACAGAACCCCCGGAAAATTTTGAACTCATCGACCACCCAAATGTTCTTGCCACTCCTCATATCGGAGCAGCCTGTGCTGAAGGCCAGAGAAGAGCCGGATTTGAAGTGATCAAAATACTCAAGGAGACGTATTTGTAAAGATCCCCTGCATAATTGATTGGAAGTCCAATGATTTATTTAGATAACAACGCCACCACTCAAATCGATCCTCAGGTATGTGAAAAGATGTCTTCTTTTCTGAAAAACCGATTTGGAAATCCATCTTCCCTTTACCCTATCGGGCGGGAAGTCAAAGAATCATTGAATGAAGCCCGGGAGAACATCGCAGGCTTATTAGGGGCTGAGCGCAGCGAAATCATTTTCACAGGATCAGGAACTGAATCAGATAATTTTGCCATTCGGGGAGTCATGGAAGCTTTTCCCGAGAAAGACGAATTTGTCACCTCTGCAGTGGAACACCCTGCTGTTATTGAAACAGCTCATTACTTGAAGAAATCAGGAAAAAAAGTCACTTTTGTTCCAGTTGACCAGACCGGCCTGGTGGATTTAGAGGAGCTTGAGAAAAAAGTCACATCTCGAACAGCTCTGGTGTCCATTATGCATGCAAACAATGAAGTCGGCACTTTGCAGCCTATAGACGAGATTGTCCGAATAGCAAAGAACAAGGATGTTCTAATGCATACAGATGCAGTCCAGACATTTGGAAAGATCAAGTTTGATGTTCACAAACTGGGAGTGGACTTGCTGTCTGTATCAGGCCATAAAATATACGGACCCAAAGGAGTGGGAGCTTTGTTTGTCAAAAAAGGGACCTCTCTGGCTCCTTTGATCCACGGAGGGCATCAAGAGGGGAAATTGAGGGCCGGGACTGAAAACACGGCTGGGATCGTGGGATTTGGAGAAGCAGCAAGGATCGCCAAAGAGCGCTTGAACAAAGATAAAAAAAGACTGGAGGGCCTGGCTGAAAAACTCAAGAATGGAATCGAATCCCGCATCTCAGATGTCAAATTCAACGGTCCGGAAAAAGAGCGCATCCCCACCACCTTAAATTTTTCATTCCTTAAATTGGAAGCCGAAGCTGTTCTTCTGGCTCTGGCAACCAAAGGGATTTATGTGTCCACAGGTTCGGCCTGCAGTGAAGATTCAGATGAAGTCTCTCATGTTCTGACTGCGATCGGATTGACTCCGGAGCAGGCCCGTTCTGCCATTAGATTTTCTCTGGGCCGATTCAATACTGAAGAAGACATTCATACGGTTCTCCAGGAACTTCCTGACATTGTTAGAAATCTGAGAGAGATTTCAATGGGTTCCGCTGAATGATGTTTCACTTTATCTGAGAGAGATATTTCTTTCTGGCTTTGAGAAGAAAGGGATGATAGGTCTTTTTTCGGAAATCCGGATAAGTCCATTCCACTTTTTTCACCTTGTCTCTCCCAAATAAAAGCTCCAAATGTCCGTAGATCCCTTTTTTAAGGGGGACTCTGTGGGCAAAATCTTTGACGGTTGCCATTATTAATGAGGATGAGTCCAAAATCCCTGGATCTATATTCACAATGCGGTGAGAACAGCTGAAGCACTCTTGTATTTTTTTTTCCAGCCGGTTGGTGGTGATCTTAATATCACTCAATTGTTCTGGATCGATCAATTGTTCAAAGCTGATGAATTTTCGGTGCAGCAAGACTCCTCCCATCTGCTTTTCATAATAGTCTGTCTCTTCAAATGCAAACATCTCGCTCTGTATATCTATGGGGCCATACAGAGTTTGGAGCAGCTTTTCTGTTTCAAAAAAAACATCTGCTTGTCCTGCAATGATCGCTACAATGAGCTTCCTGTTTAAAAAAGGTTGAGATTCAGCCATTATTCTCTGCCATTGAATTCTATCTCAATCCCCGGCACAACTCAAATCTTGGGGAATAGTTCTTTGTATCAATCTCATTTTTTGTTCGGCTCTTACAAAGTCACGAGGTTTACTTTGTCATCAATATCTTTTATAATTCTTGCCATTATGAAATGGGTATACATTGAAGACCTTTCCAAACATGTAAGTCAGGAAATAGAGATCCGAGGTTGGGTCTACAACAAACGCTCCAGCGGAAAGATCAGATTTCTTGTGATCAGAGATGGGACCGGTTATGTTCAGGGCACCATTTACAGTGAAAAAAAAGACCATCCGCTTTTTCAAAAATATGATCGATTGACTCAAGAAAGCTCTCTGCACCTGAAAGGAAAAGTCAAAAAGGACCGCAGAGCGCCGGGGGGATTTGAGATCAGTGTCAGCGATATTAAGATCATTCAAATCTCTGAAGACTTCCCGATCACTCCCAAAAAGCACGGTGTGTCTTTTCTTATGAAAAACAGGCATCTGTGGTTGAGATCACGAAAACAGAATGCCATACTTCAAATAAGAACAGAGCTGATCAAAGCCATAAGGGATTTCTTTGATAATAACGGATTTCGCTTAATGGACACCCCCATACTGACACCGAGCGCTTGTGAAGGCACCACCACTCTGTTTGAAACTGAATATTTTGACCAGAATGCTTATCTCAGCCAAAGTGGCCAGCTTTACAATGAAGCCACAGCCATGGCCTTTGGAAAGGTCTATTGCTTTGGCCCCACCTTTCGTGCTGAAAAATCCAAAACACGCAGACACCTGATTGAATTCTGGATGGTGGAGCCTGAGATCGCTTTTGCTCAGCTGGATGACATCAAAAAAATCAGCGAGGATCTGATTCTTTATATCATTGAGCGGGTTCTGGAAAACAGGAAAACAGAGCTGGAAATACTGGAAAGAGATATCAAACCCTTGGAACAAGTGAAAAAACCCTTTCCCAGGATCACATATGAGAAAACCATTGAAAAGCTCAACAACAAAGGAAGGTCCATGAAATTCGGGGAAGATTTCGGTGCTCCGGAAGAGACCTTGATATCAGAGATCTTTAAGCAGCCGGTCTGTATCACTCATTTTCCTGCAAAAATCAAAGCTTTTTACATGCAGCCTGATGACAAACGTCCAGACCTGGTTTTGGGATTGGATGTGC
This sequence comes from Candidatus Aminicenantota bacterium, assembly GCA_014727835.1. Taxonomy (GTDB): domain Bacteria; phylum Acidobacteriota; class Aminicenantia; order Aminicenantales; family Aminicenantaceae; genus WJMT01. The sequence goes on along the minus strand of WJMT01000081.1, from coordinate 36,370 downwards.
TGGCCTCTGAGGGATATGGAGAAATCATCGGAGGTGGACAACGGATTCATGACCCGGAGCTCCTCCAAACCAAGATCGCAGAGCACAATCTTCCCCAAGAGGCATATGAATGGTATTTGGATTTGAGAAAATACGGATCTGTGCCTCATTCAGGTTTTGGTCTGGGAGTTGAACGCACTCTAGCCTGGCTCTGCAACACCAAACACATCCGGGAGACCATTCCGTTTCCCCGCCTGCTCTACAAAATATATCCCTAACAGATTTGATGAAAAAAACAGCATTGATCAATCTTGGCTGTGCAAAAAATTTAGTGGACAGCGAGGTCATGCTGGGCATTCTGGACCAAAAAGGATATCAAATCAGCACAGATATCAAAAAGGCCGATATCATCATCATCAACACATGCGGATTCATCAAAGAGGCCAGAAAAGAATCTGAAACCGCAATCAACAAAGCCTTGAAAGCCAAAGAGGGGTCTAAGCGCAGAACAAAAGTGGTGGTGGCCGGATGCTATGTGGAGAGAAGTGCTGATGAGCTGAAGAAACAATTCCCAGAAGTGGATCATTGGACCGGGGTGAAAGAATTCAACCTGATCGACCGCATTCTTTCAGATGCATCCTTTCAGAGACCAGAGAAATGCTATCTCTATGATCACAAGACTCCCCGATTTCTTTCCACTCCTTGTTCATGGGCATACCTCAAAATTTCAGAGGGATGTTCCCATAAGTGTTCCTTTTGCGCCATTCCTCAAATCAAAGGGTCTTATCAGTCCCGTCCGGTCTTTTCCATAAAAGAAGAAGCCCGGCTGCTTGCGGACAAAGGCGTTAAAGAAATCAACATCATTTCCCAGGACTCTACCTATTACGGACACGATCTGGGATTGAAAAACGGGCTGAGCGTTCTCTTAAAGGAATTGATAAGGATCAAAAAATTGAAATGGATCCGAGTTTTGTATACTTATCCTGAAGAGATCCATGATTCTCTGCTTGAATTGTTAAATGAACCCAAGATCTGCTCTTATTTGGATTGTCCTTTCCAGCATTCCAATCGCGGTCTTTTGGATCAAATGAAAAGAGGCATGGATGGAGCCAGAGCCTTGGCTTTTTTATCTGATGTTCGTAAGAAAGTTCCTGATATTGCCTTCAGGACCACTTTGATCGTCGGATTTCCAGGAGAAAAGGACCAACAGTTTGAGGAATTGAAAAAGTTCGTTTGTGAGGCAAAGTTTGACCATTTGGGAGTGTTCACCTATTCCAGAGAAAAAAACACCCCATGCTACGGACTGGGAGATCCTGTGAGCTCTGAGACCAAAAAAAGCAGACAAAGGGAATTGATGGAATTGCAATCTGAGATTTCACTTGAAAAGAACCAAAAGTACTTGGGTCAAATAAAGGAAATGGTGGTTGAAGGGAGACTGGACCAAGATCCCAGCCTTTTGATGGGACGGACTCAATCTCAGGCTCCTGAAGTGGACGGAGTGGTCTTTGCAGACACACAACAGGACCGCAACGATTATTCCGGACAGATAAAAAAAATCAAGGTCACAGGATGTGATCCATATGACTTATACGCGGAGTTGATCACATGAGATGGTTTTCCAAAGCAATCTCCACTTTTTTCGGATTGGGATTTTTCCCTATCGCTCCCGGAACAGCGGTCAGCTTGATAACTGTCCTTTTTTACAAATTTGTGCTTTTTCGATTATCCTGGCCCTATTTCTTGGGGCTCCTTTTTTTCCTTTTTCTGTTAGGAGTGGTCACCTCATCTCAATACGTCTCTTCGCTCCAAAACAAAGATCCGAGTGAAGTGGTGCTTGATGAAGTCCTGGGTCAGCTTTTGGCTCTTTTTATGCTGGAGCCTTCCTGGACACTGGTTTTGTCTGCATTTTTTCTTTTCCGGTTTTTCGACATCATAAAACCATTCGGCATAAAAAGGGCTGAAAGGTTTTCCAAAGGATGGGGGATCATGCTGGATGACATCACTGCGGGGCTTTACACCAGCATCATCATAAACACAGTGGTCTTTTTGACATGAATGACAACAAGAAAAAGGTCATAGAAATCATTGCTGTGGGTTCGGAATTCCTCACCCCTCATTACCAGGACACCAATTCTCTGTATTTGGCATCCCGGTTGAATGAGCTGGGTTTGAAAGTGAGTTTCAAATCTATTGTGGGCGATGATCGTCTTTCTTTGCTCTCCTGTTTCACCCATGCGCTCAAAAGAGCGGACATGATATTTGTTATTGGAGGGCTGGGTCCGACTGCTGATGACATCACTCGCGAGATCTATTCGGAAGCTCTGGGAACTGATTTGGAATTCATACCTGGTCTTCTCAAGAACATAAAAAATCGATTTGATCGGAGAGGCCTGGATATGGCTTCCTCCAATAAAAAACAAGCGTTTGTTATTCAGGGGGCTCAAATCCTAGAAAACAAAATAGGGACGGCTCCCGGACTTTGGATCGATGATCCCCGGGCGATTTCAGTCTTGCTTCCCGGCCCTCCTATGGAATTGAAAACCATGTTCGATGCCGAAGTGTTTCCTAAACTCGAAAAATATAAAACAGGATTCCAGGTTCATAAGATCCTCAAAATGGTCGGGATCACAGAATCCAGAACAGAGTCTCTGATCTCAGATTTGTATCCAGAATTTGAACATGTTGATTTATCTCTTCTCGCCTATCCCGGACAGATCGAGATCCATATCACTAGCCATTCCGTAATCTCAGTGGACCAAGCCAAATCTCAGATCCAACCCCAAATGGAGTCATTGACCAAACGTCTGGATAAATATATTTTTTCTCAATGCGGAGAAGAGCTGGAAGAAGTGATCGGAAAACTCTTGATCAAAAACAAAAAAACACTTTCTGTTGCTGAATCCTGTACAGGGGGATTTTTGGGACATCGGATCACCAATGTTCCGGGAAGCTCCCAATATTTTTTACAGGGAATTCAGGCCTATTCCAACAAAGCGAAAATCCAACTTTTAGGGGTCGATAAGAACGAACTCCTTGAACACGGAGCTGTGAGTGATGAAGTGGCACGTCTTATGGCAGAGGGAACGAGAAATATCTCAGGAGCTGACTTTGGATTAGCAGTCACAGGAATTGCCGGACCAGGTGGCGGAACAAAGGAAAAACCAGTGGGGCTTGTATTTACTTCTTTATCCTGGGATAATGGATTTAAGGTTGAAAAGAATCAATTTTTGGGAGATCGAAGCACAGTTAAAACAAGATCCACTCAAAAAGCCATGGATATGTTAAGAAGACACCTTTTATTCAAAGAAGCAGTTCCCGATCGATCATGAATGAATATCAAATGAGAGCTTTTATCGCAATTGAAATGGATCCCATAGTCAAAGAAAATTTGACAAAAGTCATCAGTCGGTTCAAAAAAATCAGCTCTCATGTGAAATGGGTCAAATCCGAAGCCATGCATCTCACACTGAAATTTCTAGGGACCATCAAAAACCAAAAAGCCACTCTAATAAAAGACCTATTGGACCGAGTCTCTGATGTCCATGATGGCTTTCATTTGGAATGCAAAGGCCTTGGGACCTTCCCTCAAAAAAGCAAAAAACCCAGAGTGATCTGGGCTGGAATGAGTGAATGCCCTTCACTCATGGCACTCCAGTCAGACATTGAAAAAGAATGTGAATCCATTGGTTTTTTAAGAGAAAAGAGAGGATTTCATCCTCATCTGACCTTGGGAAGAATCAAAAAACAATCCCAGATTCAAGACCTGTTGGCTGAATTGAAAATCAATCCCAAGACTGATTTTGGGATCACAGAGGTCGACCGTGTGATTTTGTTTAAAAGCACCCTGACTCCGACAGGAGCTGTTTATGATAAAGTCTATGAGAGTCACTTGAAATGAGAATCCTTTTTGTCTTTTTTTCTTATTTGTTTGGTTCCATTCCCACCGGATATCTTTTATATCAGAGGATCAAAAAAAAGGATATCCGTCAATTCGGCAGCAAGAGCATGGGAGCCACTAATCTTTTAAGACTGACGGATAAAAAAACCGCTTTGATTGCAGCTTTTGTTGATGTGTTGAAAGGATTTGTTCCTGTATTCTTATCTTTAAAGCTGTTCGATGATTTGCTTTTTTCACTTCTTTGCGGCTTTCTTGCGGTTTTAGGGCACTGTTTTCCCTTATACATAAAGTTTAAGGGTGGCAAAGGGGTTGCCACAACTGTGGGAGTTTATTTGGCTCTGTCACTCTCTTCTTTACTGGTTTTGGCTGTTGTGTTTGCTGCGGTCATTGCCATCACAAAATATGTGTCTTTAGGATCTTTGGTTTCATTGATGTCCCTTCCTTTGACAGCACTGATTTCAGGGGCTGAGATAGAGTTGGTCTATTTTGGAGTGCTCATCTTTGCATTGATTGCGTTTCAACACAGAGAAAACATAAAGCGTTTGATTCAGGGACAAGAGAGAAAATTAGGAGAGAAAGAGGCATGAAGGTCAGTGTTGTGGGAGGCGGAAGTTGGGGAAGCGCATTCAGTGTCCTTCTGGGACGCAAACATATCCAGACCAGACTATGGATCCGGGAACGGGACATCTTTGATTCTGTTTCCCGTACCAGGGAGAACAAGACCTTTCTTCCGGGAATTGAATTTCCTTCATCAATCTCTTTTCACCATTCTCTTGAAAAAACGTTAGAAGGAACAGATATGGTCTTTATCGCTGTTCCGTCAGAGTACTGCAGAGGCATGTATGAGAAGATGTCTCCTTTTCTCACTTCGGATCAAATGATCATCAGCCTGACCAAAGGAATTGAGTATGAATCCCTAAAACGGATGAGCCAAATGATGCAGGATATCTTTGACCCTCAGATACTGTCTCGAATTGCAGTTCTGTCCGGACCCAGCTTTGCCCTTGAAGTCGCTGAATCTCATCCCACAGCTGTGGTAGTGGCATCCACTGACTCAGAGGTATCCCAACAGATCCAGCAAGTCATCTCTGATCCTTTGTTCCGGGCTTACACTTCATCCGATGTCACAGGTGTTGAGGTCGCAGGAGCTTTGAAAAATATCATCGCCATATCTGCAGGAATAACAGACGGCTTGAAATTTGGAACCAATTCCTTGGCTGCCTTGATCACCCGGGGTATCGCAGAGATCACCAGACTCGGAGTCAAAATGGGAGCCAAACCGGAAACATTTGCCGGACTCGCGGGCATCGGAGATCTTGTTCTCACCTGTACCGGAAAACTGAGCCGAAACAGGTATGTGGGTACTGAATTAGGAAAAGGAAAATCCATAAAGAAGATTTTAAAAAAAATGAAAATGGTTGCTGAGGGTGTGGTAACCACTCTATCGGCACGTAAGCTTGCTGAAAAATATGAAATCGAAATGCCTATCTGCGAACAGGTGTATCAGATTTTATACAATAACAAGGATCCCAAAAAGGCCCTGAAAGATTTGATGACACGAAAATTAAAACAAGAGAAAATATTCTAAATGCTGGGGGTTAGACAAATGAAAACAAAAACAATCGGAATCCTGGTGATCAGTGCTTTTCTGCTTTCCTGTGCCACAAGCCAGGAACGCCTGCAAAAAAAACGCGAAAAAGATCCCCATTATCAATACAATCTGGGGATATTCTACATCAACAACGGCCAGCCTGATGAAGCACTGAAACATCTGAACAAATCCCTATCCTTGGATCCCGAAAGCACTTTGACCTTGATCGGGCTGGGCCTTGCTCACACCATGCAGAGAAATTTGGAAGAAGCGGAGAAGTATTATAAAAAAGCATTGAGCTTAGATCCTTCTCTGGCCGAAGCTCATAATTATCTGGGGTCTGTTTATCAAGAAATGGGATTGCTGGATCAAGCAGAGCAAGAATTCCTCAAAGCCGCTCAGATCCAAAACTATCACTCCAGGGAACTTCCTTACTATAATCTGGCTCGTCTTTATTTGCTGAAGGAAGATGAAGAAAAAGCATATGAATACATACAGAAGTCATTGGAGTACAATGACGATCTTGTCATGTCCCTGAATCTTTATGCAGTGATCTGCGAAGAATTTGAACGGTTTGAAGAAGCCATCGACAGTTACAAAGAAGCATTAAAATTGGATCCAGAGGAAATCAATATCAAATTCAATTTGGCAGGAGCTTATTTGAAAAACGGCGAATACACCGAGGCAGAACAAATTCTTAAGGAGATCAAACCCCAGGCAGAAGATCCTGAGCTCAAAAAAAATATCGACAAATATCTTGCTGTCATTGAAGAAAATAAAAAGCATTCCTTAATCTGAATCAAGCACAAACCATACCTGAATTTCAATACGGATTTGATGATTGACCAGATTAAGTTCCTTCTTCCCAACCTGTCAAATATTTTTTCTGTTCTTCTGTCAAGCTGTCTATTTTGATGTTCATGGTTTTGAGCTTTCTCAACGCGATATCTTCATCAATCTCTTTTGGAACAGCATAGACTTTCTTTTGAAGCTCAGGGCCTTGCTGGTGAAGATAAACAGCACTCAAAGCCTGATTGGCAAAACTCATATCCATAACAGATGCGGGATGGCCTTCCGCGGCAGAAAGATTGATGAGTCGGCCATCAGCTAAAAGAAAGATTTTCCGTCCGTTTTCCAGGGTAAATTCTTCCACAAATTTTCGAATTTCTCTTTTTTGAACAGCCATTTCATTGAGTGCCGGAATATCGATTTCAACATTAAAGTGACCTGCATTGGCAATGATAGCTCCGTCTTTCATCCGTTCAAAATGCTGAACAGAAAGGACATTTTTATCTCCGGTTACTGTGACAAACACATCCCCTTTTTCAGCAGCCTGTTCAAGAGGCATGACCTGAAATCCATCCATCACTGCTTCAAGAGCTTTGAGAGGATCCACCTCACAAATGACCACTCTGGCCCCGGCTCCTCTTGCCCGGATCGCCACGCCTCTCCCACACCAGCCATAACCACAGACCACAAAGTCAGAGCCTGCTAAAAGTAGGTTGGTGCATCTCAATATCCCGTCTATAGTGCTCTGACCGGTCCCATATCGATTGTCAAAAAAATGTTTTGTTTTGGCATCATTCACCGCAATGATAGGATAGTTCAGTACATTTTGTTCAGCCATGCTTTTCAAGCGGATAACTCCAGTGGTGGTTTCTTCTGTCCCTCCTATGATGTCATCCATCAATTCTTTCCTTTTGGAATGGATAGTGCTCACCAAATCAGCGCCATCATCCATAGTGATTTCCGGCTTATTATCCAATGCCTTATTGATGTGGTCATAGTAAGTCTGATTGTCCTCCCCTTTTATAGAAAAAACAGAAATTTCATACATCTTGACCAGTGCAGCTGCAATGTCATCCTGAGTGCTCAGGGGATTAGAAGCGGTCAAAGCGACCTGAGCTCCTCCGAGTTTTAAAGCTTCCATAAGATTGGCTGTTTCACTGGTGACATGAAGACATGCAGATATTCTCACTCCTTGAAGGGGTTTATCTTTCTTGAATTTTTCCTTTATGTCCGCAAGCACAGGCATAAATCTGGATGCCCATTCCATCCGCAGTTGTCCTTTTTCAGCTAGCTTTAAATCTTTAACGTCGTATTGCATTTGATACTCCTTTTGGTTCTGATTCTTTACCTACTAAAGTCCAGCGTCTTTTCTCAAAATCTCTGCTTTATCCGTTTTTTCCCATGAGAAAACATCTCTTCCGAAATGTCCATAAGCCGCTGTTTTTTGGTATATGGGATTGAGCAAATTTAGAGATTCGATCATGGCTTTGGGTTTGAGTTTAAAATGGGCTTTGATGAGATCTTTGATTTTGTCTTCTGATATTTTAGCAGTGCCAAAGGAATCCACCATAATGGAAACCGGCTCTGCAATTCCGATGGCATAGGCGATCTGAACTTCAATTTTATCTACAATTTGAGCAGCCACAAGGTTTTTTGCAATGTATCTGGCCATATAAGAACCAGAGCGGTCCACTTTAGAAGGATCTTTGCCTGAAAAGCATCCTCCTCCATGGCTCCCGATACCTCCGTAAGTATCCACAATGATCTTACGGCCGGTCACGCCTGAATCAGCAAAAGGGCCCCCTTGTTCAAACCTTCCTGTGGGATTGATAAAAATTTTGGTGTTTCTGTCCATCATGCTCCCTGGAATCACTTCTCTGATGATGTGTCTTTCAATATCGGTTCGAAGGTCTTTCATTTTTATATCAGGATCATGCTGGGCAGAGATCACTACAGCCTCGATCCTCTGCGGCTGATCCCCATTGTATTCCACGGTGACCTGAGACTTCCCGTCCGGACGCAGATAGTTGATCTCTCCTTGGCGTCGGACTCGAGTCAGCTTTTTCACTAGTTTGTGAGCCATCATGATTGGATAGGGCATCAGTTCTTCAGTCTCATTGCACGCAAAACCAAACATCAGTCCCTGGTCGCCTGCTCCCTGTTCATGTTCATTGTCTTCGTTCACGCCCAGAGCAATATCCGGGGATTGTTCGTGTATAGAAGACAAGACACCGCAGGTCTCATAATCAAATCCATATTTTGAACTGGTGTAGCCGATTTTCTGGACTGTATCTCTCACGATCTTTTGGAAATCACAATAACCTTTGCTAGTGATCTCTCCGGCTATGATGACAAGCCCGGTGGTGACAAGTGTTTCACACGCCACCCGGCATTTGGGATCCTGTCCGATCAAGTCATCCAGCACAGCATCGGAAATTTGATCACACACTTTATCAGGATGTCCTTCTGTAACAGACTCAGAAGTGAACAGATGTTTTCCATCTTTACTCATTATTTGAAAGCTCCTTTCTGATATATATCCCATCTCAAACCTGAATGCTTTTAAAAATTCATATTAAGCGGCAACCTTAATGTTTCCATGATTCAGGTATAGAAGGCTGGGATACAAACATTATCATAATGCAGATATTATTTCAATGATATTTAACCTGGATCCTTCTTCCAGTCAAAACCAAAAAACCTTTTGTGATGAAATGCAGATTCTCAAACCTTTACAGTTGAATTCTGAACACTTTCATGATAAAAGATAGGCTTGAACTGTATTCTTTCATAGGAAAATTTCTTTTTTTTGCTGTGTATCAGAATGAATGAAATAAAAATAAAAAGTGAACTTCCTGAGCTGAATAAAGTGAGGATCTTTCTGAAAGATTCACTCAGAAAAAAAACCGTATCAGAAAAAGATTATTATATTATGGAGCTGTCATTAGTAGAGGTCTGCATCAATATCATCAAATATGCTTATCCTGGAAAAAAAGGTGATATTTATCTGAGAAGTTGGATCCAAAAAAATTCCATTTATTTTGAAATAAAGGATCAGGGCATTCCTTTTGATCCCAGAAGCATCAAAAGGCCGGATATATCTGAAATCATTGAAAAAGAGAAAAAAGGAGGTCTGGGAGTTTTTCTGATAAAAAGTCTTATGGACAGTGTCAAGTACAGACGCGAAGACAATCAGAATATACTGGTCATGTGCAAATCTTTTTAAACAGAGTTCGGATAATGCATTCCACATGATCCGGCAAGAGTCCAGTTGCCAGACAAAAAAAATTGAGAGAGGAGAAATAAGACATGAGCCAATTGATCCTTCCCCACAGAGGAGAATTATCCCCTCTTCTGGTTGATGGAAAAGAATTAAAAGAAAAGAAAGAAAGGTCCCGATCATTGATACAGGTCAGAATGTCATCTAGAGAGACCTCTGACCTCATTATGATGGCAATTGGGGCATTCACTCCTTTAAAGGGATTTATGGTCAGACAGGATTACACGGAAGTGGTTGATAACATGCATTTATCGGACGGAACTTTATGGCCCATTCCTATCACTTTGTCTGTCTCCAAGCAAGAGGCCGACAACATCAATTTGGGACAGGAAATCGGACTGACGGATGATGACAGCGGAGACTTGATGGGCATTATGAAGGTCCAGGATAAATACAATTATGACAAAGAATATGAAGCCAAACAGGTGTTTCGAACAAGCGATATAGCCCATCCCGGAGTGAACAAAGTGTACCAACAAAATGAGGTCCTTCTTGGAGGAGAGGTCACTGCTTTGAGCGAAGGCCCTTATCCTGAGTTGTATGGTTCGTATTATGCCCGGCCCTCGGAAACAAGAGACATCTTTCAAAAAAAAGGTTGGTCCACGATTTCAGCTTTCCAGACTCGAAATCCCATTCACAGAAGTCATGAATACTGCACAAAAATTGCCCTGGAAGTCAGTGATGGAATCTTGATCCATCCCCTGGTAGGAAAACTCAAAGCAGATGATATCCCTGCTGAGGTCCGGATGAAGTGCTATGAGGTGCTACTGGAACAGTATTACCCTCAAGAAAGAGTGGTGCTCAAAGTTTATCCCATGGAAATGAGATACGGGGGACCCAGAGAAGCGCTTCTTCATGCCATCTTCCGGCAGAATTATGGCTGCTCCCATTTGATCATTGGAAGAGATCACGCTGGAGTGGGCAATTATTATGGCCCTTTCGACGCTCAAAAAATTTTCACTGAAATCGAGCCCGAAGAACTGCATATTCAGCCGCTGAATATTGACTGGACGTTTTGGTGTCACAAATGTGATGGAATGGCCTCTATGAAAACCTGTCCCCACAAGAAGGAGCACCGGGTTCTGATCAGCGGAACTAAAGTGAGAGAAATGCTTTCTAAAGGACAGATGCCTCCCAAAGAATTCAGCCGTCCTGAAGTTGCGGAAATCTTAATCGATCACTACAAACAAACCCGTCATTCTTAGTTAATTTGAAATGGAGATAAAAATGACCATTCAAAAAGCAACCAATATCACATGGCATAAAGGAGAAGTCACCAAAAAAGATCGAGAAAAATATCTCGGCCAAAAAGGAGTGGTGATTTGGTTTACAGGACTTTCCGGCTCCGGGAAATCCACATTAGCGCACTCAGTAGAGAAGAGCCTTTTTCGCAAAGGCAAATTGACATTTGTGCTGGACGGAGACAACATCCGTCATGGTTTGAATAAAAACCTTGGCTTTTCCCCTAAAGACAGAGAAGAAAACATCCGGCGCATCGGAGAGGTGGCCAAACTCTTTGCTGATTCAGGAATCATCACTATGACCGCCTTCATTTCACCCTACCGCCAAGACAGAGATAAGGTGAGGAGCCTTTTGAAAGAAGGAGAATTCCTGGAAGTTTTTGTCAAGGTCGCCTTGGATATTGCGGAACAGAGGGATCCAAAGGGTCTGTATAAGAAAGCAAGAGCCGGAGAAATTCAGGACTTTACTGGAATCTCGGCTCCTTATGAAGAACCGGTCAATCCAGAGATTGTCATAGATACAGGTCATACCAGCATTGAACAAAGTACGGAAATCATCATTCGATATTTGAAGAAAAAAAAGGTGATTTGAAATTTAACAGTTAAAAGATTGACTTATTTTTGTGGTTTTGATAAAAGCAGAGATAAAGAAAATGGAAATTGATCTTCGAGAAAAACAAAATATCACAATTCTTGATATTGAGGGAGAGATCAGAAGATCTGAGTCATCTGATAGCACTCTTCATCAAGTCGTCAAGGACCAGCTTGAAAAAAACAAAAAATATTTCCTCTTAAACCTGGATAAGGTGGAATTCATTGACAGCTTTGGAGTGGGAGAGATCCTAGCGAGTTACATCTCCACTCAAAATGTCGGGGGAAGCTTAAAGCTCACTAATATATCCAAAAAGCTCTTTCTGGTGTTTCAGGTCACCATGTTATCAAAAGTTTTTGAAATATTTAATGACGAACAAAAAGCATTAGAAAGCTTTTCAAAGGAATGATTTTATTCTTTTGAATTGATATTCACGAGTGAGAATATGCTGAAGGGATTCATAGCCAGATTCATAAATGTAGAACCTGAAAAAAAAATATTATCCGTCTATTTTTTTCTGTATTTCTTCTTGATCACTTCTCCATTCACCATTATGAAGACTTTCCGGAATGCAAACTTTCTTCACAAATTAGGAAAGAACAGCCTTCCCTATGCATATCTTTTGACCGCATTGATTGCAGGAATGGTGGTGGTTCTTCATGCTAAATTCCAGGCTAAAATACCCAAAAAAAAATTGATCCTCTTCTCTCTGGCTTTTTTCTCTATAACTAATATTGTTTTGTATCTTGTTTTTCTTACAAGAATGAAATGGTTTCCCCTGCTCTATTGGGTCTGGGTTAATATCTTGATTTCTGTTCTCATGACTCACTTCTGGCTGGTGGCCAATGAGGTGTTCAATCCAAGAGAAATCAAAAAAATCATAGGATTTGTAGGAAGCGGAGGAATCCTGGGAGGATTGCTGGGAGGACTGTTGGTCAAGTTTTCCGCAGGCACATTTCTTTATGATTATCTGTTGCTGATCTCCTCTTTGATGCTCGGGCTATGCCTCTTGGTGGTCAGTTTGATATTTAAAGCACAGAGAGACGATTTGCCAGATGAGAGTTCAGAACAGAAAAAAAAAGATGGAAAACAAAGCGTGACTTCAGCGATCAGCTTTAAGTCCTGTATGGACAGTGTGCGAAAGAGTCCATATCTTTCACTGATGGCTTTGATCGTGTCTCTCACCTTTATTGTTTCAGTGCTTATTGATTTTCAGTACAACGGGATTGTAGGAAATACTTTTGAAGGAGAAAGCAATCTGGCCTCATTTTACGGCCTGTTCAATGCAGGAGTCATGGTTTTTGCATTCCTGTTTCAGCTTTTCATTACCGGTGGGATGATCAAACGTCTTGGTATTCGAGGCACTTTGCTTTTTTATCCCCTGATTCTTGTTTTTCTGTCTTTTGGTATTTTGTTCTCTCCCATTATCTTTTTTGCGATCGCTATCAAAGCAAGCGACAAGAGCCTCTCTTATTCTGTCAACCAGTCTATCCGGGAAATATTATACATTCCAGTAGAGCCGGAACTGAGATACAGAGCTAAAGTGTTTATTGATATGTTCCTGCAGCGTTTTGCCAGAGGAATCGGGGCAGTGGTGGTGTTTGTTTTTATCTATTTTAAAATCCCTATGAGGTTTATCAGTGTCGCCTCTCTTGTCTTTATCGTGACTTGGATCGTAGTCAGCCTGAAAATCAATAAAGGCTACATCAATGTGATCAAGCAGAATATCCAAAGAAAATGGAAACGGGCTGAAAAGTCTGTCTCAGATACCCTGGATCTGGATTACACCAAATTGGTTTTTGATACTCTGGAAAGCAAGAACCGGAGCGAGATCCTTTATTCCATGCATGTTTTTGATCTGATACGCCAGGATAAATTCACTCCTGAGATCGAAAAGATCATATCTCAGAAATCAGAAGAAGCCAATGCCTCTTCATTTGATGCCCTGTTTGGTGCTGAAGGAGGTTCCTGGGCATATATCACAGAAGACAAAGAGGAAAAAGAAGATTTGAAGACCAACATCGATGAGGTGATGTCTTTAAAGTCTTATCAGGAATTGATGAAAGGCTATACAGACAAAGTGATTGAAAAGAGCAAAGAGACTGAAATAGAAAAAATGGAGATCGCCAAAGCCATCGGCCTTATGAATCCTGATTCTCCTTTGGTCAAACGATTGATCCCATTAGTCAAGGACAATTCACCGGAGATATCAAGATATGCCATTGAGAGTGCGGCTAAACTGAGAAAAAAAGAATTTATTCCCCTCCTTATCGAAAAACTCAACAGTCCCATGGTAATGGAAGATGTCATTGCTGCGTTAGCCAAATTTGGAAAAAAGGCGGTTCCGGACTTGGAAAAAAATCTCAAGGATCCCGGAGTTGATATTCAAACAAAAAAGGGAATTATAAAAGTTTTGTCCAGAGAGGGAAATCAGAAGGCAGCCGATATTCTCACCAAAAATCTTGATGACATTGAAGAGGAGCTGGAAGATGACCTCATTGATTCACTTGATAAGATTCGCTCAGAAATGCCTGATTTGATTTTAGAAACAAAAATTATCAAAAACACAGTCCTTAAAAAACTCCAAAGGCATTCTCAGTTAATCACCCGCTGCATTGAACTGGATGAGACAGAACAAAAAGAGATCTCTCGCTCTTTAAGCAACCTTTTCAAACTCCTTGGCCTCATCTATCCTCATGAGGATATCATGAAAGCATATCAAAATATCAAGAGCGGCACCAAGAGTTCTACAGCCTATGCTGTAGAACTGTTGGACAACACATTAAGTAAAGAATTCAGAGACCGGCTTATTCCCATTATAGAAGACGTCTCAGCAGCTCAAAAAGACAAGTAACCTGATAATGAAAGCATCGTCATTTTTTGATGAATAGACCAGAATAAAAAAGATCCTGAAGTTTTTATCTTGAACTTATGGCTGCACTTATATTATGCTTAGCAATGTGCTTGAAATTGATGAAGACAATTTATCTAACTGAACCAATGGGAACAAACCGAAATCAGTTATGAATAGAAAGATATTATTGATTTTTTGTTTGATGGGCTGTTTTGCGTTGACAGGTTTTTCTCAGATTCAAAAGTTAGAAGTTCAGACTCCTTTTTCTTTTTCGGTTTACTCTCTCAACAACGGTTTGACGGTGATCCTATCGGAAAATCACAGTCTTCCGTTGGTCACTGTTGTTTGTGCTTATAAAGTGGGCTCTGCATTTGAACAAGATGGAAAAACCGGAATGGCTCTTCTTTTGGAGAATCTGATGTTTTTGGGCTCCAGAAACATAGGTCCTATGCAGCACATTCGATATATACACCGAGTGGGAGGAGAACTCAATGCGATCACCTCCTGGGATAGAACGATTTTTTCCCAGACTGTTCCTTCAAACCAGCTTCCTTTGGTACTCTGGCTTGAATCGGACAGAATGAAATCTTTGAATTTGAACTACACCCATGTGGAAGAGACCAAAACCTTATTGGTGGAGATGGTTAAAAATCAAAAGATCGAGGACCCGTTCAGAGAGAGTCTGCTGAAATTTAACCAACTGCTTTATCCTGAATTTGCTTATCATCACCCCCTTACAGGGAACGAAGACGATTTGAAAAACATAACTCTTAATGATGTGAGGGATTTTTATGAAACTTTTTATAAGCCCAACAATGCTGTTCTGTGTATAACCGGCGATATTGATGAAGCTCAGACACTTCGATTAGTCAGAAAATATTTCCAAACCATAAATCCTTCCAAAAAACGGCCTCCGGCTCCGGTTTTTAAGGGGGGATACAAACAAGCCAGATCTGTAGAGGTCATGACAAACAAAGATGTTTCAACTCCGGGATTTCGTTTGGGGTACAGGATCGGTTCCTCTTATTCTAATGACTTTTATATTCTGTCCATGATCGACTATTTGTTGTTTTTCGGAAAAAGCTCTCGTCTTTATCAAAGATTGGTAGCTAGAAATAAACTGGCCTTGAGATTGAACGGAGGAATCGAACAAAGGATCGATCTGGCTTCATTTAAATTTTTTGTCCTCTCCAATAATGAAGCCACAAAAGACATTGCCCAAAAAGCCCTGTTCTCAGAAATAAATCGACTTAAGTCCACCTTGGTTTCAGACCGAGAGCTCAAAAAAATAAAAAATATGTTCAAATCAGATTATATGGGCCATTTCAATTCGACTGAAAAAAGAGCGATGTTTTTAACCAGATATTTTTTGTCAGGGCGGGATCTGAGCGATCTAGCAAAAGAACTGGATCGATTTCTGAGTGTGAGTACCCCGGATATTGTGGGAATAATGAATCGTTATTTTACAGATAATTATGTTTTGATCGATATCAGGACTCAATGACAAAAAGAATGAAAAGATTTCATGCCACTCCTATGATCTTTCTGGGACTTATCTTTTTTTTCACCACTGTGCTTTTTGGTTTTGCCCAGGAAAAATTCAGAAAATCTCCTCCTCTCCCCTTTCCTCTTGCTGATTTTGATTTCCCGAAAATCAAGACCTCTGTGCTCTCCAGCGGTTTGCAAATTTCAGTCGTCAAAAGATCTCAACAATCCTTTATTGATATGCATTTGATTGTGATGACAGGAGAGAGTCTATCACCTGATGACCTTCCGGGATTAGCGAGCTTCACCTCTAACATGCTGTTTAAAGGTGGAATGGGTCTTTCTGCTTCTCAGGTGGAGGAGCAGATCGATTACATCGGTGGTGATTTTTCTGTCAAGGTTTTTCCCGATTATTCCTTATTCACAATTACATATCTCAAAGAATACCTTAACGATGCGGTCCAACTGCTTTCAAATCTATTGATTCAGCCAGATTTTTCAAAAAATGAAATCAATAATGTTAAAAGAGATATGTATTATAAAATTGTGAGGAACACCAATCCTGAACTTTTGGGCAAAAAACTTCTGTTTCAAATCATTTTTGAGAATCACCCTTATAAAAAATACATCTTCAACAGCAGTGTGATCAAAGATTTGAACAGAAAAGACCTGGTGACTTTTTTTGATAAGTTTTACAGACCAAATAACTCCAAACTGCTGTTCATCGGAGACATTGATCTCCCT
This sequence comes from Candidatus Aminicenantota bacterium, assembly GCA_014727835.1. GTDB lineage: Bacteria > Acidobacteriota > Aminicenantia > Aminicenantales > Aminicenantaceae > WJMT01. Next base: position 19,917 of record WJMT01000081.1, on the reverse strand, counting down.
ACAGCTGTCCGAATCACAAATCAGAATTTGAATCAATGGGAAAAAAGAGACCTTGAGACATATCATTTCAATCCCCCGACTCCCAAAACAAAACCAAAAATTTGTTTTTCCGATGTTGCGGGCGCGGAACAAGCCACTATTTTTGTGGGAAATGTCCTTCCTAGAAGCGACCTGCATGATCATTTCTCCTACCTAGTATTCAATCAAATCCTTGGGGGTTCGCATGTCAGCAGGCTGTTTATGAATCTCAGAGAAACCAGAGGATATGCTTATTGGGCCTACAGTCATCTGGAGCACTTTCAAGACTGCAGTGTATTTTATGTGAAAGCCAAAGTGAAGCCTGAATATTTGGTTCCTTCTGTTTCAGAAATATTGAGAGAAATGAGAAGCCTCTCCCAAAATCAAATTCCCAATCATGAAATCGAACAGGCCAAGTCTTATTTGATAGGACATTTTCCTATTCAGATATCAGGGCACAATGAATTTTCATTGAAAGTTTCTGAAATGCTGGCTTTGGATAAGCAAGGGATCTATGGAGAAAATTACTTCGAAAATATCATGTATGTCAATTCAAGAACCGTTTTTGAATCGCTCAGAAAAGTTTCCTTTCTCAATCCTGTGGTGGTGATCGTGGGAGACAAAGATTTGGTCTTAGAACACATCACGGCACTTGACGAAGTGGAAATTTTTGACCAAGAAGGAGTCTTCCAGTACAAATTAAAGAACAAGAGAGAAAACAATTCGTTATTGTGAAATAATTTGATATAATAGATCAAAGACAAAAACGAAAATGTGTTTATGGGGAGATGGGAATGAGAGTGAAGACACTCGGCAACAAAACCCTTAAATTGATCCAAGGAAACATCGCTTTAGTGGATGCAGAGGCGATTGTCAATGCTGCCAATAAATCATTGATTTTAGGAGGAGGAGTTGCAGGCGCCATCCGGAGTTTTGGAGGTCCTTCCATTCAGGAAGAATGCAATTCCATCGGCCCTATAGAAGTGGGTGAAGCTGTCATTACCGGAGCAGGCAAACTGAAAGCAACGTACGTCATTCATGCTGCAGGACCGGTATACGGTGAAGGGCAAGAATCGGATAAATTAAAAAGAGCAACTTCAAATAGTCTGGAACTGGCTGAAAAGAAAAAAATAAAAACCATTGCTTTCCCGGCTATAAGCACTGGAATTTTCAGATTTCCAATAAAACGTTGCAGTGAGATCATGATCAAGACTTGTCTCGAATTTCTAGGCTCACACTCATATCCTAAAGAAATCATCCTTTGTTTGTATGGAGAAAAAGCCTTTTCTGTTTTTGAAAAAACTCTTGAAAACATGGAACAGCCTTCCGGCTAGATTCATCAGGATTTGATTCTTTTTATTGAAAGCAGCAATAAAAAAATCAAAAATGAAATCACCACAATGGTCCCGGAAGCAGGCAAATCAAACAAAATGGATGTCAAAACACCCAAGTTCACAGATAATACAGAAATCAATGCAGACCAAATCAGCGCCTGTTTGAAATTCTTTGCCAATTGAAGACTGCTGGCTGCGGGAATCACCAGCAGAGCAGAAACCAGCAATATTCCGACGATTTTCATGCCTAACACCACTGTTATTGCTGTTAATACCGTGATAGAGATCTCAAATCTATCCACTTTGAGACCGGAAACTTTGGCGGATTCTTGGTCAAATGTGATGTACATAAACTTGGGATAGTAAACAGTAACTGCAGCCATAATCGCGGCAGCCACAGTGAGGGACATCCACACTTCTAATTTTCCAATCGCCAGGATATCTCCAAACAAATAGCTGAAAAGATTCACGTTGAACTGTTGGGAGAGACTAATGATAATCACTCCCACGGCAAAACCTGTGCTGCTAAAGATGGCGATAGCTGTATCCCCATACAAACCGGCTTTTTCTTTGAGCTTTAAAATGCCCAGAGCAGTCAAGACAGCGACTATAAATGCGGCCAGCAAAGGCATCATATGGAGTAATAAGCCAATAGCGACTCCGGCAAAGGTTATGTGAGCCAGGCCATGTCCTATCATGGCGTCTCTTCTCAAGATCAAAAAGATTCCCAAAAGAGCACAAGCCACTGCAATAAAAGAGCCTGCTATCAGTGCTCTCTGCAAAAAGTTGTAACTCAATAGCTCAAACATCTGAATCAATCGTTTTTTTTTATTTAAAGTTTTCTTTCTGCTCGCCCATTTTCACTGGCTAATCATCTGAACCCAAATCAATGCCGGTGGGAAACCAAATGATGACCGCCTTCCAGCATTTTCCTGAACTCATCAGATTTGCAGAATTCAGTATGAGTCCCGTGATACACTAAGGATTTATTCAGACAAGCCACCTGTTTGACGTGTTTGTTGATGATTCCGACCTCATGGGTCACAAGCACAATAGTCATGTTCTCTCTCTGGTTTAGAGTTCCCAGCATATCATAAAACTGATCGTGCATTTCTGTATCCACACCTGTTGTGGGCTCGTCAAGGAATAAGATTTCCGGCATATTGACGATAGCTCTGGCTATAAACACTCTCTGCTGCTGGCCCCCTGAAAGCCGGCCGATCCGGTCTGATTTGAAGTCTTTCATCCCCACGTGTTCCAGAGCTCTGTCGATGGACTGTGATTCTTTGAGCTTATCATAGGAAAAGAATTTTCTTCGCGACAAACATCCCATGGCAACCACTTCTTTGACTGATGCAGGAAAAAAAGGATCGAAATGAGTGGCTTTCTGGGGAACATAACCGATTTTTTGCCAATTTTTAAAATCTTGGACCGGTTTTCCCCACATTCGAATCTGTCCTTTTTTCGGCTTTAACAATCCCAGAATGATTTTGATCAAAGTCGTTTTCCCTGAACCATTAGGGCCAAGAACAGCCAAAAAATCTCCGGAATTGATCTGAAAAGATATGTTCTCTATTACGTTTCTGTATCCGTAATCATAACAAACATTCTCTATTTTGATCAGATTGTTTTTATTTGCATCTGAGGCCATATTTGAGATTCTCCAAATTTTTTTTCATTACTTCAATAAAAGTCAGATTTGACCTGATTTGATTTTCACTCAAGTTGGCTCCGGGATTCAGCCTCATTGTCTGCGCATTGATTTCATCTGCCAGCATCCGTGCTATTTGATCATTCACATATTCTTGGTAATAAATGATGTCGATATGATTCTGTTTTGCCATTTCAATGATTTCTTTGATGTGTTTGGGAGAAGGGGTGGAATCTGGACTCAGCCCATGAACGGATATCTGTATCAAATTGTATCTCCGAGCCAAATATCCAAAAGCAGAATGCCCTCCGATAATGAAACTTCTGACCTCACAACAAGTCAGAGTGTTTTGGTAAAGTTCATCCAGATCTTTCAGCTTATTTTTGTATTCCTTCCCATTCTGCTCAAAATACATTTTATTTTCGGGTTGCATGGAAGAAGCGGTTTGTATGATCTTGTCCACGATCTGTTGATCATATTCAAACTCCAGCCAGACATGAGGATCAAAGCGATTCTGCTGTTCTTTTATGAGATGAAAACCTTTGACTGCCTCAATCAATATCAAATCTCTACGGCCCGTGCTTTCAATGATGTCGTCTAACCACGGCTCCATAGAGGCCCCGATATAAACAAACAGGTCTGCTTTGGAAAATCTCAATATATCACTCGGTTTTGGTTTCCAGGTATGGACTTCAGCACCCGGCGGGATGAGCATCTTCACCTCAGCTTTTTTGCCAAACACGGCCTGTGCGAATTCCTTTAACGGATAAACAGAAGTGATAATATTGATCTTTTTGACGGCTTTTGTATGCTCCCTGCAGAGCCCTGATGGCTTGGAAATGAAGCACAAAACACACAAAACGAGAAGGTGAGAACAGATCTTTCGGAATGTCATCACTGTTAACTCTAATCAATAATGGATTATCTGTCTAGTATTAATCGTATTGAAAATCTATCAAAAGAAACTGATTTCAAAATAAGGAAGCCAATCTCCGAGCATAATGCTTGCTAATCTCAATCATTTATGACATTATTAAGGCACCAAAAGAAAAGACTGGAGAAAACAAATGGCTAATGACTTAACGGACCTGAAACCCTCGGCTTTATGGAAGCATTTTCAAGAGTTTTTAAAAATTCCTCATTGCTCCGGAAATGAAAAAGAACTCGGAGACTATATCATATCAGTGGCTGAGCGTCTTAATCTTGAATACAAAAGAGATGATGTGGGAAATGTGGTTGTATCTAAAAACGCATCAAAAGGCAGTGAAAATTCAACAGGAGTCATTCTACAGGGTCACCTGGATATGGTTTGTGAAAAAAATTCAGATGTTGATCATGATTTCCAAAAAGATGCCATACAAACAGAACGGAATGGCGATTGGGTGAAAGCCAAAGGAACCACTCTGGGAGCTGATAATGGAATCGGAGGGTGTGCCGCTTTAGCCATCATGGAAAACAATGACATCAAACATCCCCCATTGGAGTTTTTATTCACGGTTGAGGAAGAAACCGGTTTGACAGGGGCTACCCATATTCCCAAAGGATTTTTAAAGGGGAAAAAGCTTCTGAATTTGGACAGCGAGGATGAAGGAGAATTCACAATCGGATGTGCCGGCGGTGCAGATACTCAGATTTTTGTCCCTTTTCAAACAGAGGACAAAAAAAGTGACCAAATTTTAAAATTGGAACTATCAGGATTTAAGGGAGGTCACTCAGGTATTGATATCAATTTAGGAAGAGGGAATGCCATAAAATTATTAGCACGCATTCTCTGGAAGGTGTCTCAGGACATTTCTTTTCAATTGTTTCATATCAAAGGAGGAAACCTCCGCAATGCCATACCCAGAGAGTCTTCAGCTGTGATCGGGATTCAGTCAGAAGACCATGACCGGTTCCAGCAGCTGGTTGAAGAGACGTTCGCTGAAATCAGAAATGAATTCAATCCCGTTGAGCCGAATGCGGATTTTTCCCTTACCAAAACAGATGAAGATCCAGGAGAAGCCATATCTGCACAAGAGCAGATCAAAATACTCAATCTGATTTTCAGCATACCTCATGGGGTGATATCCATGCATCCTGAAATTGAGGGACTTGTGGAAACATCCACCAACCTTGCTGTGGTCCATACAAAGAATGATAAAATCCAGATCGTGTGCAGCACCCGGAGCTCTACAGCGTCTGCCCTGGAAGCCACTCGAGACTCGATCAATGCTGTAGTGGACCTTGCTGATGCAGAGATCGTGCGTGAAAACGGGTACCCGGGCTGGAAGCCCAATCTGGAATCCGAGCTTCTGAAAACACTCAAAAAAGTTTATCAAGACACTTTTGATAAAAAAGCGCACGTGGCAGCGGTTCATGCAGGGCTGGAATGCGGAATCATCGGAGAAAAATTTCCGGGCATGGACATGATCTCATTTGGTCCCACCATAGAGCACCCTCATTCTCCTGATGAGAGAGTTCATACAGGGACTGTTGAAAAATTCTGGAATTTTCTCATCAATCTCTTGGAGAAGCTGGCTTAAAAAGACAGCGGTCACATCACTCTGCTGCATTCAAGTCTGTTCTTGATTTTTAAGCGCCTGAACCGCTAAGGTCTTATACCGGTCAGAAGGGGTGACCTTGGTCTTTCGTTTCCAAGGATCTTTTTCCGCTTTGATGTATCCGAACAATGATTTTTCGTAATCCAAATATTCCTGCTTTTTGTATTCCTGATACTCAGACATGGAAATGACCTTCATTTTGAGAAGAGTTTTGAGAACGATTAAGATGGGCATTCCCAGATATCTCTTAAGCAGAATGATGTCTTCAATGGTTAAGGATTTTTTATTCAGCCTATTCAGAAACAATTTAATTTGCTCATCAGGAATCAGAAAAGAAAGGGAAAACAAATGAGCAAATCGTTCTCTGGATGGATATAAAGGAAGATAATCATCCACAAAAATATCCGGATTATCAAGAATAGAGATAAATTCTCTGTCCTTGAGGTAATGACAGTATTCATGAGCTGCTGTTATGATTTGTTTGGAATAGCTTTGATTGGTGTTGATTAAGGCAAATCCAGCCTGCTTGACTCTGTAATACACAAAAGCTCCTGCGATATGAGTGCCTTTCTTTAAAGACTGTCTCAAAATGTGAAGGCCTTTTGTTTCCAGCAAAGCAAAGATGTTGTTTATGGGCTGAATTCCCAGACCAAGTCTTTGCCTCTCTTGGGCTGCCATTATTTCTGGAGAGGTGTCTGAATAAAGAGGTGCTTCTTGCAGAGGAGATTTCAAAATGTGCTCCATATTCAGATAATCTCTGCAGTACTTCTCAAACGTTTTGAGTTCTGAGAGGATGTTTTTTGGTGTATCTTTATCTTTTCTTATCTTTTCAAATGGATCGGGTTCGTCATCTAAAAAAAAGGAAATGTTTTTATTCAAATAATTTGAGATCTTCTCTAAAGATTCCAAACTGGGATATCTTTTCCCTTTTTCAATCAAGGATATGAATTCACTGGATAATCCTGTGCCTTTTGATATTTGTTCCTGAGTCAAACGAAGTGATTCCCTGACTTTCCTTACTTTTACTCCTAAGTTTTTTAACATTTGAACCCCTTTTGGAATTTATAACCCTAAGTTATATTATTGTCAATCATTTTATGGAAAAAGAATTCCCTGCTTTATTGACATTGCATTTGTGGTTTGATATATATTTTTTGGGGTTGCCAAAATGACGCATCAGCCAAGTCAAAAGGGAATAAAATGCCAAATGACAAACTAACCACCATCATCAGCAACTGCGAGGAATCTTTTTTTAGGGATTTGCTGGATCATATCGGGGAAGCGGTTTGTGTGATGGATAATGATTTGAATATCTTGTTCTGGAATCAGGCACTGGAGGATCTCACCGGAAGAGATGCAGAAGATATGTTGGACCATCCGTGCAAAAAAAACCTCCTCATTCAGGGGCCAGCAGAGAAACTGCTCACCTGTGCAGAAGACTGTCCTGTCAAACAGAGCTTCAAAGATAAAAAAATGAGAGAATACAAAGCTTATATGCTTCATAAAGAAGGATTTCGGATACCAGCTGTCATGAGGATCTTGCCCCTATTAAATAAAGACCATTCCGCTGATATATCTGTGCTCAGTTTTCATGAGTATACTCCAAAAGTGAGCATGCCTCATTTGACCGAAGAATTGAGGAACATGAATATGCTGGATACTCTGACCGGAACCGGTAACCGAAAATATGTGGAGATGAACTTGGAGCACAGATTGGATGAGATGAAAAAATATGGATTTCCAGTAGGTGTTTTGTTTTGTATTTTGGATGACATCGAATCCATCAATGATATCTACGGTACTCTGGTAAAAGATAATGTGATCAAAATGATAGGTAAAACCATTTCCCGGAATATCCGTTTTTTTGAATTTGTGGGACGGTGGGACGAAAATGCCTTTATGGTCATTCTCAGCAATGTAAATGCCAACAAACTGGACCTGGTGGCCAACAAATTGAGACTGCTTGCCGAACAATCAAACATCCATGTTGATGACAAGTTCATGCACACCACCATCTCAGTGGGGGCGGTTCTTGCTGATTCCATGAGCACTATGGACTCCTTGGTCAAAGAAGCTGAAAAATTGGCTCAAGTGAGTCAAAAAGAAGGACAAAACAGAGTCACTCTCTATTCTGAGAAATACTGATCTCATTTATTTCTTGAACCCTCCTCTTCAATTGTAATAGAATTCTTATACAGGTACTTGGGAAATTCCTTGGTTTTCCTTGATGATTATGAAAAAAGATGAAAGTCTGAAAGCTTTTTTCAAAGCGCTTAAGATTTCATTAAAAAATTATTCCATTTATGACCAAAACCACCCTTCTTATAAACAATCTATAAACATATTAAAAAAAAAATTGGACAGACTTTTTGATTTTTTTGATGATGCCATGGTGGTCGGTTTCACTTCAGATTCCATGTGCGTAGGGGATGAACGCCTGGAAAAGGAAACTCTCTATACTGACATCGCCCGCATGTTCCATTTTAGAAAAATAAAAATCCTTGAAATCAAACCTTCTGTCACATCAAAAGAACTGGGGACATTTTTATCCAAAGCCTGTCTTCCCAAAAAAGACATATTTGAAGGCGGAGGCTTGAAAAAGATGTTGGAAAAAGAGACTCTGTTGAATATAAAGATACAAGAGCTGGATTACTCTCAGCTTTTGAAGGGAGAAGGGGAAGAGATAAAGGATATATGGACCTATTTGCTTAAGGAAGCCGTCCAGGAAAAGAATGAACAAAAAATGGACTATCTGGCTGAAAATTCTGAAAGGATCTCAAATCAGATCCATGCTGAAGAGATTCTTGAGGATGAGGGATTGAGCCACAGCTTTCAAAACTTTTTTTCTTATTTGAGTGAAAATAAAAAAGAGAAATACATCTCGTTTTCAAAAAGACTCATGAGATCAGCTCTTCACAGCAAAGAGATCTCTTCTAAAGAAAAGCTGGATAATCTCAAGCCGCTTTTAACAGATTTGAGTGAAAAAGATCTGGCGTCCACGCTTTGGGATGAGATCTTGACCAACCAGGATTTTGATGAGGTCAATTTCAGTATATTTTCAAAACTGATTGAAAAAGAGAAACATGAACAAATCGCTGAATCACTTCTAGAGGTATTCAAAAGCAGTTCATCAGAGACAAAGGATAGCCTGGTGAAAGAAAACATCAGAGAACTCCTCTCCGGCACTTCAAGCCCTTTGATTTCTGAAATATATCGAAATTCACTTCAATCTATGCTGAAGAATATCTCAGAAAAGTCAGAAAAACTCTGTTTCAACAGTTCATTGCTTCAAAAAAACTTTCATTTGATGCTTCTTAATATTCTGGATATAGAAAAAGACCCAGAGTCTCTATCCCCGATTGCAAAAACACTTCTGGACGAATGGGAGAACATCATAGAAAGTGAGGACATGTCCTATTTGAAATATCTTTACGAAACTATGGAGGCAAAAAAAGAAACCCTGTCTTCCATACAAGAAATGAGAAAACTGGAATCTATGCTCAATGAATACATTGAAGAATCCATTCTCGATGGAAAGCTGTCCCTTCAGTTCAATTATTTCATTGAACATATAACAAAGAGCACCCAAAATGAAAATGTTTATTTGGAAACAATATTCACCCAGGAAATCATCACCCCCTACATTTTGAAATCATTCTTTCGGTTCTTCACGGAATATTTGTTCTACTTTAACCTCAACCTCGAACAAAGGGCCGGAGATGAAGTTTTCTTAAAAAAAATCATAGAGAGCCTCAGCTTTATTGATTCCCCTATTTCCCTCATCACTCTGAAAAAATTATTCAAACTGGGAACCAAGAACATCAAGATCAAAACGCTCAAAGCCATGCAGAACCTGGAAGAACAGGATGACCAATTTCTATTTCCCCTGATTAAGAAAAAACAGTATGATCTGAAAAAACAAGCCTTTATTCTTTTATCCAGGAGTGAAAGCAGTCAGCACAGAGCTCTGCAAATGCTGTTTTCAATAAAGTCTCCTTTTGGGCTTAGGAACAAAAGACTGCATCAGCACATCCAGATCATGGATGAACAGGGGGTCCGGTCTTCAAAAAAGCATCTGATTGATTTGTCTGAGAAAAAATTCATTTGGAATCAAAATTTAAGGAATCATGCTTTGAATGTATTGAGGAAATGGAATGATCGAAAAAGTTAAAAAAGCTTTATTGGATTTGACTTCAGCTGTTCAGGCCCGAAAACTGTATTCAAAAGATCATCCCAAATACAATGAGATCATTGACAAAGCCTATGCTGAAATCAAGGACATTTTGACCACCCAGAAAGAGTTCATAGTTGGTATCATCAATGAGGAATTAGCCTGGGAAAATGAGATTTTATTTGATGTGTCCCGGAAGATAAAATCCCTCCTGCTCTATTTCAGAGACAAAAATATTGAAAAGATACAATTTTCACTTCCTTTGGAAAAATGGGAATTGGAGAAATTCATCACCTATCTTTCTGTCTCTCAAAAAGAGGAAGCAGGGAATATTCAAGAATATCTCAAGAGAAACCAAGTCATAAACATAGATGCAGGAAAGATCAGGGCTGCAGCTGATCAAAAAACAGGAATCCGTCCGCACACTTCAGAAGGGGATCCGTTTAAAAACACATTTCAAAACTCTGCTGATCTGATTAAAGAAACTGTCAATCAGATTTTAAGCCAGGAGGACATCGATTATTTGGACCTCAGGTTCAACATCCTGACCCTCATAGAATATTATACGGGAAATCATAACGAGCTCATGGATCTGATCTCGGTTAAGAAAAAAGATCTGTTAACATTTATTCACATGTTGAACACAAGCATCTTATCCATGTTTTTTGCCTCTCAATTGGGACTCTCTTCAGACCGGGTGATCGATATCGGAATTTCAGCCCTATTTCATGACATAGGCAAGATCGCCCAGTCTAAAGGCATATTGAAGAAAAAAGGCAAACTGAGCGACAAAGAATTCACCAAAATGAAAGATCATTCCGTGGTCGGCAGCCGGATCCTTTTGCAGTACAAAAAAAATCTGGGGATTCTGCCTTCAGTGGTGGCATTTGAGCATCATCTCAAATATGACAATGGCGGCTATCCCAAACTCAAATATCCCATGGAACCTCATCTGGCATCTCAAATCATATTTCTATGCGATGTGTATGATGCCCTATACCAAAAACGCGCTTATAAAAAGCATTTCCCGCCAATGAAAATTTTTGAGATCATGACCAAGGAAAAAAATCGCATGTTTGATCCTGAACTTGTGGACCGGTTTTTTGAAATCATGGGAGTCTGGCCCTTAGGGACACTGGTGCAGTTGAATGACCGCCGGGTGGGATATGTCAAAAAGATCAACAGGAATGACAAATACCGCCCTGTCATTAAAGTCATATCACCACAGAGCCGGTCGGGACAGCTCGATTTGTCCAAAGAAGACCAGACTACAAAGATCATCAAATCATTGGATCCCCTGAAAGAGGGTAAAAAATATGCAGATTTGATGAGTGCTGAACAGGGATGATGATTGGAAAGGAGGACTTCATATGAAAAGAAGAGAAGCCATCATTGTTTTAGGAAGCATGGCTTTGGTAAGTCCGGTAATATTTTCATGTAAAGGAGGAGAAAACAAAATGAAAAAAGAGATCAAAACCAATAAGGCGCCTGCAGCCATCGGCCCCTATTCTCAGGGAATCGAGGCCAATGGATTTGTTTTTGCCTCAGGGCAGATCGCTATTGATCCACAGACTGGTGAATTGAACATGGGCCCGGTAGAGGAGCAAACACGATTGGCTTTACAAAACCTCAAAGCTGTTCTGGAAGAATCAGGATGTTCTCTGGAAAACGTGGTCAAATGCACTGTGTTTTTAGAAAACATGGATGACTTTTCTAAAATGAATGGTGTTTACGGCGAATTCTTCAAGCCTCCCTACCCTGCAAGAGCAGCTGTACAGGTGGCTCGACTGCCCAAAGATGTCAAAGTGGAAATCGAAGCCATTGCTGTGAAATAAAACAACCTTTCAAAAATATATACAAATTATTTTCTTGATATTTGTCTTCTTTTGTAGGATATTATCAAATCAAGGGATCAAACAACAATGAAAAAAGTATTGATTGTGGAAGATGAAGGAATTGTTTCTTTAGACTTGAAAAACACTCTGTCCACTTTTGGAAAAATTGAATCAGAGGTTGCCTTCACTGCTGAAGACGCTATGAATATGATCAAAAAAAACAGGCCTGATTTGGTGCTGATGGACATCGGTCTGAAAGGAAATATCGACGGAATCCAGGCTGCTGAAATGGTCATCAAAGACCATAAGATTCCCCTGGTGTTTTTGACCGGATTTGCTGACAGCAGCACTGAAAAAAAAGCCAACAGTATTTCTCCAGACGGATACATGACCAAACCTGTGGATGAAGACAAGCTCAGAAAGCTGATCCAGCAAATTTTGTTTGATCCGTCTTGCTGAGAATTTAAATAAAAGCTATAATAAGGCTGAGATGCCTATCTATGAATTTGAATGCAACCAATGCAAAAATAAATTTGAAGAAATCCTTCCCATAAATCATAAAATCAAAAGCAAATGCCCTGCTTGCGGATCTTCCGACATCCGCAAATGCATTTCCTGTTTTGGAATCAGCGGGATGGATAAAGACCTGAACTCGTCTTCAGGAAGCTGTTCCTCCTGTTCTTCCGATTCTTGCAAGACCTGTTCCTGAATGAGTTCTTCTTGACATTCAGGCTCCCATAAGCATAATTGAGCCCTGGTGAAAAAGAATATTCGCATCGGTATTGATACAGGAGGGACTTTTACAGATTTCATCCTTTTTGCTAATGGGACCCTTCACATAAAAAAGATTCCCTCCACACCAAAAGATCCTTCTAAAGCGATCCTTCAAGGACTTTCATCCTATTTAAAGGACAGACCGTCTCTACAGATCGTCCACGGAACGACTGTGGCCACCAATAGTCTTTTGCAAAGGACCGGGAAACCCATCGCACTTTTGACCACCAAAGGATTCGAAGATGTTCTGTTCATTGGAAGACAAACCAGAAACCAACTTTACTCCCTAAAGGGAGAAACCAAAGTGCCTCTTCTTCCCTCTTCTCATTGTATAGGCCTTTCTGAGAGAACATCTGCCTCAGGTCAAGTGATCAAAAAAATATCCTGTGAACAAATCCGCAAAGCTGTGAACACGGTAAAAAAATGCCGTGCCAAAGCAGTGGCCATTTCCTTTATCAATTCCTATGCCAATACTGAGAATGAAAGAGCAGTCCACCGTGCATTTGAAAATCAAGGAATCCACGTCTCCAGATCCAGCCAGATTCTTCCAGAATACAGAGAATTTGAACGGACTGTAGTGGCAACAGTCAATGCTTACCTCATGCCTGTGATCAGTCAATATTTAGATAATCTTGAGAGAAAATTGAATAAGGTCTCTCTTCGGATCATGCAGTCCAATGAAGGACACATCTCCCCGGAAACAGCAAAAAAAGAGCCCATAAGAACCGCTCTTTCCGGGCCTGCAGGAGGTGTGGTTGCTGCATACGATTTGGGAAAACGAACCGGATATCATCAAATCGTGACTTTTGATATGGGGGGCACATCTTCTGATGTTTCCCTAATCGACGGTCAGATCCAAAGGACCCATGAAAACAAAATAGGCGAATTTCCTATCAGACTTCCTATTATTGATATCAATACAGTTGGTGCCGGAGGAGGATCCATCGCTTATCTGGACAAAGGCGGTTCCCTGAGGGTCGGGCCGCAGAGTGCGGGAGCAGACCCAGGTCCGGCCTGTTATGGAAAAGGCAGCCACCCCACTGTTACAGATGCCAATCTGGTCTTAGGCAGACTATCTGCAGAGCACTTCTTAGGCGGCCAAATGGATATATATCCTGAGAGAAGTCAAGAAGCCGTCAAAAAAATGGGACAACGTATGCACAAGTCAATATGGGAGACCGCTGCTGGAATCATCAAAGTCGCCAATGCAAACATGAGCAAAGCCATTCGTGTGATTTCTATTGAAAGAGGAATCGATGTGAGACAGTTTGTCTTGTTTTCATTTGGAGGAGCTGGAGGAATGCATGCTGCAGAAATCGCATCCATGCTTCAAATCCCTACGGTTTTGGTGCCAAAAAACGCAGGTGTTTTTTCTTCCTTAGGTCTTCTTCAAGCTGATTCAATTAAAGATTATTCCATGACTCTATTGAGAACAACAGATTCATCCTCTATAGACTCTGTATTGGATCAAAAATTCGGCGAACTGGAAAATAAAGCACAATCAGAAATGAATAATGAGGGCTTTTCTTTGGAAAACATGGCCTTGGAAAAATATCTGGACCTCAGGTATTATGGACAGTCATTTGAGATCACGGTTCCTTACAGAAAAAACTCAGATCATTTAAACGAATTCCACAAAATTCATGAACGAATTTATTCCTACAGTCATCCGGATCGATTGGTTGAAATCGTCAATATCAGACTTAAAGCCATGGGAATCACTCAAAAAGTCCAACTCAAAAAAATCTCTAAAGCAGGATCCAGCCCAGACAAAGCAAGGCTTACCAAGCAAAATATTTATTACAAAGGAAAACAAGAACAGGCGGTCATTTATGACCGATCTTTCCTGAAGCCGGGAAACCGGATCTTTGGGCCGGCTCTTGTGGTTGACACAGAATCCACGACCTTTATTCCTTCTGATTTCAGGTCAGAAATCGATCCGTATTTGAACATTGTTTTGTCCGGAAAGGAAGAAACCCGTGTCTGAATTTGATCCCATTGAACTGGAATTGTTCAAAAATATTTTTGTTTCTATATCCGAGGAAATGGGTGCTGTATTGGAGAGAACCGCTCTGTCTCCGAATATCAAAGAAAGAAGAGACTTTTCATGCGCTTTGTTTAACAAAAAAGGAGAGACTCTGGCTCAAGGGTCCCACATTCCCGTTCATCTGGGTGCCATGCCGCTTTCTGTTCAGGCATCACTCAAATTCATAGATTTTGAAGACGGAGACATGGTGATTTTAAACCATCCTTACAAAGGAGGAACCCATCTTCCGGATTTGACCTGCATCTCCCCTGTCTTTATCAAAGGAAAGCTGTGTTTTTTTGTGGCCAACAGAGCACATCATTCGGATGTCGGAGGGATGAGCCCTGGTTCCATGCCCCTTGCAGATGAAATATACCAGGAAGGCCTGATTATCCCCCCTGTAAAACTGGTCAGAAAAGGAAAACTGGAACCGGACCTGTTTCATTTCATCCTTGCTAATGTGCGCACTCCTGAAGAGAGAAAAGGGGATCTGATGGCTCAGATTGCGGCCAATCATAAAGGAATCAACAGGATGAAAGAGACGGTCGCCAAATATGGGTCTCAAAAAACGTTCCAATATGCCTCTCTCATTCAGGATTATACCGAGCGGATCTTGAGGCAGACCATTGACCAAATCCCTGACGGAAAATATGAGTTTTCAGATTATTTGGATGATGATGGAATCAGTCAAGATCCCATTGAAATCGGAGTGAAAATCATCATTCAGTCAGACAGCTCCATCATTGATTTCAGCTCTTCCTCTGAGCAGGTCCGAGGCGGAGTCAATGCCAACTCTGCAGTGACCTATTCTGCAGTTTTATATGTGTTCCGCTCTCTGGTCAACGAAGACATTCCTTTTAACACCGGTCTTCTCCGTCCATTGAACATCATCGCTCCGCAGGGAAAAGTCGTCAATGCCCAGTTTCCTTGTGCGACTGCCGGAGGTAATGTGGAAACATCACAGAGGATCGTTGATGTCCTCTTGGGTGCTCTTCATCAAGCTGTACCTAAAAAAATCCCTGCAGCAAGTTCAGGGACCATGAACAACGTGACCTTTGGAGGATTGAACCCTGAAAGCAAGCGCCCTTTTGCCTATTATGAAACCATCGGAGGGGGCATGGGAGCTGGTTTTGATTATGATGGATTGAGCGGTGTGCACACACATATGACCAATTCTTTAAACACCCCTATTGAAGCCATGGAAAATTACCTTCCCCTACAAATACAGAAATACTCTCTCCGACCTCATTCCGGGGGGCACGGAAAAAGCAGAGGGGGAGACGGGATTGTGAGAGAGTACATATTTTTAGTGCGGACTCAGATATCCATTATTTCAGAAAGAAGAAGATTTGCGCCTTATGGCCTTCAAGGAGGAATGAGCGGAAAAAAGGGAATCAATATGCTGATTCGCGCTGACGGAACCAAAATCAAACTCAACTCCAAAGTGAACATCAAAGCAGAGCCCGGGGATGTTCTTCATATTGAAACACCGGGCGGAGGCGGATATGGCAAAAAAGAATAGACTTAGCCGGTTTGGTCCCGGCTTTCTGGTCACAGCTGCATTCATCGGGCCCGGCACTGTGACCACCTGTTCTATTGCAGGTGCGGATTTCGGATATTCTCTCCTATATGTGCTCATCTTCGCGACAGTGACCACCATTGTTCTCCAGGAAATGACCGGCAGACTCAGCCTTGGTTCCGGACTTGACCTGGGACAGTCATTGAGAGAATATCCCCGCAATGCTTTGCTCCGGATCGTGTTCATCATTTTAACTGTTTCAGCAATTTCTCTTGGTTGTGCGGCTTATCAGGCTGGAAACATCATCGGCGGGTCCCTTGGGCTGGAGATGGTCACATCAGTATCCAATAAAATATGGGTTCTTGTGATATCTGCTGCATCCCTAATCCTTCTCAGCCTGAAAAAATACAAGATCATTGAAAAAGTCCTGATATCACTTGTTTTTCTAATGAGTGTTTCCTTCATCACCACACTGATTATCATCAAACCTGATCTGTCTCAGGTCGTCAAAGGGCTGGTTCCCACTGTTCCTGAAAACTCGATTTTCATCATCCTTGCTCTCATCGGCACCACAGTGGTCCCCTATAATCTATTTCTTCACTCTTCAGCTGTGAAAAAAAAATGGAAATCCCCAAAAAACATCAAAGAATTCAGAAAAGATCTGATTCTGTCCATTTCTTTGGGAGGATTTATTTCTGCATCCATTATCATCACATCAAGTGTGGCTTTTTTCCAGAAAGGAATCGATATCAACAGCGGAGCTCAGCTCGCGCAACAGCTCAAACCTCTTTTTGGGCTTTTGACAAATTTTCTTTTCGGGCTTGGTTTTTTCGCCGCTGGAATGAGCTCAGCTGTGACCGCTCCCTATGCTGCTGCTTTTGCGACTTCAGGAGTCATGGGTTGGAAAGAAACGGATTCCCGGCCTTTCCGTTTTGTGTGGATGGGAGTGATTCTGGTGGGTCTGATTGTTTCCCTGTTTGATTTCAATCCGATTTCAGTGATTGTCTTTGCTCAAGTCGCCAATGGAGTTATACTGCCTGTGGCCTCACTGTTCCTCTTGATTGTTCTCAATGATAAAAACAAAATGGGAATCATGGCCAATGACTTTAAAAAGAATTTATTGGGAGTTGCGGTCATTTCCATGGTCTCTTTAATCGGCATATGGAATATCATCAAATTGTTTTTAAGATGATGACCTGAAGCATCCATTATTATTCATGAAGAGCCCACTGGACAGCGGCTTGGGCATGGATAAAGGTGGTGTCGTAAAGTTCGATCTGATAATCTGTCTGCTTGACCAGGAGAGGGATTTCCGTACAGCCAAGAATGATTCCTTGAGCTCCCCTCTTGTTCAGTGACTCAATGATGACCTTGAATTCATTTTTAGATTTCTCTGTGATTTCTCCTTTAACCAGCTCTTGATACAGGATGTTGTGGATGATTGTTCGCTGGTCCGGATCAGGGACCATCACTTCGATCCCGTGGTCTTTCTCCAGCCTCCCTTTATAGAATTCCTGCTCCATGGTGAACTTGGTCCCCAAAAGTCCTACCTTTTTTTGTCCTTTGGACTTGATCTGTTTGGCTGTGACATCTGCAATGTGAAGCAATGGTATGTTGATACTGGCCTCCACTTCAGGAGCCATTTTGTGCATGGTGTTGGTACAGATAAGAATACAATCCGCCCCTGCTTTTTCAACCTTTTGAGCGGCAAGGACCATGATATCTGTCAGTTTCCCCCATTCCCCTTTATGCTGAAGTTGCTCGATCTCTTCAAAATCCACAGAAAACATCACACATTTGGCAGAATGGAAACCTCCTAACTCTTGTTTGACTGTCTGGTTCAATATCCGGTAATATTCCAGAGAAGATTCCCAGCTCATGCCACCGATCATTCCGATTGTTTTCATTTCATTTCTCCTGTTTTGAGGATTGCTCCGCATGATGAGGAATTTAATCACACCTCAGGGCTGAAGTCAAAATATCCCAACAAGCCGGACAAACGGAATTTTAACTTTATTGCTTTTTTGGAAAATATTATTATAGACTTAACAGTCACTTCCCATGGAAAACAAAACAACAGACAAAAGCAATCAATTGGTCCGCCAGCTGGGTCTTTTTGATTCCACTATGGTGATGATGGGCATTGTCATTGGGTCCGGGATTTTTGTGACCACAGGAATCATGGCTCGATCCATCCCTTCGGCTCCTCTGATCCTTATGGCCTGGTTAGTCGGGGGGCTGCTGACTTTTGCCGGAGCCCTCACCTATGCAGAATTAGGCGCGTCTATGCCAGAAGCCGGAGGACAGTATGTCTATCTCAAAGAAGCCTATGGCCCCCTGCCGGGATTTCTATTCGGCTGGATATTCTTTCTGGTCTATATGACCGGAGGGATCGCAGGGCTTGCTTTGGCTTTTTCAGAATACACCGGATATTTGTTTCCAGCTGTTTCCACCCATAACATTCTGCTTACTTTTGATGTCCATCTCTTGCACAACTCCATGACGTATTCCCTTTCTGCAGGTCAATTGGTGGGTGTGGGAATCATTGTGTTTCTGTCCCTCTGTAACTTTTTAGGTGTGGGACTGGGGAAAGGCATACAGAATTTGATCACAGTCATCAAAATAGGCACCATTGGGCTTCTCATCACCGCGGGTTTTGCTTTTGGAAAAGCCTCCTCTTTTGACCTGACATTGAATCCTGAAGCCATGAGCTTTTCTCAGATTATCATCGGATTCGGGGTGGCTCTGGTGGCTGTATCCTGGGCTTTTGATGGATGGAATAATGTGAATTTTGTGGCCGGAGAAATTAAAAATCCGGCCAAAAATCTTCCCTTGGCTCTCTTTTTAGGTACTCTTGGAGTGACATTGCTGTATGTGTTATTAAACTATATATATTTGTCCGCCCTTCCCATTCCAGAGATCAGTGGTGTGGTGAGGATCGCAGAAAAAGCAACCACTGCTTTATTCGGAACATCTACCGGAATATTTGTGTCCATTGCCGTGGTGGTCTCCACCTTCGGTTCCTTGAACGGATCCATATTGACAGGGCCCAGGGTTTATTATGCAATGGCCAAAGACAGGCTGTTTTTCAAGCGGACCGCACAGGTCCATCCTAAATTCCGCACTCCTGGCTTTGCCATTTTTATCCAGGCTGTTTGGGCTTCATTTCTGACCATATTAGGAACCTTTGAACAGATCTTCACCTTTGCCATGTTTGTCTCCATTGCATTCTGGGTGGCCGGAGCCGCTTCTGTTTTTACTCTCAGAAAAAAATATCCTGATCAAAAACGTCCCTATAAAACATGGGGATACCCTGTTGTCCCAATACTGTTTATCCTTTTTTCAATGGGGATCCTGATCAACACATTGATCGAAAAGCCGGTGGAATCCATGGCCGGGATCATTCTCACTCTCATAGGGATACCTGTTTATTTTTACTGGAAAGGAAAATCAAAATTTGAGAAAGGAAACAAAGACCACTCTCTAAAGGAGACTTGATATGATCGGTTCTGTATCTCAAGCAAACATCAAAGATGAATGTTTGAAGGCCCGGCAAAGGATTCAAAAACACATCAGATACACACCTGTGGAGCATTCTGTCTATCTCAGTGAAAAGACTGAAAGCCAAGTCTTTCTTAAACTGGAGAATATCCAAATCACTGGATCTTTTAAACTGAGAGGAGCGGCCAATAAACTATTGTCTTTAAATAATGAGCTGCACGCCAAGGGAGTCTTCACTGCATCTTCTGGAAATCACGGTGCAGCAGTCTCTCACATGTCTCAAAAATTAAGAATCAAAGCTTTTGTCTACCTTCCTTCAACCACATCCTCAGCCAAAATCAAATCACTCAAGGCCATGGGATCAGAGATCAAGATTGTTGGAGATGACTGCCTGAAAGCTGAAATGGCAGCCAAAAAAGAAGCCCAAAAAAGAAAAACTTGTTTTGTTTCTCCTTATAATGATCTGAAAATCATTGCCGGCCAAGGTACAGTGGGAATCGAGCTTATGGAACAGATTCCGCAATTGGATGCGGTTATCGTGCCTGTGG
>WJMT01000011.1 GCA_014727835.1 Candidatus Aminicenantota bacterium | reverse complement strand
GGAATAAAATACGGGGACACAATACCTATTTACCCTATTTAAAATACAGTGCTATCATGCTTGTTTACCCTGTTTTATAGATTCTGAGATCATGAAATTGCGACAGTATATCCCTTTCCCTATTTTTCTAACGGCTGTGATATAATAAATAAAATTAGGGACAGTTTGTCTATTCCACTATTTTTTGACTTGCGGTTACTATAGGAAAGAGGAATTCTTAGCAATCCGGTCTCATTGAGAAGCAATGAAAGTCAATAAAAAGATGAAACATCAGGGCATCCGATTCAGCGTCATCATTCCGGTGGATCACAGAGGCATTTTTTTGCAAAAGATTCTGAGTTCTCTAAAAAAATTGGATTTCCCTCCCCATAGATTTGAAGTGCTGGTGGTGGGAAATGGAAGCGACATTGAATCCATGGAAACAGTGAAAGAAGAACAGAAAGGGGCGGATTTTGACATGCGCTACATTCAGTGTGAATCCCGCACACGCTCCCAACAGCACAATGCCGCCTGCGCCCAGGCCAAAGGGGATGTTTTTGTGTTTACAGATGATGACTGCATAATTCAGCCGGATTGGCTCAAAAAATTTTCAGCAGTATTGGAAACCCACCCTCAGGCTGGAATTGTAGGAGGCGCTGATAAACTGGCGGAATCCGGATCTGCTTTTGATTTGAGTTTAGATTTTGTATTGAATTCTCCCTTTGTAATGGGTCGTTTATTGAAAAAAAACAAAAAAGGACTGGTGAAATATTATCCCAAGTCATTCAACATGGCTGTGGTTCGAACCGCGGCTGAGAAAGCAGCTCTAGGTGAGGCAGATGGCATGGTGCAGATCTTTGATCAGGATCTCGAAGTGCATGAGGATGTGGACCTTGCTTCCCGTGTTGAAACCTGCGGCAATCAGATTGTTTATGCTCCGGAAGCCAAGGTGGGGCATTTCCGGAACACAAATTTTCTTTCATTTTTCAAAAGAAATATAAAACTGGCTCAAGCCTGCCGAAAATTAAAAGTCCACCGCTTGCCTCAGTGGATCTTATCAGGAAGCCTGATCCTAGCTTGTGTGCTGGCTGTTTTATCTGCGGTGTTCCCATGGGCGCGGGTGGTTCTGGGTGCATTTGCTGGATCTTACGTTTTGATTTTAGTTATGAGTGCTGTGAAAGGGTTTTTTAAAACCCGGAAAGCATCTTCATTGTTTCTAGTCCCCTTACTCACAGCATCTCTTCATCTGTCCAGAGCCATCGGCTATCTGCTCCCCACAAAACCATAAAATACGGGGACACAATACCTATTTACCCTATTTTACTAACCTGGACTCTTTATAAGAAAATGGTGATGTTACTATTATGAATGTCTCTTCAGCTACAACTGAATTTCTGTATGCTCACTGCTGTCTTTTCTCGTGAATAATCCAGGTTACATATAGCACTGTCAAAAATGTTCACCTGTTTTTCTGGATTTCAACAACAATCTCTTAAGAGACTTCAGAAGAGATTGAATTCCGCTTGACCTGATTTAGGATATCTGATTAAATTTCACTTGTGATGGTCGCCAAAGAGAATCAAAAAGACAAGCTGATTTCCTGGAAAGAGATCGCAGACTATTTGGACAGCAGGGTGAGGACCTGCCAGAGATGGGAAAAGGAATTCGGGCTTCCTGTGCACCGGTTCATTGATTCCTCCAAATCCCGGGTGTTTGCTTACAAAAAGGAGCTTGACAAATGGCTTCAGAGCCGACCCAAGGACAACAAAAAAAACAAGCTGAAGTTTCTGTTGTTTCTAATTCCGGCCGCAGCTTTATTCGGCCTTTATTTTTTGTTTTTCAAACCACCGAGTCCCTCCCAGCCCCATGACTTCACCATCCAAGACTCTGAGCTGGTGATATTGAACAAAAAGAAAAAAGAGCTCTGGCGTTTTGACACCGGCTTAAGAGGCCTTAAGAGTGAAGAGTTTTACCGAAACCATTTTCAGGTCAAAAGAAATGCGAAAAAGGGCCCTAGGCGAAATATGCCTCTTCTTATGATTAGAGATATAGATCAAGACAAAAAAAAGGATGTCTTATTTGTACCAAAAACGATCGATACTACAGTGGAAGGATCAAAACTTTTTTGTTTGGATAATAAGCAAAGAGAGATGTGGAGCTTTGACCCAGGAAGAGAAATGACTTTTGGAAAAAAAACATATACATCCCTCTATTTCATTGAAGGATTTACACTCATTGATCTTTATCAAGACCAAAGACCGGAGATCATAGTCCTTTCAAAAAATCAATATATGTTTCCAACCCAGGTTGCTGTTCTTAATCCAACAGGAAATATGCAACGAGAGTACTGGAATTCAGGGAGGATCTATGATTATTCTTTTTATGATCTGGATCAAGACGGAGACAAAGAGATGCTTTTAGGCGGCTGCAACAATGAGTATGACAAGGGATTCCTGGCGGTTTTAGAGGCGGATTTTAAAAGCGGAGGGTCGCCTCAGACCGGTTATTACAAATCCGCAGAACTTCTTCAGGGTGTGGAAAAAAAATACATACTGTTTCCCAGGAATGTTGCGGGAAAAAATGAATATAACCGCGGAAATATCATAAGAATCTATATCATAAATGACAAAATTATTTCTGCTGAAACCAAATCAGGCCTTTATTTCGAGTTTGATTTCAATTTTGTTCTCAATGAAATCCGGTTTGCAGACCGGTATGAAAATCTCCACAACCAAGCCTTTCAAAAAGGTCTCACCAAAGAACCCTTCAGCCCCCAGGTTACAGCAAAGCTCAAATCCGAACTCATGACCCAGGTCCTTTACTATGACGGACAAGGCTGGGCCCGCATATCTGTCGTGGCTCAAAACAAAGATCCCCACTAAAATACGCTAAAATACGGGGACACAATACCTATTTACCCAATTTTTTATTCAATACAGCAATTACAGCACTGTCATACCTATCCACCCATTTTTCTTCTAAAAGAGCAAACATTTCAGATTCGAATTGAAAAAATTCAAAAAAAAGCTTGACAAACCATCATAAATATCATACTAACTAAATAGTTAGTCAATTTTCACAAAAACCAAAAAAATGAGCAAGAAAAAAAGAAATCCCCAAAAAACCCGGGAGAAGATCCTCAAGGCAGCCACCAAATTGTTTGCCGAAAAAGGTTTTGACGGAGCCCGTGTGGATGAGATCGCTCAAAAAGCAAAAGTGAACAAAGCTCTGATTTATTATTATTTCAAAAGCAAAGAAGAGATTTTGGATGAGATCACAAAGCAGTTCCTTGAAGAGTCTCTTCGTCGGAAACATCAGTTACTGACAAGAACTGAAGGAATGGACAAAAAAGAACTGATTCAATCCTCAGCAGAACGGATTTTCGACCTGTACAAAGGCAATGAGGATGTTTTGCGAATCATCATCACCGAAGAGCTCAAATCAGAAAAAAAACAGTGGCCTCTTTTCCAAGTGCTGGATATGGGACTTGCCGATGGATTGAAAATGGCCCGAGATATCGGAATATCCATCAAGAAAAAGGACAGGCTGCTGAGAGCGGCTTTTTACTTTGGTTTTGTTCCCATCGCCTTTTTCACTCTGCTCAAAGATGAATGGGCCCGTTATTACAAGACAGACAAGAAGAGGGACCAAAAAGAATTCATCGAGGTCCTCAAAAAAACATACTTCCGGTTTCTGATGGAGGAGCTTGAAGAATGATTTTTTTTGAATTGGAACTGACTGAATGGTTAGTTAAAATAATGCTCCGTAAAGACAACCTTTCTTCAAAGTTAGTCGTTACTAATTATAGAACGACAAGACAACATCAAGGAGGATGAAATGAGAAAACATATCATTTTGATAGTTGCTGCTGTGGTTATGACTGCATCTGTTGCGTCATCTCAGGATTTAACCGGAGAGGACATCATCCATGAGGTAGATGACCTGATGACCATCCAAACAGCCTATGCCAAGATGAAAATGACCATTGAAACCTCTTCAGGGCAGAAAAGGACTTTTGTGTATGAGTCCTGGACCAAGGATGAGGGAGAGAAGAATTTGATCCGCTATCTGGAGCCCAGCAGGGTCAAAGACCAGGCCATATTGATGCTGAACAATGCCAATGATATCTGGATGTTTTTCCCCCGCACACAGAGGGTCCGCAAACTGGCCACCCACGCAAAAAAGCAGAAAATGCAGGGGAGTGACTTTTCCTATGAAGATATGGGAGGAAGCGGTGAGTTTGAAGAAGATTTTGTGGCCCAAAGGCTTGAGGATGAAGAAAAAAACGGGCATGACTGCTACAAAGTCGAGCTTGTCAGAAAACCTGAAGGCGATCTGTCTTACTCCCGGCTCCTTCTGTGGGTGATCAAAGAAAACTTTTACCCCGTCGTGATTGAATATTATGATGAAGACGATCCCACCTATCTTCAGAAAACTCTGACTCAAAGCAACATTGAGGTCATTGACGGAATTCCCACTGCCAAAAAAATGCTTATGCAGAACTTAAATGACCAGACCCAGACAGTTATGGAAATCGTTGAGATTGAATATGATGTGGAACTGGATGACCGCATGTTTACAGAAAGGAATCTTAAAAAATGAAAAAAAGAGCTCTCATTGTTTTAAACTTTGCATTTGTCCTTCTGTTCATGTTTGTGGCTTCCATACACGCTTACAGCAAAGTGGACCTGTTCGGCTATTATGAATCACAGGTCATGGGTGCTAAAGTTAAAGACAGCTTTTACCAGCTTTATGCCAATAAGCTCAGAGTGGATCTCAAGTCCGACTTCTCCTCAAACGTCACTTTTGCGGCGAATTTTGACTACATCACTTATCATGGAAAAAAGCAGTGGAACATCCTGGATTTTCTTTCTTCAGAGATCACCTCCCAAGTTCCTGATGCCTTAAAACCACTCTATGTGATTCCGTTTTCAAACCGTCATTTTCTGGACAATGCCTATCTGAGGCTCTCGTTCAAGCCGTTTGACCTGACACTGGGCAAACAGCAGATCTCTCTGGGCACTGGATATGTGTGGAATCCTGTGGACGTGTTCAACATCAAAGACATCCTGGACCCCACCTATGAGCAGCCCGGCCACAATGCCATGCGCATGGATGTGCCTATTGGGTTGGCCAGCACAGCCACAGCACTCTATGCTCCGGGAGAAGAGTGGAAGAATTCCTCTAAAATGCTGCTTTTCAAAACCCGGGTGTCCCGTTTTGATCTCAGTGTGATCGGCATTGAAAAGACCTGGCGGTTTCATGATTACACCGTGTTTGATCCCGCACAGATGAGTTTTCTGGAGCTTCCGGAGAAAAGACGCCTTCTGGGTGCCAGCACAGCCGGGCAGCTTCTAGGGCTGGGCGTGTGGGCTGAGTTTGCCTACAACTGGATGGACCAGACCGATGACTTTTATGAACTTGTGGTAGGGACAGACTACACCTTTGATTTTCAAACTTATTTTCTTGTGGAATACTACAGAAACACTCTGGGAAAAAAGGATTACAGAGACTACACCATCAATGACTGGATGAGGAATTTTGCCCAAGAGCAGAAAGCGGTTTCCAGAGACCAGGTCTATGCCCTGGTTCAGCATCCAGCCACTGACCTGATGACTGTGAGCCTGTCATCCATCATCAGCATATCAGACCACAGCATGGCGTTGGTGCCTACAGTGATGTATTCCTTTTCCCAGAATGTGGACATTTTTGCATATCTGAACTTGAATGTGGGTAAGGAAGGAACCTATTTTGCCAATACCATGGGGAACGGCGGATTTGTAAGGGTACGGGTGTATTTTTAACTGTAAAGGGGACAGACCATGAGAGAAAAATTTCTGATCAAACTATCGGAGTGGCATTCTTTACATCCCTGGAGAATGCTGGGATTAGTGCTGATACTGACTGTGCTGTTTGGATTTTTTGCATCCCAATTGGAGATGACCATGCGGGTGGAAGATCTTCTCCCTTCAAAAGACAAAAAAGTCAGTCAGCTCAATAATATCATCGATGAATTTTCCACTTCCACTCTGCTGGTGGTGGTGCTTCAGGGAGAAGAGAAGCAAATCAAACAATATGCAGACGCTTTGGCTCCTCAAATAGAGGAACTGACTTTCCAGGAAGGGGACGGATCCCAGCGAAAGCTTTTCCAGAGGGTGGATTACAAAACCCCCCGGGATTTTCTGCGGAATCACGTGCTGATGCTGGCAAAAGCCGAAGACCTGGAAAACACCAAATTTCTGTTCACTGATCCAAATTTGGCAGAATTTATTGAAAACCTCAATGATTCCATGGAGCGGGAATATGTGGGCCAGCAAGAATCCATTTCCACCAGGGAAAAAGAGGACCAGGCTGTTCAGTTTTTAGACGGCATCCAGAATTTAGTCATCCAGCTTCAAAAGGCCGCACAAGCTGAAGAGCTCACTGAACAAGAGATTCACGAGGCTGCAGACCAGCTCCTTTTCGGGGACAGCTACATGCTGAGTTATGATAAAAAAGCACTTCTGCTCATGGCCATTCCGAATTTCACTCTCATGGACAGAGACCTTTTGATGGAAGGAGCCAATGGAGTCCAGGCTTTATTGGATGATATGCAGCCGGATTTTCCAAAGGTGGAAGCAGGACTGACCGGAGATGTGGCCAGAGAGCGTGATGAGCAGGTCTATGCGGCCCAGAGTTTTGGCAATTCCACTCTCATTGCTCTGGTGTTCATCTTGATCCTGTTGATGGTTTCATTCCGGATGTGGATTGCTCCTGTACTGGCAGTGGTCAATCTGATCGTAGGGCTTATCTGGGGTATGGGTGCAGCCTGGCTGGCTGTGGGCCAGCTCAATATGGTCACATCCATGATGTCTGTGGTGCTTTTGGGTCTGGGCATTGACTTTTCCATCCATCTCATTTCCGGGTTTACTGAAAGACGGGCCGCCGGAGACAGCATTGATGAGTCCATGAAAAAGACATTTCTCAAAAGCGGAAAAGGCATTCTGACCGGAGGTTTCACCACGGCTTGCGCGTTTCTGACTCTTCTCATCAGCCAGTCCCGGGGTATGAAGCAGATGGGTACGGTCACAGGAATCGGGCTTCTTTCCGTTCTTCTCTCCACCATGATCTTTCTTCCCATGCTGCTGGTTTTTAGAGAGCGCAGAGTGGAGAGGAAGATTGAGAAGGGTAAAAAGCAGAGAAAAAAGAAGGACATCTCCTTCCGATTTCTGGGGAGCACGGCTTCATGGCTGTCCAGGAAATATGTGTTCACAGTGATCGCCTCTGTTGTGGTGACCGGTTTATTGGTATGGTACGGACTGAATATCAAATACGACTCTAATTTCATGAACCTGGAGCCCAAAGGAATCGAGTCCATCAAATTGATGGACACAGTGCTTGAGAAATTCGACTTCAGCATGGAGTATGCCATGGCCATGGCTGACAGCGTGGCAGAGTCAAGAGAATTGTCAGATGAATTTAAAGACTTGGGCACAGTGGCGTTTACAGATGATATCTCTGTTTATCTGCCCACTTCTGAGGAGCAGAAACAGCGGATTCCCCATATCCTGGAAGTCAGAGAAAAGATGGGCCGCGCTGCTGTCCAAGCGGACTTGAATCCTCAGGATCTATCAAAACTGGAGCAGGAGATCGCACGGCTTGAAATGAATATCATTGAGATCCAGGACATGGCTTTTTTGGGAGGCCAGGATAAGGTGGACCAAAAGTGCAAACAGATGGTAGGGGATCCGGAGAAACCGGATTCCAGAAGCCGAATTCAGGAACTGATCCCTCTTTTGACCCAGAACTCCGCAGGACAGGGGCTTTCGGAGTTCCAGAGGAATTTTGCTCCTTATTTTAAAGAAAATGTTCTTCAGATGAGCTCTACAGAAGCGATTGATCTCAAGGACCTTCCTGCCTCCATTAAGGACAGATACAGCAATGAGACCAGAGACAAATTTCTGGTCACGATTTTTCCGGCTCTCAGCCCTTGGAAGAATCCAGAAGCCCTGGACCGATTCACAGATGACTTGGAACGGGTCACAGAAGAAGTGACCGGGCTTCCTCCGGTTTTTCGAGCTGTGATGAAAATATTTGCCAGAGACGGAAGGAATGCGGTTCTTTTGACCTTGGTGATTGTGTTTTTTCTCTTGTATGCAGACTTTAAAAAACTCCGCCATGCGCTCATGGCCATGGTTCCATTGGCCTGCGGTGTGTTCTGGATGGTGGGTCTGATGCATCTTTTAGGAATGAAGCTCAATTTCATGAACTTAATCGGCCTTCCTTTGATCATTGGAATCGGGATTGATGACGGAGTCCATATCATGCACCGGTGGCGGAACGAAGGGAACGGCCGGATTTTCACTGTGTTCTCCAGCACAGGAAAAGCCATCTTCTTGACCACATTGACCACTATGTTTGCGTTCGGATCCCTGGCTTTTTCCATCTTCCGCGGATGGGCTTCTTTTGGACTGGCTCTGGCCATCGGGGTGGGAGCGTGTTTTCTCACTACTGTGCTCATACTTTCCGGAATCATGGGTATTATGGAACACAAAAAATAAAACAGTCAGGAATCATCCAGAATAATCATTGCAATTTTCATTGTTTTTCTATAAATTCTTTTTTATTGAAACTTTCAAATCAAAAATGAAGTTTGAAATATTCCATGCCCATCTATCCCGGAAATACCAAGGAGGTTTTTATGAAGCGTTTTTATAAGGTCATTCCTGTAGTTTGTTTGTTTTTTCTTGCTGCGGTCATTCTGTCTGCTGCAGCTCTGTCACAGGGCTATCATGACAACAAGGCCCTGACCTCTGCCCTCAAACAGCTGGCTTCAGAGTATCCGGAGATCACCAAACTCGAATCCATTGGCACTACCTTGAGCGGAAGCAGCATTTGGATGCTTCAAATATCAGGAACTCAGGGGCCATCTCCTTTAGAAAAACAGGCACTTTTGATCTGCGGAAATTTGGAAGCTGACCATGTCATAGGCAGTGAAGTGGCGCTGGGGATCGCCCGGCATCTTGCAGAAAACTATGCTCAAGATGAGGAGGTCAAAAAAATCCTTGACCAGCGCACCTTCTACATCATACCCCGGCTCAATCCAGACGGCGCTGAACGCTTTTTCAAAAAAGTCCATTATGAGCAGAGCTATAACCTCAAGCCCCGCGATGAAGATTTTGACTGGCGTAAGGATGAAGATCCCCCTGAAGATCTCAACAATGACGGACTCATCACCATGATGCGGGTCAAGGACAAGGACGGCGAATGGTTCATTGATGAAGAGGACCCGCGGCTCATGAAAAGAAAAGAGGATGACACCCCTGTGGATAAGCTCTATAAGCTCTTTCCGGAAGGCACAGACAATGACGGAGACCAGGAATACAATGAAGACGGAACCGGAGGTTTTGATATCAACCGAAATTTTCCCCATAACTTTGGATACAATCCCAAAGGGCTGGGGGTTTATCCTGCTTCTGAGATTGAAACACAATCTGTGATCGATTTTATGACCCGCTATGTTCCTGAATTCAAGACGCAGCCCCGAAAAAACATCTGTGCGGTCTTGGTTTTCTCCAAATATGACAATCTGGCTTCAAACTCGGGTATCGAATGCGGAACGCCCACTTTTCTCCAACCTCCCCCAGAAGTCCGGGCGGCCGGGAGCAGACAGATGTTTTTCTTTTTTGGGAGGGGAAGAGGTGACCGGGATGAACAAACCCCTCCGGCCAGAGACCCTCAACCCAAAAAGACGTCCCCTGCTGACAAATACCTGTTTGAAAAAGTCAGTGACAAATATAAGGAAATCACCGGTATTGAAAGCGCTCATTCGGAAAAACCAGCCGGTTCCATGCTGGAATGGGCCTATTTTCAATTTGGTGTTCCTTCATTTTCTGCTAATTTGTGGTCTCTGAGAGAAGAGAAAAAGGAGCCTTCAGCCAAAATGCCGGGCGCTTCATCTGCTTCCCCCCAGGGACAGACCCAGCAGACACAAGCTTCTTCAAACCGGAGAGCCATGTTTATGCAGATGATGGCCCAGCGAGGCGGAACCGCTCCGGGCGCACCAGCATCCGAATCCGGAGATGCGGACAGCGCCCAGAAATGGCTGGAATGGATCGACCAAAAAAACAACGGAGAAGGTTTTGTGGAGTGGACCAAATTTGACCACCCGCAATTAGGTGAAGTTGAAATCGGAGGCTTTAAACCGTATATCAGAGTCAATCCTCCGGCAGATCAAATCCCTGAACTCACCCGATCCCATTCAGAGTTTGCGATCTTTCTGGCATCTCAGTTTGCTGAAATCGTTATGGAAAAACCTCAGGTCTCCAAGCTCTCTTCCGGACTTTTTGAGCTGAAAGTCACACTTCACAACAAGGGCAGCTTCCCTTATGTGACAAGTATGGGACAGAGAACACGCAGCATCAGTCCCATCATGGTGAAACTGTCATTGGAAGACGAAGAGGACATGACTCTTTTTGGCGGCACGCAAAGAGTGGATACCGCGAATATTAAACCTGGGGGAGAAAAGGAACTCACCTGGCTCATCCTGTCGCCTTCCGGGAAAACCGTTCACATCCGATTGTGGGCCCGAAACGGAGGCGGTGAGACCAAAGAATCAGTGGTGTTAAGATAACAACGGAGGATAAAAATGAGTAACAGAAACCATAAATCAATCCGAAATAAGAAAATCCAGTTTTCTGTAATTCTTGTACTGGTGTTGGCTGCAGCATCAACAGTTGTGTTAGCCCAGGAATTTTTGCCGCGGAAGTGGGACACACGAAAGGTCCATCTCTCGTTCAACCACTATTATGATTGGGACCAGGTAGGAGATGCGCTGAAGAAACTGGAAAAAGCATATCCTGAATTTCTGACACTTCGTTCCATCGGAAAATCCTATCAGGGCCGCGAGCTGTGGTACATGACCATCAACAATCCGGAAACCGGAGCTGAGATGGATAAATGCGCCATGTACATTGACGCGAATATCCATGGAAATGAAGTCCAGGGAGGTGAGGTTGGGATTTACACCATCTGGTATTTGATGGAAAATTATCCATACAACGACACTGTCCGGGAATTGGTGGACCAGCGGGTGTTCTATATCTTTCCCTCAGTGAATCCGGATGGCAGAGACCGCTGGCTTCACGAGGGAGGTTCGGCCCGAACTGGACAGGCTCCTGTCGACGATGACAATGACGGGCTTTATGACGAAGATCTGCCCGAAGATTTGGATGGTGATGGTGAAGTCGGGTCCATGTTCATTAAAGTGAGACCGGGCGAGGGGAACTACCGGATGAGTGACACCGGAGACCGCTTGGTTCGCATCCAAAAGAACATAGAAGGAAAACCTGACGAGATCGGGGATTACAAATACATCGGAAGCGAAGGCCTGGATAGTGATAAAGACGGACGTTACAATGAAGATTCCGGAGGCGGCTATGATCCCAACAGAGATTGGGGATCTTACTGGCAGCCCTCTTATATCCAGAGAGGAGCCGGAGCCTATCCTTTCTACTGGCAGGAATCTAAAGCCACGCGGGATTTTCTGTACCGCCACCCCAATATTGCCGGAGTGCAGGCGTTTCACAATTCAGGAGGTATGATTCTTGCTGTCCCCGGGACTCCATTGCATACAGAAGTCCCTCGAAGCGATCTGGCTGTCATGGACGAGATCGGGAAAAAAGGCGAAAAAATCATCGAAGGGTACGACTATTATGTCATCTGGAAAGACCTGTACACGGTTTGGGGCGGCTTTGTTGATTTCACCTATGACATGCTGGGGATCTTTTCCTTTTCCAATGAGCTCTGGGCTTCAAGAGCGGATCTGGACGGTGATGGAGAGATCACAGAAGAGGAGGACGAGTTTTTTGACCGATACATTGATATGGGGAACACAGAGATCGCCATGCACGAGATCGACCATCCGGAACTGGGGAAAGTCATCATTGACCGGGACATCACCAAGCTGAGCGGACGGGTGCCTCCGT
This sequence comes from Candidatus Aminicenantota bacterium, assembly GCA_014727835.1. Taxonomy (GTDB): domain Bacteria; phylum Acidobacteriota; class Aminicenantia; order Aminicenantales; family Aminicenantaceae; genus WJMT01. Next base: position 21,115 of record WJMT01000011.1, on the reverse strand, counting down.
CATGGCTTCTGGAGGAACTCTGCCATAGGAACATGGCCTTCTGTCTGCTCCATGCTTATGAAATGCCGCTCCCTGTCATCAAAAAAGTCTCTTCGGAAAAAATCAATTCAGAACTCTATAAGGTCAAAGTCACGCTCTACAACGAGCGTCTCATGCCAACCATGTCTGCGGCAGCGGTTCAAAACCAGGTTCAGAGACCGGATATGCTGTCCATAAAAGGAAATGTTGAGGTCCTGGCTGCAGGACAGTCTCAGGGCACCAGTCTCCCTGCGGGAATACCCCGAAGATATTTGAGATATTTTAGAGGCTTTGGTGCTGGAGGGCCTGATGTGAATCTGATCAAGCAGGATGATGTGAGCAGCTTGAAGCTGACCAACGGGATTCCGGGAAGAACAGAAGTGGAGTATCAGTTTCTGGTAAAAGGAAAAGGCGAGATCAAAGTGGAACTCGACTGTCTCAAAGGCGGAACACACACCCAAAAAAGCGTACTGAAATAATATCCAGAGACAAGACAAAAGAAAAAACAAATATCCGGGAACAGTTCCCAAAAATGGGGAGCTGTTCTCGAGTCTAATAACAGGAAGGACGGTTTGATACAGAACTGTCCTCATGCATGAGAGAGGAGGGGACTATGAAAAACAACAAGAAAACACCGGCGCTTATTGCAAGAGGCCGGGATTTTATCAAATCCAATCGGGGACGAAAGCAGTTTGGCGAGATGTCAGATCAGATGAAGGGGATGAAAAATCCTCTGCTTCAGAAAGATTTTCCTAAAGATGCAGAACTGATAGATCTTCCCTCTCCCCTCAAATTTGAGATGGGCACAGCTCCTCTGCTTGAAGTGATCAATCAGCGGAGAAGCCGCAGGAAATACACAGATGAGCCGCTCACCCTGGCGGAGCTGTCATTCTTGTTGTGGTGCACCCAGGGGATCAAGCGAATTTTTCGTGACGGGTATGTGTCGCTGAGAACTGTTCCATCAGCCGGGTCCCGACATGCATTTGAGACTTATCTGTTGATAAAGAATGTTTCGGATATCAAGCCGGGTCTTTACAGATTTCTGGCTGTAGAGCACAAACTCCTTCCTCTGGTCCAGGATGCACCGGACATCTTCCAAAAAGCAGCAGCTGCCAGCTGTAATCAGCCGTTTGTGGCTTCAGCTGCAGTGACATTTGTGTGGACCACCATTCCTTACCGCTGTGAGTGGAGATACAGGGAGCTGTCCCATAAAGTCATTGCCATTGATGCGGGGCATGTGTGCCAGAACCTTTATCTTGCTGCCGAATCCATTGGAGCCGGCACTTGCGCTATCGCAGCATATTATCAGGACGAAATGGATGAGCTTTTGGGAGTGGATGGCAAAGATGAATTTGTGATTTACTTGGCTCCTGTTGGGAAAATTCCTTAGAAGCTTGATTTGACCCCCAAAAACAGCGGTTTAAGATTCGAAAAGAGTCTGATTTAAGGGCTAAGTGACTGTTAATAAAGAACATGCTATGGCCTGTCCCCTTTTTCTTTTTTCTTCTTTTTCGGTGCATTTTCTTTTTCACAAAAAAAGAATTTTTAGAGTGAACCTTTTGCTTTCCATCTCCGTAGAAACAGGTGAATGAGACAAATGGATATGAAAATCAAAAAAACTTCAAAGACTTATTGAGGTGAGACAATGAAAGCCAAAAGAAAATGGGCTATGCTTTGCGGAATCCTTCCCCTCATCATTCTGATGAGCGGATGCTTCTGCGTGGAAGTAAAGCAGAATGTAAACAATCCAGGCAAATATTTCAGACAAGCGGTCCGGAAAATCAATGACCTGCACCGGATATATCCGGACAGAAGAGGACCGGTTTCCACCATTCATGTTTTGGTCTATGACCGATCGGAACTGGAACTGGTCAGAGTCATTGCTCCGATGTGGCTTATTGACGCTGGCATGGATTACTGCGATACTTATGATATTGAAACAGACATTGATTTTGATTTCAATGAGATCAGAAGCTTCAAAGATATCGGACCGGGAATGCTGGTGGAAGTAGACGGTGAAGACAGCCGGATCTTGGTCTGGTTAGAGTAGGAAACTCAAATCAAAAAAAAGCAAACATAAACCCGAAGAAAAATGCAGAGCCAAGCCGTTTCCGCAGAGACAGACAACATCTTTGCCCTTGCAGAAAGAGCTAAGGACGGAGACAGGGAGGCATTCATGACTATTACCAGAATGTACCAGAAAAACGTGTTTCATCTGGCGTATTCCTTTTTCCAGAATAGAGAAGATGCTCTGGACATTGTCCAGGAGACCTTTTTTCGGGTTTACAGAAAACTGCATTACTATGAGAGAGGAAAAAGCTTTAAAAACTGGATTCTGCAGATTGCCAAGAACCTCTGCATTGACCGCTACCGAAAAAATCACAAAACCCATGACAACAAGGCTTTGAACAGCGAGGAGATTGAAGCCATTCATCTCACAGATGAAAAAGGGACAGAGAGAAACCAGGACACAGACACCAAGATGATCGTCTCGAAATGTTTGAAAGAACTTCCGGAAAGACAGCGCATGATCTTTGTGATGAAACACTACAACGATCTCAAATACACGGAGATCGCTGAAACGCTGGGCATTGCCGTGGGAACAGTCAAATCACTCAATTTTAAGGCTGTCAATAAGTTAAGAAAACTCATGAACCCATATTTAGGGAGGCAGTTATGAAAGACTGCAAAAACATAAACAAAGATTTGGTGGCATACATTTATAATGAAATAGATGAGAAGACAAAGCCTCTGATCAAAGAGCATCTCCGCTCCTGTCCGGAATGCAGGCAGAAATATGAGGAACTGAAGGAAATCCTTCTCTGCGCTGACACCCTTAAACAAGAGATCAAAGAAGCAGAGGAATCCGTGGACTGGGAGACGCTCCCTGCTGAGATCACAGATCAGGTTTGGCCTCGGGAACACAATTCAAGACACAAAGAGCCAAACATATTCAAGACGTTTTTCAATTCTCTGTTCTCAGTCAAGTTTGCTCCGGTCTATGCCGCGCTTTTAGCCGGGATCATCATCGGCGGAGTGGTGATGTTCCTGTTCCTCAGGCCGGGAACAGCCCCTGAACAGGTTTCGCCCACCCGGTTTATGGTCACTGACGATATTCTGGAGACCATGGATGTGGAGATGGCCCGGCGCCAGACTGTGGATTATCTGGAACAGAGCAAATATTTGCTGCTTGACTTTGTGCAGACACCTCCTGAAGAATCCGCTGATTACTGGCAATCTGATTTTGTGGAAGCCAAGACAAACGAGCTGCTTTCTAAGAAAAAATACATGAACCAGCAGCTGGATAAATATCATATGGCCAAAGCCAAAGCCATCTGCGACCAGATCGAGATCCTGCTGCTGGAGCTTGCCGGCATGAGCGATAAGCTCTCCACAGCTGAACGCGACAGGATCCGCCAGCTCATCGAGCAAAGACAGATTTTATTAAAAATAAATCTTATCAAAAAGGAATTGCAACAAAGTGAGGTCTAAAGTGAGAAAAACAACAATAGGACTGGCTCTACTGGTTATGGTGTTTTCTTGTCTCCAGGCTTACAGCGGTGCTCAATCAGACGAGGAATTGTTCCGGGAAGCAAAGATCCTGATTTTTGACAAAAAATGGGAACAAGCCCAGCAAAAACTGGATGACCTCCTTGAACTCTACCCTCAAAGCCCTCTTTATTCACAGGCGCTTTTTTACAAAGGCAGATGCCTGTCAGAACAGAAGGGAGAGGAAAGAAAAGCCATAGAAGTGTACAAACAATACAAACAGCAGGAAGATGCGGATAAAAACTTAATACAGGAATCGCAGATCAAAATCATTGATCTGTCCTTTCAGCTTTTTGAACGGGGCCAAAGGTCATTCCTGCGGGAAATTGAACAGGCTCTCAAGAGCAGGAACAGAGCTGTCAAATACTATGCCGCCTTTAAGCTGAGCTATACGTCGGATGAACGGACAGCGCGCAAAGGTCTCCCGGTTCTGGGAGACATCCTTGAGCAGGAGAAAGACTCTGAACTGCGCGAGCGGGCCAAGCTGGCTGTTTTGAGAATCGATCCGGATGCTCTCAGAGATATCCAAGATCAAGAATATGACAGCGAACCCAAATTGTTCTGCATCAGGGTGTTTAAAAAAGGGGAGAAGGAAGCGAGCTTCTCTGTGAATATTCCCTGGGCTCTGGCAGACCTGGCTCTGCAGTCCATACCCGAGGAAGAAAGGGAAAGTTTGAGAAAAGAAGGGTATGACCTGGATGAGATCATGGATCGTCTCACCAAAATCAATGGAAACATCATTGAAATCAAAGGTGAAGACAGCATCATACAAATATGGATCAAATGACATTAAGGAGGTATATGATGAAAAAAATAACCATTCTTGTTTTACTGGTGTTTGCTTTCAGTCTGGTGCCGGCCCACTTTGCAGTGGCCAATGATAACGACCTTCAGGCGATCAAGAAAGCAGTCAAAGAAAATCCCAAGGTCAAACCAGGCCAGGAAGTCAAATGGTTCAAGGTACTGATCACAGACACCAAAACCGACAAAGCCAAAGTCCGGATCACCCTGCCCATTTCTCTGATCGAACTGATACTGGATGCCGAACACGACCGCTTTGATATTGACCGGGACGAATATGATGTGGACATCAAAGAAATTTTTGCTGAGCTGAAAAAAGCCGGGCCCATGGCGATCATTGAGGTTTACGAGGACGACGAGATCATCAAAGTCTGGTTCGAATGATGCAGATCATGGAATGATGTAGATCTGTCTGATTTACCTCAACCAAAAAAAAGGCAGCCTTTCCAAAAGGCTGCCTTTTTTTATTAAAAAAAATTAATCGTTTTTTAATCCAGATTTAATATTCATCTGCTATAATACAAATCCATATGGTTTTATGAAAACAAACCCATAGTCCTCATGCTTTGTGTTATGAAGGCTCGGTTCAAGGAGATATTTTGTGAGAAAAACAATTGTTTTGACTGCTTTGATACTTTCAGCGGTTCTGATGTTCAGTTCTTCGGTTTTTTCTGTTCCCAAAAACGACGCTGAGTCCAACCAAACCCTAATGGACGAGTTAAAAGAGAAAGCTCCCAAGGTCTTTCTTGACTGCTGGAGATGCGATAGAGATTATATCCGCAAAGAATTATCCTATGTGAACTTTGTCCGCGACAGGACAGATGCGGATATCCACATCCTTGTTACAGACGAAAACACGGGAAGCGGCGGAAACAAATACACATTGGCCTTTATTGGTAAAAAACAGTTTGAGGATATGGAGGAGACTTTAGAGTATTCTTCCAATGAAACAGAGACCAGAGACGAGATCCGGGAGGGAATGCTGGAAGTCATGAAAAAGGGTCTTTTCCCCTTTTTGATGAAAACGCCCATTGCAGACCTTCTCTCTGTCCAGTGCAAGTGGGAACTGAAACCTACAGCCGTCGAAGATAAATGGAATTTTTGGGTGTTTAACATCCGGGTGGATGGAGAATTCGGAGGGGAGACGAGTCAAAAATCCACGGAGCTGGGATTGAACCTGTCTGCGAACAGAGTGACTCCGGAATGGAAGATCCAGATGGGCCTATCTGCTGATTATGAAGAAGACAATTATGATTATGATGATTACTCACTCACCAGTGTTTCCAAGGAAAAAAATTTAAGGGGGCTGGTAGTGAAAAGCATCAGCGAGCACTGGTCTGTTGGAGGCTGGATCGAAGCGGCCTCATCCACTTACAGCAACATCAACGCTCATTACATGATTGCCCCTGCTGTGGAGTACAATATTTTTCCCTATTCTCAGTCCACCCGAAGACAGCTTCGGTGTCTGTACCGAATCGGATTGAATTCAATGAATTATATCGAAGAGACCATTTTCAACAAAACCAAAGAAAATCTGTATAACGAATCTCTCACCTTAACCTTAGAAATCAGAGAACCCTGGGGAAGCGCATCCACATCTCTAGAAGGCTCTCATTATTTTCATGATCTATCAAAAAACCGGCTGGAGCTTCGGGGATTTCTTTCCTTCCGGCTTTTCAAGGGATTTTCCATAGACCTTCACGGCCGGTTTGACCGGGTCCGCGATCAGCTGTCGCTTCCTATCGGGGGGGCTTCAGTGGATGAAGTTTTGCTCCGGAGAAAAGAGCTGGCCACTGACTATGATTATTCCATAGATATCGGCTTCAGCTACACCTTCGGCTCTGTTTACAGCAATGTGGTGAATCCTCGCTTTGGAGGACGATCCCGATACGGCCGCTGGCGCTGATTTATCCAGCTTGGCTGAAGCAAGTTATTGATATTAAAAGAGAAACCAGATAGCCCCCCCCTACATAAGTGCTTAGACAGGTGTTTTTCACATAAAAAACATGTTTCTAAAAAATGGGAGAAAAATACAGCAATCCCATGTTGATTGTATATCCAGACTCTATTGACTTTTATTTTTCTCCAGCGCATATTGAATACAGTGATTTGATAAAGGAGGAATGAAAATGAGAGAGAACAATATCAAAATCATGATTGTGAGCGGGCCTATTTTGCTATTTCTGGTTATGATGGCTATGAATTTATCTCTGTATTCAGCACAGGAAATTCGCCCTGCTGTTGTAGGAAATCCAATGCCGGATTTCTCTCTGGAATCTTATCAGGGCAAACAGGTCACATTATCTGGCTTTAAAGGAAAAACCATTATCCTGATCTTTCCCCGTGGTTTGGCTGCTGAAGGCCATTGGTGTCATGTGTGTCCCTATCAATACTTGGAGCTTGTTGAATTTGACAAGATGCAAAAACTCAGAGAAAAGCATAACACCGAGATATTATTTGTTCTTCCTTATGATCTTTCAGGAGTTTCGGAATGGGTTGAACAATTCTCTGTTCTTTTGAATGACATTGACAATTGGAAGAATCCAGAAAATCCAGATGACTTGGATGATCGAGGAAAGCAAAGAATGACAATGGCACAGAAGTATTTTCCCATGGACTTTGCTTACAAAAAGGGAGAGATCCCCTTTCCATTTCCCATATTGGTGGATTCGCAGAAAAAAATATCCAAAGGACTTGGGCTATTCACAACGGAATGGAGAGGAAGCAAAGCTGATCAAAACATTCCCGCTGTTTTTATTGTTGATGAAGAGAGGATTGTCCAGTTTAAATACATAAGCCAAAATACATTTGACCGTCCCAGCCCAGAATATTTAATAAAAATCCTCTCCTGCATTAAGTAAGATTCTTCTGTATTAACCAAAATTTCCCAGAAATTTCCCAGCTTGGCTGTAGCAACCTGTTGATATTAAAGAAAATAGATATAGATCTCCTCCGCTTTATCTGCTTAGGTGATAATTTTTTATGTCTAAACCGTCTATTTAAGATAAGAGAATGATGTGAAAGATAAGGATGATCGTTTTAATGAGAACAGAATAGGATTAGACAAGAAAAGGTAATAAGAGGAGGGAATTCATGTCTCGAGGAAAGCTTTATCTAATCCCCGGATTGGTATGGCATCTCACACAACGATGTCATAACAAAGATTTTTTGCTAAGATTTTCAAAAGACCGCCAGAGATGGCTCCACTGGTTGTTTTGCGCGAAAAAGCGACATCGCCTTTCAATCTTGAATTATGCAGTGACTTCCAATCACGTCCACCTTTTAGTTTATAATGATGGCAGGAAGAATATTATTCCGAGATCTATGCTTCTAATCGCGAGCAGGACTGCTCAAGAGTATAATTTCCGAAAAAATCGGAGCGGAGCATTCTGGGAAGATAATTATCATGCAACCGCAGTGGAAAGCGGAAAGCATCTTCGCGAATGTCTTGTTTATATTGATTTGAATATGGTCAGAGCAGGAGTAGTGAATCATCCTGAAGATTGGCCTTTCAGCGGTTATAATGAGATTCAAAGCAACCGAAAAAGATATCGATTGATTGATATGGAAAAGTTATTGAGTCTTGTCCAAATAAAAAAGCAGAAAGATTTCAAAGAAATATATAATGATTGGATAAATTCCAAACTGGATTCAAAAGATATGAAGAGGAAAAGCTCTTGGACGGAGAGCATAGCCGTTGGAAGTGAAAATTTCATAAGTAAAGTGAGAACTGATTTGAAAGGAAAAGCAAAAAACAGAAAGATCATTGAATCAAGAGGGCAATTTATATTGAAAGAGAGCTTAAATTCTTACAATATAGTTTTTTCTATGGAAATGAGTGGTCTAAGCAAAGATAAGAAGACTTATTCTCTATAATTATATTAGAATCAATTGGTTGCCACAGCCAGGCTGGATAAAAGGGAGGATAAAAGGACTATATTAGAATCAATTGGTTGCCACAGCCAGGCTGGATAAAAGGGATAAAAAAAGGTTTCAACAGTCAAGGATATATTGTAAAATAGTCCTGTTCATGAAAAATCAGCTGAAGGGCAGCCGTCATGAATAAGCTGATCAAAAAGCTATCCCAAGTTCTTGACGTCAACAGCACAGACGCCGAAGACGCCCGCCGCAGAAAACTGCTCAATGTCCTGCTCTTGGCTGCAGCTGCCAGTGCTGTGGTCCTCTTAGTTGTGCTTGTCATCACAGCTCCCCTGGGTTTGATCGGAGAAAAGGGGCAGATCTCTATACTGAGCTTGAGTATCGGAATCACGCTCATCAGTGTGGGGATCATCTATGTGATCAACTGGAAGATTTCAGGGAAATGGGCCCGCATTTCCTTTCTCACAGTGCTGATCGCAGTAGCCTGTTTTTCGGACAAACCGGAACAGGTGGTGGACGGCCGGGGTCTTCTGGTTTTTGTCATCCCCATTCTGGCTGCCAGCTTTTTGTTAAGGCCCTGGACCAGTTTTGTTGTTGCTGCGGTCTCTTCAGCAGTCACTGCCATCATCAGTCTGTTTTTTGTCCATCAGACCGTACCCAATGTTCCGGCCATGCTGGTCTTTTTCATGCTGGCTACTGTATCGTGGCTGTCTGCCCAAAGCCAAAAAAGTGCGATTGAGAAGCTGGGAAAAAGCGAAGAAAAGTTCAGGCGATTGGTAGAGACATTGAACGAAGGAATCTGGATGCTGGATGAGGAAGCTTACACCACATTTGTCAATCCCAAGATGGCACAGATGCTGGGGTATTCGCAACAAGAGATGGAGGGGAAACACCTCTTTGAATTCATGGATGATGAATGGGTGAAAGTCGCCAGAGACAAGCTCAAAGAGCGCCGAAAAGGTATCCTTGAAGCCCATGAGTTTGTGTTCCAAAAAAAAGACGGAGAGCCTGTTCATGCGTTGGTGAGCACCACTCCTTTGGGGGATCAACAGGGCCATTACACAGGGGCTCTAGCCGGAGTCGCTGATATTTCAGAGCTCAAACAGACTGAGGAAGCTCTGAGGCAGAGTGAAGAAAAGATGCGCAATATTGTGGAGCACAGCACAAATCTATTCTACTCCCATACGGTCGAGCATGAATTGACCTATCTCAGTCCTCAGAGCCGCGAATTTCTTCAGTGCAGCCCTGAGGAAGCCATGGTCAGATGGACTGAGTTTGCTACGGATAATCCCATCAATGAAAAAGGATTTGGACTGACCCAAAAAGCCATTGAGACCGGGAAGCGGCAGCCTCCCTATGAACTGGAACTGGTCGGGAATAAAGGACGGAAAATATGGGTTGAGGTTCGGGAAGCACCGGTTGTGAAAGATGGCAAAACCGTTTCTATTGTGGGCTCCTTGACAGACATTACAGAACGCAAAAAAAACCAGCAGCGGAAAAAAAAAGAACTCCAGGAAAAAACAATGCTGCTCAGCGAGATCCATCACCGGGTCAAAAACAGCCTCCAGATCGTAGCCAGCTTATTGAGTCTTCAGTCGCGCCAGTTCGAAGATGACCGCATTCTGGACATGTTTCAGCAGAGCAGGAACCGGATCCGGATGATGGCCACAGTCTATGAAAAGCTGTACCGTTCCGAGAGTTTTTCCCGGATCGATCTTAAGGATTATTTGGAGGATGTGCTGGATTCTATGTACCGGTCATCCAACATCCGAAGCCACATCGGTCTGCGCTTGGATGTTGAAAATGCAGTGATCAGCCTGGATGAAGCTATCCCCCTGGCCCTTATAGTGAATGAATTGTTCACCAATTCCCTCAAACATGCGTTTCCGGAGGAGAAAGAGGGAGTGATCGAAGTCAGGCTCAAACAGCTGGATGAGAAAAATATTCAGCTCATCTATCGCGATAACGGTGTGGGGCTTCCGGATCATATTGATTTTGACACCACAGAATCATTGGGACTGCATCTGATAAAAAACCTGGCAAAACAGATTGAAGGAGAAGCTGTTTTAGAGCAGAATGATTGGACTACTTTTAAAATCGAATTCAGAGGGTCCAAACATGCTCCATAAAAATATCCTCATAGTTGAGGATGAGTACATCACAGCTTTAGACATAAAAACCCAGCTCCTATCTGTAGGAAATTATAGATTTGAAATTGCGGGAACCGGAGAAGAAGCGGTTTGGAAAGCATTGGAAAATCCAATTGACCTGGTTCTTATGGATATTAAGCTGAAAGGCGAGATGGACGGGATTGAAGCAGCCCAAAAGATCAAGAAAAAAAGAAACATCCCGCTGATTTATATCAGCGGCAATTTGGATACACTGGATCCCAAACGGCTGGAAAGAACAAAGCCAGAGAGGATCTTAAGGAAACCCATATCAGAGCAAAAGTTGAGAAATGTTGTGACTGAAGTGCTTCGGTGAACAATAAAATTAAACGCAAGTTTATATACGTTTGGTGTCTTCTCATTTTTCTCTGCATGCTGGTATGTCCTGTGATTTCGGCCCAGTCTAAGTGGTCGTCCAAACAGCTTTCAGCTCAGAAGACCAATGCCGCTATAAGAGTCAACGGGATTCTTGACGAGAAAGCCTGGACCAGCACCCCTGAGGCCACCCATTTCATTCAGTTTGAACCAGAAAAAGGACGCCCTGCATCTGAACGCACTGTGGTCAAGGTGCTTTTTGATGACCGATTTGTTTATTTCGGATTTTACTGTTATGACTCTGAACCCCGGAAAATCGCAGCCCGTATGACCAAAAGGGATGCAGATCTCCGATCAGACGACTCTGTTTATGTGCTGATCGACACCTTCCATGACATGAGGACCTGTTATTTTGTCTGCACCAATCTTTTGGGGACTCAATGGGATGGGCGCATCACAGAAAACGGGCGGACCATTGACAACACCTGGGACGGGATATGGAAGTCAGGGGCAAAGAGAACTGATTTTGGGTGGACTGCAGAGTTTTCTGTAGAGCTGAGCAGCATCAAATATGAACCCGGAGATGAAAGAACATGGGGCTTGAATCTGGGCAGAGGGATTCCCAGGAAGTTAGAATTCAGCTTCTGGACAGGGCCTCTGGAGTCAGTCTATAAAGTCTCCCAATTCGGTGACCTCACAGGTTTGGACCTAAAGAAATCTTCCAAAAAAATCCAGGTCATCCCTCATCTCATCTCCAAGGCTCAGGAGGGAGAAAAGATCACCGCAGAGGTGGGATTGGACGCCCGGTATGCGTTCTCCCAAACAGTGTCCGGAAATTTGACTGTCAATCCTGATTTCGCCACTGTGGAGGCTGACCAGGAGGTCATCAACCTCACCCGTTTTGAGACCTATCTTCCGGAGAAAAGAAATTTTTTTCTGGAGGGCAGTGAGATTTACCAGCAGCGCATCCGGCTGTTCTATTCGCGCAGGATTTCCGATATTTACGGAGGGGCCAAAGTCTACGGCAAAGTCAAAGGCTATGAATTCCAGGGCTTCACAGCACAAACCGTAAAAAATCAGGAGACAGGGGACCCCTCGGCCAATTTTTCAGTATTCCGTTTGAAAAAGGATGTGATGAAATCCTCCAACATCGGATTCACGGCAGCCAACAAATGGATAAACGGCCAGAACTGGGGGACCGCAGGGCTGGACACGGCCCTTTATTTTTCAGATACATTCAAGTTCACCGGCCAGCTAGCTGCCAGCTATGGTGAGACCAACACGGACAACATCGCTTTTTTTCTTCGCCCCAGCTATGACTCGTCCACTTTTCATATTCATCTCAGATACACTCATTTGGGAAGAAACTTTGCAGATAATGCCAATAGGGTTGGATTTGTCCGGGATGACAACCGGAGGGAGCTGGATTCAGCAATCCGCAAGATATTTTTTCCTAAAAAAGCGGGATTGGAACGCATTGAGTATGATTCCAACTACAACATCTACTGGGGATTGGACGATACACTGCGAAGCTGGAAGATCGATCAGGAAGCCTCTCTTGATTTGAAGAACAAGTTTTCGTTCAGTTTAGAACACCACGAAGAGTTCAAGCTCTATGAAAAAGAATTCCGCAATAGGCAGAGTGAAGTCGAGCTTGGATACAACACCAGAGAATGGCAGCAGGCCACTTTTTCTTACAGTTTTGGCCGGAACTTTGACCGCGATTTTCAACTGCTGGAAGGAAATGTCAATTTCAAGCTGTCCCGGGAATTCTCTGCTTCTTACGGGTTGGAGAGAGTGCTGTTTGATCCGGACCCGGAAGGGGACAGCACCTGGATCCATGTGCTCCGGGCTACCAATTATTTCACCAATGACCTGTTTTTAAAACTCTTCTATCAAATCAACACAGTGATCGATAAAAGAAACATTCAGCTCCTTTTTGTGTACCGGTTTCAGCCGCCCTTTGGCTCTATACAGGTTGCTTATCAGAAGGGAACAGGTGAATTTGGCGAGAGAGGAACTCAGGGCCACACCTTATTTTTTAAATTCGCTGTCATGTTTTAACTTGAACTCTCCCACTTCCAAAGTATCTGTGCATGAGGTATCCAGTCCCTCTACAGAGCCGGTCTCCATAAACTGCTTTTCAATTTGTTCCAAACACTCGCCGCCGACTCCGTGTGCTCCGGGAACCACAATGTGCAAACTGTTGGGGAGATGGCTGGCAGCATCTTCTCCCCAGTCTGGGGGAGTGACCGGATCCAAAAAGCCGGAAAGGATCAAAGCGGGGATATCCACACTCACGGGTTCTCCAAAATCTTTAGGAAGCTCAGAGCGTGGCCAGAACTCACAGACCGCTTTCTGCCGGCGCACCCGCCCGCTTCCCATATATGTGTTTTCAGCGAGCTCTATGATCTCTTGTTCTGATATCCGGTCCAGGTCCTCAGCGCAGGTCACACACAGCAGCATTCCTGTGGCCAGGAGATTCCGAATGGTCCATTCTGAAAAAAGACCGGCCTGGGCAAAAGGTTTGTAATTCCCCTTAGACGCTTCGTGAATGAGCAGGGGGACCTCTCTGTTTTTACTGTACATAATGGTCCGCATGGCTTCGACAAAAGCTTCTCTGGAAAGCAGGATGGAGACCTGCTCATGTGTCTTGGGGTGTGTGACCATGACTTCAGCAGGTTTTTCTTCCAGCCGGGTTAAAATCGAATCAAACTCATCACGGAGATTTGGAAAAGCCGAACCGCATTCCGGGTCCTCAGAGCACTCATCAAGCAAAAGGTCCATGGCTCTTTGAAAGCCCCATGCATGAAAGAGAGGATTTTTGAAAGCCAGAGGAGCCACTCCGTTCAGCATAGCTGTACGGATGGTCTCCGGGTGTCTCCGCATATAAATGAGCGCCATGCGTGTGCCGTAAGATGTTCCGGTGATGTTGATTTGGCCGTAACCCAGTGCCAGCCGGACTTCATTAGTGTCGTCTGCAGCAAGGCATGTGGAATATTGTGTCAGGTCATACTCTTTCTGAAGTTCTTCCAGACACTTTTTAAACGTTTCTGCTCTGAACAGCGGCTCGAAATAGGACTGAACATCATCTTCGGGGGAGGCTGAAGGGCAGTCCAGACAGTTGTCGCCTCCGGTTCCCCGCTGGCTCACCAGGACGACATCTCTGTGTTTTCTCACCCAGTGATTTCTGTACGCGGCTTTGTATTTGGTCACATCAGCGCCAGGCCCGCCTGCAAAAACAAACAGAGGGTCTGGTTTGACTTCTGGGCCTTCCGCGTGAAGTATCACTACACTCAGATGGATCATTCGCCCGGTTTGAGATTCCCGGTCTTCAAACACCGCAAATGTTCCCTCTGATGTTTTTTTTCCTGACTTGGGCTCCTCTTTGGTCTCCAGGGCAAGCCGGGATTCCAATTCCGTGATCTCTTCAGGTGAATAAAATTTCTTGTGGGTTTTTTCCTGAGTCTGACATGAAGAAAACAATCCCGAATAAAACAGGACCAAAACAGCAGTCCAAATGCACAATTGTATTTTTTTGATTTTCATAATGATATTTGTATATCAGAATTCTGAAAGCAAAGCAAAGTTTTGTTGCCTTGACTTGTGATAGGGGTTTGATTTTCTTTATAATACATGTTTAAACTACAGGAAAGACCTCATGAAAAAAGGAATCCAGATCATTTATAAAGAAGTCGCTCCCACCTATGAGCTCATCAACCATGTGCTCACGTTCGGGCTGGATATGGTGTGGAGAAAGCGCGCCGCCCGAAACGCGGCCCGGATCGGCAAAAAGCGCATATTGGATGTGTGCAGCGGAACCGGGGAAATGGCTCAGAATTTGGCGCGCCGGTTGGGACACCCCTCAGAAATTTATGCGGCAGACGGAAGCTCTCACATGATCCGTGTGGCGCAGAGGAAAAAGCACATGCGCCGGGTTCAATTCGTCTTAGCAGATGCCGGGAGGCTTCCTTTTCCAGACAGCTCTTTTGACCTTTTGACCATCTCATTTTCCTCCCGAAACCTCAATCCTGATTCTCAATCCATGCTGTTGTATCTTAAGGAATTCTACAGAGTGCTGAAGCCCAGTGGTCATTTTCTCAACCTGGAGACCAGCCAGCCTCCTCTTTTCATCATCCGAAAGCTATACCATTCCTATATCCGCTGGGTGGTGAAGCCAATTGGCCAGAAGATCTCTGGCTCCAGGGCCGGGTACAATTATCTCTCCCACACCATGCCCCGTTTTTATGATGCACCTGAATTTTCATCGCTCTGCCGCAAAGCCGGTTTTTCCTCAGTCTATCACCAGCTGCTGTTTTTGGGAGCAGCAGCCATCCACACCGCCCGAAAATAATCTATTAGGCAGCTTGGCTGCAGCAAGTCATTGATAATAAATTGATTATCCCTATTAAGGCCTCTTTAAAACCCTTAGAATCCGTTTTTTCACCCAAAAAAGAAGATTCTAAGACAGAGCTGCTTTTGTACTGAGTGGGCAAAGAAGGTAGCACGATATTTGAATATTTGACACGAATCCAGCTCTGTGATATAAACACTTCTTAGGCTCTTCGAAAAAGAATTCCAAGGAGAATCCATGCACATTGCAGATGGGATTTTATCAACAGAAATGGCTGCAGCCGCAGATGCTGTCTCTGTAGGAGCGCTGTATGTGTTTGGAAAAAGGGCCCGTACAGAGGAGATCCCTAAGATGGGGATCATGGCCGCGGCTCTGTTTGTTGTGTCGCTCATTCATTTTCCTGTGGCTGGGACATCTGTGCACCTTGGTTTGTTTGGCTTAGCCGGGATTCTTCTGGGATTCCGGGCTGTTCCTGTGGTGTTCACAGCTCTCCTGTTTCAGTCGCTGCTGTTTCAGCACGGAGGTCTGCTGTCCCTAGGTGTGAATGTGATCAACATGAGTGCCGGAGCAGTGGCCGCCTATTTTCTGTGGCGCATCCGCCCGGTCCCTGAAGCTCTGAGGGCATTTCTGTGCGGATTTGTGGGGATCATAGTGCCAGCCCTGTTGATGGCTGTGGAATTCGAACTTTCAGGTTACGGAAGAGGCATTTATTATCTGATGAGCATCTATGTGATTGCCGCAGGAGCGGAGGGAATTCTCAGCGCAATGATCATAGGATTTTTCAGAAAAGTTGATCCCCGCATCCTGCCCAAATACCCTGTGATAAAGGAGAAAAAATGAGAAAAAAGTTTATTTGGCTCATAACACTTGTGATTTTCTGGTTTGGTGCTGCTTCATGGCTCTATGCGCACAAACTGGAAATCAAAATCACTCCACTGCCTTCTGTGGTGATGGTGGAAGCAGGCTACAGCGGGCATAAGCACGGATTATCCGGGGGAGATGTCTTTATCTATGCTCCGAGGGATTCGGAAAAGGCGTTCCAAACCGGAAAAACCGACGCCAAGGGGAAATTCGCTTTCATCCCTGACCAGGCCGGAGACTGGAGAGTGGCAGTGGATGACGGGACCGGGCATAAAAGTGAACAGATCCTTTCCTTGGGGGAAGATTTTTTTCTTCAAAAACCAACAGTCCCTGGGTCCGGAGAATCCCATCCCCCTGAACAGGCCAGGGATGTGGAAAAGGAGAAAGCCTCCAAAGAGTCAGAAGCCGCTCCATCCCAAGCACAGGTCCCGCTTGTGTGGAAGGCGCTGGTGGGAGTGAGCTTGGTGTTCGGGATTGCTGGAATTCTCTACGGAGCGAAGGCTCGGAAGAAGTCCGGATAAAAGGCGCGTCTATTGAAGCATGATTATTTAGACAAATACAGCCGCTTGGACTCGTTCATCCACAAGCTGGACCCCAGGGTCAAATTGATCTGTTTTTTCCTGGCAGTGGTGGCTGTGGTCTCTGAACCCCGGGGAGATCTCACGGGATTCCCTTTTTATTATCTCCTCATCATCCTGCTGCTGGCAGCCAGCCGGATACCCCTGTCTTTTGTGCTCAAGCGCTGCTTGATCGCCTCGCCCTTTATTGTGATGGCTGCCGGAGTGCTGCCCTTGTCCTATCTCCTAAGTCCGGGAGCTTCTGCTTCCCCGTCTTCTGCAGAAAGTATGTGGTTTCATCCTCTTTCTATTCTGCTCAAAGCCTATGCCGCTGTCATTCTGCTGACTCTCCTGTCCTCCACAGAAAAGTTCCACCGCCTGCTGAACGGCCTGCAGAAACTGAAATTTCCCCCCGTACTGGGTGTCATGTCTGCCCTGATGTACCGGTATATTTTTATACTCAACGATGAGATGCTGCGGACCACCCGGGCCCGGAAAAGCCGCACTCCGGGAAAAAGCCGGATCAGCCGCTTCCGTATCTATGGAAACCAGGCGGCTTTGATCTTTCTTAGAGGCAAAAAAAGAGCCCAGGATGTGTACAATGCCATGATGTCCCGGGGGTTTCAGGGAGAGTTTCAGGAATACAACGGATTCAGACTGAAACTGCGGGACGGGCTTTTTTCCCTGCTGTTTTTAGCTTTGTATACAGGAGTGAGGTTTGGGTTATGACTCCAAAAAACCATAACAGGAAACAAGGAACAATTGATATAAAAAACCTCTGCTTTTCCTATGAAAAAGACCACCCTGTTCTCCGCGGTGTGAACATAAGCATTCATAACCAGGAACGGTTCGGCATCATAGGGCCTTCAGGAGCCGGGAAATCCACTCTGCTTCTTCATCTCAACGGGATTCTCTATGGACAGGGAACAGTGAGAGTGGGGGGCAGGGAAGTCAATAAAGACACCGCCCCGGAGATCCGCTCTAGAGTGGGGATGGTGTTTCAGAATCCGGATGACCAGTTGTTCAATCCCACAGTGGAAGAGGACATCGCCTTCGGCCCCCTCAACATGGGCCTGGGTCCGGATGAGGTCCGCCGCAGAGTCAAAGAGACCCTCGAGGAGATGCGGCTTCAAGGCTATGAGAAGAAAACTTCCCACCACCTGTCTTTTGGAGAGCGGAAACGGGTGGCTCTGGCTACGGTTTTGGCTATGAGACCGGAGATCGTGGCTTTTGATGAGCCCTTCTCCAACCTGGACCCTTCCATGGTGGAGCAGCTCCTTCATATCATCAAAGACCTGCCCGCTACCGTGGTGATTGTGTCCCAGGAGATCATTCCGGTTGCGGCCTGCTGCGGCCGGGTGGCCGTCTTAAAGGAAGGCCAAATCATCACCACCGGCCCTTCCTATGAAGTGGTCAGGGACAAAGACCTGCTCCGCTCGTGCAGTCTTGATTTGTCCATCTACGAATCCGTGTGCAAAAAAATCTTCTAAATACAGGGACACAATACCTATTTACCCTATTTCTTCCTGCTTGAAAGTGGCTGGCACTTGGGGCAAAAGTAGATGCTGCCCCCCATGTAACTGGCTTTGACAATCGGTGTCCCGCACACAGGGCAGGGCTGATTTTTTGTTTTTGCGCTCATTTTGGTCTGATAACCGCCGTAATTCCCGAACAAATCCTTTTCCGTATCCCTTCCGTCCTGCCCGGTCATATCCTTAAGAGTTGAGACAAGAGTTTGATACAGAAAATATCTCTGCTTCTCTGTGACATCTTTGACTTTTTCTTTGGGATGAAGCCGGCTGTTGAAAAGAATATCCTGCAGAACTCCGTTCCCCAATCCCGGGATCCTCTGTTCTGTAGCAAGAAAAGCTTTCAGGCTCAACTTCTGCACTCCTTCCTCATCGATCATAGACTTGAAATATGAAGAGCTGAATTCCTTGGAGAACACAGCTGGTTTCTCCTGGGCCACCAGATAATATTTGTTGTCGTATTCCCCTGGCCGGGCGCCCACCACTGCCCCGTACATCTTCACAGCCGCCCCCATAAAAGAGCCGTCATCAAATTTCAGGAGCATCTGGTGTTTTTTTGGAAGCTCTTTTTCGTCCTTAGTGTGAAAAAGGCGGGTCCCTTCACTCACAGCTAAAACTGCATCTTTAAACTGAATCTCCACCCAGGAGCCGAATCCCCGGGCCCGCTCAAATGTTTGTCCTTTAAACAGGTTTCCGTATGCTGAGGGATCCCCGTAAATAAATGCCAGTTTGTGCGGGGATTGCCAGGCGGTCACATCTGCAACAGTCCTCTCCTTAAGAACCTGGTTCAATTGATTGGCCAAAACCAAAGATTCCGGAATCTCTATCATTCTTTGTTCCTTTCCTTGCTTCGTTTCTGGTGCTGCACCAAGAAAATACAGCACCGTGATACTCGTGTACTTATTTTTGTAAGATGTGCATCTTTGTCTTTACTCCAGTATATTGGGGGGAAATTTACTGCAGGGCTGCAAGTCTTTTTCGGGCATCGGTCACCTCGGTAAACTCAGGATCCGCATCCTTCCATAGAGCAAGAAATTTTTCATACTCTTCCATGGCTTTTCCTTCCCACCCCTTTTCTTCATAAAGAATAGCCAGCCTGTAATGGTAAACAGGATGAGCGAGGTATCTATCCTCCTGCTGCGGATCAAAAGCGATCAGTCTTTCGTATTGGGCAATGGCTTTATCCGGCTCGTCGTTCTTGATATAAGCTCTAGCCAGCATATCCTTAAGGAAAGGTATATTGTATAAAATGTATTGTCCGGACCTCATGTTATAGCTGTGAAAGGGCGGGGCCTCGATGTTTTCCGCGATTGCAATAGCCTGCTGCGCCGAGCCCTTAGCAAGCCAGAGCTCTCCTTTGAGTAAGGTCATCCAGTTTTGAAAGTTATTTTGATTATCTAATTTGATGTCAGACAGAATGGATTCGATCTGTTTGACTTTAGACTGGGCCGAATCCATTTGCCCTTGTTTTAAGTCCACAAATCCGATGTAAAGGAGGTATAGAGCTTTCAATGATTTTTGGAAAGAAGGCAGTTGTTCTGCAGCGGCCTCATGCCATCTTTGGAATGACTGCCTGCTGCGGTCAAAGTCCCCTCTATCATAATAAACCCATCCTCTCAAAGCATCGATTCCTGCTTTTAAAGACTGGTTTTTGATTTGTTCTGCTTGGTCCTCTGCAGTTTGGAATTCGGCAAAGCACTCCTCTGAATTCCCAAGCCAGTAATGATAAAATCCCTTCCAAAAGTGTCCCCCTGCTTTACGGCCCGGAGAGGCAGTTTTGGATATGTATCTGTCGATCCAGTTGAGGGCCTCTGCATAGTCCTCTTTCAGTGCATATAAATAGGAAAGCATCAAACTAGACCCAAAATCGGGTTTGATTTTCAATGCATCTTTATATTTTTCAATGGCATCATCCAGCCGGCCCATGATGAAATACAGATCTCCCAGAGAGTCGAGCGGGTTGGCCTGTTCAGGATAAACTGAGGCATACTTTTCAAAATAAGAAATGGCTTTATCATAATCTCCTTGATGTGAATGAGAGTATGCGATCATGTTCAAGGCGTTTCCAAAATCAGGGTCCAGCTCTATGGCTTTTTGGAAGGGCTCAATGGCTTTATCTGAATCACCCCTCAAATAGTGACTGACTCCAGCCCAGAAATAGGCCCGCTTCTCTTTTGGATATTTTTCGATAATGCGGTAATAGATGTTCAGACTTTGGTCCAAGTCCGCTTCCACAAGCGCGGCATAAGTGGCCTCAATGAACAGCCTTTCTTTTTCTGCTGTCTTTTCAGAAAAGGCTTTGGCTTTTATTAGGGCTTCCTCCCTGGCTTTGGGATTTTCAGCTTGATGGTGCACTAAAGCGAGAATACGATAGGCTGAGGCAAAGGCGGGATCAACAGAAAGAGCCTCTTCGAGATAGCGCTGGGCCTCATCCAGGTAGAGTTTAAAATAGGATTCCACCCCTTTGAGATATAGATTATACGCTTCCATGGATTCAGTGGTGACCTCAGAGATATGGATTTTGGATTCATCGATCTTGTTTTGGGCAATTCCTATTCCCTGGGCAATCTCTCTGCTCAGCTCGTCAATCTGAGTTTCAATAATACTCTGTTCCCCGATTCCCCGCGAAGTGGCGGTCTTGATATGTCTTTTGGTCTCTGCGTCCAAAATTCTCAATTCGATGGCGAACATGTCTCCGGCCTTGTTGATGCTTCCCGTGACAAGAGCCTGCACTCCTTCGCGGCGGCAGATTTCAAATCCGGATTCACTTTCAATGATCTCTCCCTCTCTCCTTCTGGTCTGTTTGAGAAGGTCCTGCATCCTTTCCCAGCTGACCACATAAGAGAGTCCTGCATTCTCGAGGTTTGTGATCAAGAGGTTGGGTATGGACCTCCGGTAATAGTCATACTTTTCCTCTCCGGTTAAGTTTTCGAAACTGATCACAGCCACTGAGTTTTCGATCACAGGGGCTTTAAAGACTTTTTTTCCAGGAAGGAACTGCCAGATGATGAATGCGGCTGCCACGATCGCCAGCACCACAAGAGCGGGCACAAAGAGTTTTTTCAGGCCAAGAGTCACGGTGAT
>WJMT01000010.1 GCA_014727835.1 Candidatus Aminicenantota bacterium | reverse complement strand
GTTTGCCACTTTCCTCAAATGGCAAGCCATTTGATTCTCGTTCGACTTGCATGTGTTATGCACGCCGCCAACGTTAACTCTGAGCCAGGATCAAACTCTCCAATTATACATAAGAACTCCGAAGAGTTCTTATAAACAAGACTATCTGACAATTTGGACCGATCGAGGCCGCTCTGCTTTTTAATTCAAAGATCAACTTCTTTCCATCCAGGAAAGAAACCCTCATCAAACGAAAAAAATTATCTGTAAAAGAAAAAATCCGTTCAGAAGGCTCTCATATAATAGGGATATTGGATGGGATTGTCAAGGCTCTTTTTACATTTTTTTGTTGTCTCCAACATTTGCCATTTGAGTGAACCCGTGTTGACAGTTCAACTGCGTAGCAGCGGCTGTTCTCCCAGGAAGCCGGATAAAACAAAGTGGCATGACTTGTGCATATACATTGATAAGATGAAACACAAAGGATTCTCCCTTATAGAGGTGATGATCTCACTGTTTATTTTCACTCTTCTTGTCCTGGGCACATTCCAGACTCTTATTTACTCCCTGGCTGTCCAACAGAGGTGTCAGAACCGGATCACTTCCTTGGAATTGGCTGCAAACAGAATGGAAAAGTTGAAATCCCTAAGGTTTGACCATCCGAAATTGAATCAGAGCGAGCAACAAGAAATGATTCGTCCGCCAGGATCCAATAAAACCTATCGTCTGATGACCTCTGTACAGGACATTTCCCAGAATGTGAAACAGATCGAGATTTCCTGCTCACCCCAAGATCGGGATCAATATCAAGTCTCTTTGGTGCTCTATGTGTGCCAGGAGCTGGGATTCTAAAACCATGGACAAACCGCGCGGTTTCACACTAACAGAAGTTCTTGTCAGTCTCACTGTTTTTTCATTTGTGGTGTTGGCCGCAATGGAGTGTTTCACCACTGCCCGGTCTCATTTTCTTGACATGAAAAACAAACACCAGACGAGTCAGGCCATTCTCTCAGCAATGGATAAAATCAGAGCAGATGTGCTTCCATCCGGTAAAGGTCTTATCATTCCGATCCGTTTGGGACTGGTTAAAGGCATCCGCTGCGGTGAGGGAATCCTTCACATTCAAATAAGCGATCAAGAATTCCAGAGTATCTCCCCGCTTGTGTCCGGACAGACCCGGATCTCTTTTCATAAAACCAGCTTTTTAAAGAAAAAAAGGAAACTCTGCATCTATGATCAAAACAAGGGGGAGGTCAAGGACATTCTATCTGTTGATTCCAAATCCTGTGTGATCTCCTCTCCTCTTTCCTATTCTTATGACAAAGATGAGGCCTGCATTGCACTGCTTCGGGAACTCATGTTTTATCTGGATGAAAAAAAAGACGTTTTCAGACGAAAAGTCAACTCAAGCCCTGCCCAGCCTCTTCTGGAAGATGCATCCCTGTTTGAGTGCTCTTATGATGAAACCAGATATTTAGTCCGCGTAACAATCTGTCTCAAAGATAAAAAGGAGTCCAAACATGAAATGTTTCTATTTTCTAAAAACTCGGCTCTGGCTGGCTGCATTTCCCCTTAAGAGCCGCTACCAAAAAGGATCGGTAACTCTGATCACTGCATTTATGGTGTTTCTTTTCACCACCCTGGGCCTGACCACACTGTTTCTCACCCAGGTCAACCTCAAGCTGAACCAGCACAGAAAAAACGCTGTTCTTCTTGATTATGCCTCTGAAAACGGGATCAAGCAGGGCTTTATCCAGCTTTCAGAACAGATTGCCGGAATCCAGAGCCCCGTCACTCTCAGCCAGCAGAAATTCACTGACTTGAGCAAGGATGCGTTACTCAGCGGAGAAGATATCATCGCATTTCTGCTCTCTACTCAGATCCCGATTGAAACCAAGGGCCAGTGGGCCCCTATGAAATGGACTTGTCAGACATCATTCACCACAATCCTTTATCAAGAATTTGCCGGTTATTTCATCACTGAACATGAAGTTCAACTGAAATCCCTTGGAACGGTGTACCAGTATCATCCGGTGAAAACTCAACTTCTCTCCTGCACCATGACAATATTCACCGGCCATATTCCCCTTTCCGCCTTGACATTGATTAAAGACCGAGACTCCGGCCTGACTTCACCCAAAGACTTTCTGGAACAAAACAGCATCTCTGTGCACTCAGCTCAGGAAAACAGGCTGAGCCCTCAAATCTATGTCACAGAAAAAGAGCTCATTCCAGACCAGGCTTCCCAACAGATACAGGAAGCGCTCAATATCAAAACATTCAAACCACAGGACCTCTCTGATCAGCGCCTGCGGCAGGTGCTGGGTTTGGAAATCAAGGACGAACCTGTTCCCGAAGGAGTGTATTTGATCAGGGATGATTTGGGTCTGGGAGGAATTTACATCCAGGGTGATGTGGAGGAGATGGTCCTTAGTGTGGAACATGATTTTCAGGTCATCCATATTGTTCTGGAGACTGGAGTTTGGGAGGTTCGATTCAATCCTGAAATCCACCAAACTCTTTTTCTGACTCCCTATGGTGAGGAGATTTTTGACTTGACCCCCAAAGGCATTGTCATTGTCAGCGGTCAAATCAAATGCTTAAGGGGGAAAGAACAAAAGGCTTCTGTCCTGAACAGCATCTCTTTTTCCATCATCACATCAGAAGCCGTCACCATCACCGATGACCTGACACATGAAGGACTGGAATGGATTGACTCGGTTCCGTATGTCAAGGATTCCCATTCCCAACTCCATATCTTTGCCGGAGGAAACAGCATCGTCAGAGAGCAAAACAGGACCGGAGGCCTCTTCATTGAAAACAGCTCTGCTAAAGACATCAAAATCCAGGCATCTCTGACCACCTCTAGGGGCGGATTTTCCATCAAGGGAGAAAACAAAACCGCAAATATCCTGGGAAGTGTGCATGCATCTCAGTACAACACCCAGCAGAATCAATTGAACCTCTATGTTGACAGACGGTTTTTATCCGGCCAAGACTTCACTTCTAATTCTCCTTTGACTCAAAATCCCATTTGTCATCTGGCGCAATTCAAAATCATCGAATGGATAGAAAATGAATAAAGGATTCTCTCTTCTGGAAACAGTGGTGTCTCTTTTCTTGATCGCAGTCATCATAGGGGTCTCATCCCTTTCCTTTCTTAAAAGACCTCCCCGGTACATACTGAGAAAAGCAGTCTGGGAAGTGAACTCTCAGATGAATCTGGCTAGGTACAAATCCATCTTTCAACAGATCAAAATCAAAATTTCCTTTCACGAATCAGGCTACATCATAGAAAAATATGACCCTGATCACAAGAAATGGATTAAGGAGAAAGAGAGGGATTTCAAGGGCGTGACCATCAGCGCCACCAACAGCCCGATATTTCACCCTTTGGGGACTGTATCCAATCTGGCTTCGGTGACCATCTCAAACAGAGCGGGACAATTCAAGATCTCCCTCGCCATATCAGGGAGGATCAAAATCGTTCCGCTGTGATTTGGGTTTACTGAGCGGCTCGGGTTTGTGGTGTTTGTTGCAATGGCTGCGTTTTATTTTTCAAACAGGACTTGACCGTCAATGATGGTGTAAAGAACCTCTGTATCTAGGATCTCCTCCTCAGGGACCGTGATCAAGCTGCGGTCAAACACTGTGATATCAGCCAGTTTCCCTTCTTGGATGGACCCTCTCACATCTTCTTCAAAAGCCGCATAAGCATTGTTGATGGTGTAGGCCTTGATGGCTTCTTCTCTTGAAATGCGCTGCTCAGGAAACCAACCCTCTTCAGGGATCCCTTTAAGAGTTTTCCGGGCCACAGCCGCATAGATCAAATATTTGGGATGCATATGATAGAGCGCCGCACTGGTTCCGGGCCAATCCGAGCCAAAACTCAGCACAGCGCCGTTGTCCAGTAAGCTTTTGAATGCATACGCTCCCTTGCATCTCTCTGTTCCGATGCGCTCTTCCATCCACCTCATATCATCAGAGATATGATAAGGATTCACTTCAGCAATCACATTCAGCTCCTTAAAACGGGAAAAATCTTCCGGCCTGATCACTTGAGCATGAATCACTCTGAATCCGGTCAGGTCCACTCCTTCATTCTTCAGCCTTTCATACAGATCAAGCATCTCAGCCACACCTCTTGTTCCGATGGCATGGACATTGGCCACAAAACCAGCGTCCAGCCCCACTTTGATCAAATCGTACATCTTTTTCATGTTGCCGGTCTTGAAATCCGGGTCATCTGAAGTGTGGCGGCGCCAGTGCCCGTAATTGTGAGGCTGATCATCATAGGGTTCAAAAAACAATGCTCCGTGGGTCCCCATAATGCCATCTATATATCCTTTTAAGGCGCCGTACCGGAGCCAGGTGTCGGGCTGTTTTGTCTTGGGATGGAGCCCTATGGTCAGGCCTTTTTCTTGAAGCTCGGCACCGCGGGACAGGTCAGGCCTCAGCCAAACACGGCAGGTGAGCTCCCCATTCTCCTGGAGTTCGATAAAACGCTGAGTTTGTTCCGGCTGTGCAATGTCATGGACCTCCACGATCCCAGCCTGCCTCAGTGCTTTGAGGGCTGCCCGGTTTTCATCAAGAAGCCGCTTATGGGATTTGGGCTTGACTGTTTCTCTGAGTTTCTGGAACGCCGGAGAAGGACGCTCAATCACTCCGGTGGGCCTTCCTTGGCCATCAAACTGCATCCCATTGTAGATGCCGTCAGACATGCCCGCTGCTTTCAAAGCCGCTGAATTCGCCAGCCACACTCTGTAGTCATACCTGCAGAGAAAACAGGGGTTATCCGGTGTGATGTCATCAATCATATCTCTGTGCGGTTTCCATGCTTTTTTCTTGGTATCTTTGCTCTTTGCGGTATCTCCCAGGGCCCATTTCTCATAAGCTCCCCAAAGTCCTCCTGTGATCCACTCTCCCTCATCCAGAATGGCCACAACTCTGGAGACCTCTTTTCTCAATCCTTGTTCATCTGAGACAGTCATGAGATTGGCGTCATTGATCAGCTCTCCGGCTCTGTTGAAATGCACATGTCCGTCAATGATACCGGGTGTGACAAAGTTTCCCTCCAGATCGATCACCCGGGTGTTCTCACCAATGTATTTCTCCGCTTCTTCAGAGACTTGACAGACTGCCGTGATCTTGTTTCCATTGATGACCAAGGCATGTGCTTTTGGATTCTCAGGATCCACTGTGTGGATGTCCCCGTTCAAAAGGACCAGATCTCCAGGAACAATCGGTTCTTCTTGTTCTCCCCGACAGCCAAAAATGAGAAACATGAACACCAAAATCAGTAAAAAAAGTATCCCAAAGTGAATCAATTTATTCAGCATCATTCCTCCTCAAAAAATATTGTACAGTCCTGTCTGATTTTTCATTGATTATATCAGATAAAAATTGAAAAATAAAAACAGAACAGATCTGCCCACTGTTGATATGCAGTGAGATTTGGGCTATAGTCAAATCTGTGAGGAGGACCAATGGATAAAAAGAGAATAAGGTCTGATTTGTGCAGCACAGCAGCTATCATCCTGTTTATTTTTTCAACTCTGGCGTTTCCCTTTCAGGATGCAGAAGAACAAAACCTTCAGGTCGATATGAATTCCTGGCTTGTGTTGGGACCCTTGCCTTCCCCTCTTCCTGCTTTCCATGAGGACAGCCAAAATGCGTATCTTCCTGAAAACCTGCTGAAATTCCATGAGCTGAATATTTCTGACTTGATGCCTGAAGAAAATGATTCGGTTATCTGGCATGACAAAACAAAACACAATTGGAAAAAAATCAATGCGGAACAGAAATTCATCCGAATTCCTTATCAATCAGACTTTTTGTGCACATTTGTCTTTGCCACATACTTGGATGTGTTTCAATGGACCCGAGCCGACCTTGCCATAAAAAGCCCTCAGATCTTCACATTATTCATTGACGGACAGCAGATCTCCACCAAAACAAAGTTCAATTCATCTTCCAGGGATACCGACCAGGTTCCAGGTCGGACTCTATCCAGAAACCTGAAGCTTGAGACTGGAAAGCATTTGATCATGATCAAATTTATCCACGACCCAAAGGTCAATCCTGAGTTGATCTTCAAAGCTGACCTCACTCTGGATCCCAAGTTCACATCCCCTCCGCCTGTATTCAGTCTCTCGCCCCAGCAAAGGATGAACATCTCCCATTTGCTGGACGGGCCCAAAGTGGTCACTGCTTCCATATCGCCCTCTGGGAAATTCGCAGCGCTTACCTTTCGTAAAACACTTCCTCCCACAGACCAATCAGAGTCCTGGATGCAGATTCACAGCCTGCCAGACTTAAGTCTCCACCGGACTTACCGGGGAGGAAGTTCCATATCCAGTATCATCTGGGCTCCCAAGGGGAACAAATTTTCCTATACCACTAGAGAGGGGCCCAAAGGATCCATTTGGGTCAATGATTTGGATAAAGGAACATCTATTCCAGTGCTCAAAAACATAGAAAACCTGGGAACCCACATCTGGTCATCGGATGCTTCCTTTATCATCTACTCAGTAACCACTGAAGGAAGAGAAGACAGGAAAGGCATCAAACGGATCCTTAGTCCTGAAGACCGCCAACCTGGATGGAGAGACCGGAGCCATCTGTTCAAACTGAGCTTTCCTGACCTGGTGAGACAGAGGTTGACCGCCGGTTCTTTGTCCACAAACCTTAATGCCATAAGGCAGGACAGTCAAAAACTGCTGTTCACCCGCTCCACTGTGGATTTGACTCAAAGACCTTACTCTCAAACCCAATTGTTTGTTCTGGACATCAACTCTCTGAAAGAGGATAAAATCTGGGAGGGAGCCTGGTTCCGGAATGCAGAGTGGGGGCCTGAGGGAAAAAAGATTTTGGTGTTGGGAGGCCCTTCCACCTTTGGAGAGACCGGCATCAATGTCCCGGATGACACTATCCCCAACGAGTATGACACTCAGGCTTATATCTTTGACATCAAGAGCAAAGAAGCCGAATCTTTGACCAAGAGATTCAAACCAACGGTGAATCAGGCGTTTTGGGATCACAAACACAACTGTGTGTATTTGACTGCCACAGACCGCTCCTATGTGCGTCTCTACAAATATGACTTAGATAAAAAGATTTATTCGCTCATCCAAACAAATGTGGATGTCATCTCCAGGTTTGACTTGTCCTCAGAAACAGATACAGCGGTCTATACCGGATCCAGTGTTTCCGAACCTCAGAAAGCCTATTTTCTGGATTTGAAGCAAAACAAAAGCAAGCTTTTCATTGAAACAGAACAGGAATCCTTTCAGTATGTTGAAATGGGTGATGTCAAAAACTGGTCATTTAAAAACGAATCCGGAGATGAAATCTCGGGAAGGATCTACTTTCCCCCGGATTTCAATCCCGAAAAAAAATATCCCTGTATTGTCAACTATTATGGCGGGACCACTCCTATATCCCGAAGTTTCGGAGGTCGCTATCCTCTCAACCTTTATGCAGCCCAGGGCTACATCGTTTATGTGCTCCAGCCAAGCGGAGCCATTGGATTCGGACAGAATTTTTCAGCCCGGCATGTCAATGACTGGGGCCTCAGGGTCTCGGATGAGATCATCCAGGGAGTGAACAAATTTCTGGAAGAACATCCTTATGTGGACGAACAGAGAGTGGGATGCATCGGCGCTTCTTATGGGGGATTCATGACCATGCTTCTGGTCTCTAAAACCAACATCTTCCACACAGCCATCGCTCATGCAGGAATCAGCAGCATTTCCAGCTACTGGGGTGAAGGTTATTGGGGATATTCATACTCTGCTGTTGCTTCCGCTAATAGCTTTCCCTGGAACAGGGGGGATATTTATGTGGAACAAAGCCCTCTTTTCAATGCCAATAAAATTTCCACACCGCTTCTTCTTCTCCACGGCTCTGTGGACACAAATGTTCCCCTGGGAGAAAGCACCCAGCTTTTTACTGCTTTAAAGCTTTTGGGACGTCACGTGGAGTACATCCAGATTTTGGATCAAAACCACCACATCATGACCTACAGCAGGCGGGTTTTATGGACCAAAACCATTATGGCGTGGTTTGATAGGTGGCTCAAGCGCCAGCCTGAGTGGTGGCTCAATCTGTATCCTCAGGAGTGACCAGTTCAAACCGCTTGACAGAGGTATATCCCTCTTCTGTGTAGACGATGCTGTACACTTTGCCATTAGAGAATTCAACAATCCGGTGGGGAACCATGATCTGTCTCATGTAGATTCCAGCCGGAGAAAACACATCGTACACGTTTTCATCCTCGTTTTCAGAATAGAAAGCCACCCAGATGTTTCCTTCTCCGTCAAACTCAAATCCCTTTCTTGGATCATAGGCCGGCATTATTCTCTTTGTAACAATTTCTCCATCCCGTATAATCTCCTGCACTACCGGCTCATATTCCCGGGAAAAAGTCATGACTTTCTTCCCGTCCGGATTGAAAGAATTCATTTTATATCCCTCATTGAGTCCTTCATACAGCATTCCGGTTGGTGTGACCTCCCAGACGATATTGTATTTGGATCCGGTCGTCATGACGCCGCCCGTTTTCATTTTTTTGATCCGGTCTTTCTCTCCTTTAAATTCACCGAAAACAAATCG
>WJMT01000080.1 GCA_014727835.1 Candidatus Aminicenantota bacterium | reverse complement strand
GGATTCTGCTGGGGAGGAAGCATGACCAACCAGGTGGCTGTCCATGCACCGGATTTAACCGCAGCTGTGCCTTTTTACGGAGGACAGCCTGACCCAGAACAAGTCCCGCAAATCAAAGCATCCCTGCTTCTTCATTACGCTGGGCTGGATGATCGCATCAATGCCGGCATCCCTGAGTTTGAAAAAGCGCTCGAAAAAGCCGGGGTGGAATACAAGATGTTCATGTATGAGGGAGCCGGACACGCGTTTTTCAATGACTCGCGTGCAGAGAGGTATCATGAGAAAGCCGCGCAACTGGCCTGGAAGCGCACGCTGGCCTTCTTTAAGGAGAAGCTCAAAACCTGAAAAATCACTGAGTCCCTGAGTTCCTGAGTCCCTAAGGCACTGAGTCCCTCACTTTTGACGGCGCCATTCTAAGGCCACCTGGTCCACCCAGGGCTTTGAGTGGGTGAAGAAGCGCTTGTATCCGGCACACAAGTGATTCAATCCGTCATCTCCCGCAGGGGTCTGGACAAACCGGTTTTTAGGACACCCGCCGTTGCACATGTCCCTGACCTCACAGTCCTTACACATTTGGGGCAGCCTCTCTCTTTTGGCTCTTCCAAATGCTCTCTGCTGCGAACTTTGCAGGAGGTCCTCAAGAGGGGTCTCTGCAATATTTCCCAGCCGGTGTTCCTCATCCACATAATGGTCGCAGGAATAAAAATCCCCGTTGTGTTCCACTACAGGAATGTCTCCGCATTCCCGCCTGAAAATGCACAAAGAATGCTCCAGTCCAAATGCGGTGCGGGCAGCTTCCTCAAAGATCTGGACTTTGATCCGGCCGATATCCTTGTCCAGCCACTCATCAAAGATGGTGCACAGGAATTCACCCCATAATTCAGCCGGCACACTCAGGGGATGGACTCTGCCTTTGGCATCAGCCTGCTTTTCCACCATGGGCAAAAAGCTGATATAGGAAGCTCCCATGTTTTTAAAGAATCGATACACTTTTTTTGGAAACTGGACATTGTGGGCATTCACCACGCACAAAATATCAGTGCTCACACCGTGCGCTTTAAGGATTTGGTATCCGCGCAGGACTTGATCAAAAGTGGATTGTCCTGACTTGCTCTTACGGAAGCGGTCATGGATCTCTTGACGTCCGTCAAGGCTGATCCCCACAAAAAAATCATGCTCTGCCAGAAACAGTCCCCATTCTTCATCAAGAAGAGTGCCGTTGGTCTGCATCCCGTTTGAAATCTGCTGGTTTTTGGGCTGGTGTTTGTGCTGGAGTGCCACGACTTTCCGGAAAAAGTCCAGCCCCACTACAGTGGGCTCTCCTCCGTGCCAGGAAAAACGGATCACCGGTTCTGAGCTGGCTTCTATGTGCTGAACAATGTATTCCTCCAGCAAAACATCCGGCATGCGGAATGATCCGCCCGCATCGTTATAGAGCTGATCCTTTTCCAGATAATAGCAGTATTCACAGGCCAGGTTGCAGAGAGGGCCGGCTGGTTTGACAAAGACCTGAAAATCAAGAGGTGCCATAAAACATATATTACAAAAAAACAACCGTTCTCTCAAAAAAGACAGCAGTGGGATTCATAGTACTGAGAGAAATAGGGTAAATAGGTATTGTGTCCCCGTATTTAAGTAGATCCCTTCCCAGCCTTTTTTTGAATTTTCTTTGGATCAGATATTTATCAGAGAGCAAATATTTCAGATAGATTTGGGTGTAGACCCATCTGGCAAAATGAGGGGTTCGGTCTTTGAGTCGGCTGAACAGGGATTTGTTTTCTTTTGGATCTGGATTCGGGCTCATTTGAGCTTCTGCGCCTTTTTGATGATGATCACTGCTGTGCGGTCTTTAAAGTCTGTGTGAAATGCGATAAATTGGTCCTGCCCCACTGTGTTGAGCTCAAAATCAGTGTCTCGCCCGTCAATAGAAAGGGAAAAATCTCTTTGGTCCGGCGCTGTGGTGTGCCTTCCTTCTTTTCTGGGCACCAGAATCCGGATTGCACCTTCTCCATCAAAGCTGCTTGAGTATTGGAGAGTGATTTTCAACACTCCCATCTCGTTTTCTTCATACGCATAATCATACCTGACCGACTGGCCATTGGCTGGCTGACGCAGAAAAACACGGCCGTCTTTTTCTCCCAGTTTTGGGGACAGAGACAAAACATTGTGTGTCCACTCAACTCCAAAATATCCTTCTATGACTGCCTGTGCCAGAATTCCGGCGCTTCCCGCAAACAGATCACTACCCCTGCCTTTGCCATCCCGGGTATCCCATTCAAAAAATCCTTGATTTGCCGCATTCTTTTGGATGATTTCACAGAGTTTTTCCTTGGCCTGCTGGCTGTATCCGCTCTCAAACATAGCTGTGATCAGCCGTCCTCCAAACCAGTCCCACTGCGCTCCGTTCTGGTATTCATAGGGCTGGTCCATAAGGTCATGGGCAAACGTGTTTTCAGGGTAGGGGGGAAGAAGGGTCCCGCTCACTGTGGAGATCTGATAGATGGGCTGCCGTTTCAGTGCAGTCTCAATAATGGTTTGCGCTTTATGAATATCCGCAAGTCCCAACACCGCAGCTGTGGCGTTTCCTCCCATGGCAAAGAGATCGTCCTCATCAAATTCATGCTCAAAGGAGCTGAGATGAAGATGGATGCGAAAAAATCCCTTATCTTTCTGCCACAGAGTGCGGTGGGTGTTTTTTTGGATTGAGAGAGCTTGTTTCTTCCATTTTTGAGCCTTTTGCGGTTGGCACACAGCGTCCCACATTTCTGACATCTGCACACAGGCGCCATAAAACATGGCCTGGTCATAGATATCTGCAGTCCATATGGTGCGCTCATCCACATAAATGGCATCCTGGCCCTCATCCACCATATCCACATCCCCCCAGTCCGCAGTGTGAGCCCCTTTCAAAAGCCCTAAGGCCTCATCAAAGCGATTTCGGAGCACATATTCCAAAGCCCTCTCCAGCCGTTCAATGATGCTCTGTCCTTGGATTTCTGTTTCCAGCCAATCCGGACCTAAGATTTGAAACACTTGATAGGCCGCCTGCACAGCGCTGGTCTCCTGGTCAGTCTCAGTGGTGTTTTTATCCATTTTTCCCTTCGAGTCGATCCAGTCATAGAGAGAGCCTTTGGGCGTCTGATGGAACAGATGCTCCTCCAGCCAGGAGGCAAGAAAAGGGGTGTCATAAAAATACCGGGAAGCCGGGATAATGGTGTTGGCATCCCGAAGCCATATCTG
>WJMT01000079.1 GCA_014727835.1 Candidatus Aminicenantota bacterium | reverse complement strand
TCGATTCCTCAAATTTTCTTTACCTTAAATATCCGGAACGCGTTAGAAGTGTGATTTTGGGGCCAAAATCATCATTTTAAGAGAATCATAAGAGCTTGTTTTGGCTCTATCTTCATTATTATCAACTAGATGCTATGGTCCGACCCCTTTTTTCCTTTTTTCCATGGACCTTCAACTCAGTCAATCAAAATACATTTCCGTCAAAAATACAGAACAATCTAACCTGTTGATTCGATTCCTCAAATTTTCTTTACCTTAAATATCCGGAACGCGTTAGAAGTGTGATTTTGCGGGAGAGGCGTTTGAGGAAAAATTTGGGGTATTTGTACAGGTAGCGGGGAGCTAGCTTAGGATTGTTGATCAGCCGGAAAAACCACTCCAATCCCCAATATCTCAAGAAATCCGGAGCTTTGGGAGTCTGTCCGGAGAGAAAGTTAAAAACCGCCCCCGCTCCTCCTCCCACCACAGCATTCAATTTCTTCCGGTTTTTATACAGCCAAATCTCCTGCTTGGGACACCCCAAACTCACCCAGATAAAATCAGGATCAGTCCGGTTGATCTGTTGCACATACTCATGATTTTCCTCTTCAGTCAATTCTCTAAACGGAGGAGAACACATCCCCGCTATTTTCAAATGAGGGAATTGTTTCAATAATTTTTTCTTTAAATATTTCAAAACTTTAGGCGTGTTTCCAAAAAAATAATGAGTGAATGAATAGCCCTGATTGGACAAATCGAATATTTCCATCATCAACTCTTCGATCCCGCATCTTTTGGGCAGCTGGTAGCCAAGAAGGCGGCCGTACCAGATCAAGGGCATCCCGTCAGGCAGAGACAAGTCCGCATGATTGACGATCCGATCAAACTCCTTATTTTCATCTATGTTCACAAAATGATTCATATTGGTGGAAGAGATGTAATGAAAACGTCTGGGCTGATCAAACCAGCTCAAAACAATATCCCTGGCTTTCTCAGGCTGGAGAGCATGCACCTTCACATCTGCAATCCGGTATGTCAGTCTGTCAAGATTTGTCATTTGTCTGTCATTTGATTCCTTTTTGCATATAACCGAAACCAATAACCAAACAGCAAGTGAAACGGAAGCTGCAGCACCCTGGTTGCAATCCTCCAGAAAAGATTCAATTCAATATCTTTCATTTCTCTCTCTAAGTCAATACTCTTGAGATTTTTGATCCGGTTGGCTTCAAACAAGGGTCCGACCTTCAAATCACTGAAGCTCCGAACCTCTCCCTCAATTCCCAAGCGCTGAGTGATCTGAGTTAATGTCTCTTCCGGTCGGCGAATCACATCTTCGAACCGAATCCATACTTTTTTCCCCTTAGGATGAATGAGATAAATCAGACAGGAAACAAAATTGACAGCCCAGTAATAGAGATTCCCCTCTACAGGGTGTTTGGACTTCTGCTCAATGTTTTTTTTCAAAAAAGAATTCACCACTGAGACCGGCTCTCTCACCAAGTACACAAGATTCAAATCCAATCTGGAGTCCTTGGAAAGCCAATGCGCTCTCAGCGCATAATGAGAAGAGTCCACCACTGCATCTGCTCCTGTCTTTGCTTGAAGCTGCTGAAAAAGCCCGGCATTGGAATCGCAGTAGTCTTTTTGTAATTTCCGGTCACTCCATCTCAAGATATTCTTAAACGAAGCATAGCTTTCCATAAGGTCATAAAAGCTGTATTTGGAGTGTTTTTTCAAATTTATGGAATCCTGTAAAATCCCTTTCCAGAACTCTTGTGTTTCCTGCTTATCGGAACTGGGGATCCCCTTATATTCATTCCATGCAAAAAGCTCTCCGGGATAAAATAGACCCTTGATATTCCCTAAAATAATTCCCAAAACAGTACTGCCGCTCCGGGCCCCTCCCATAATATAAATGACATTAATCTTTCGCATATCAGCTTTCAGTCAATTTGCGGTATATATTCACCAAATCCTGCATAATCACCGAAGTGTCAAACTCATCCAACACTTTTTTCCGGTTGTTCTCCCCTATTTTTTTTCTCACATCTTCATTCTCTAAAAGAAATATAATTTTTTCCGCAAGAGCTCTATGGTCACCTGGTTTGATAAACAGCGCATTGCTGTATTCCTTCAGCACATCCGGAATCCCTCCTACAGGAGTGGTGAGGATGGGAAGTCCGGAACACATGGCTTCTAAAATCGCTACAGGCAGCCCTTCTTCGTAAGAGGGCAGCACAAACACATGTGCCTTTGCAAAACATTTCTGCTTCTTTTTCCCTGATACAAATCCTGGCAGTTCCACATGGTCCTGGATTCCCCAATCCTCCACAATCTCTTTGATGTTTTCCTGAGCTTTGCCGCAGAGAATGAATTTCACATCCTCAAGACGATCCAAAACTTCTGAGGCTGCTTTCACTAATATCTTAATTCCTTTTCTTTCTGAAAAATCTCCCATGAATAAAACATTCAAGGGAGAATCTGCTTTGATTGACGGGCGGTGCTTTTGACAGTCAACCGGATTTCGAAGGACCCAAACATTCTCATTTCGGGTGATGGGCTGGATGCTCAATTTGATCCGCTCTGAAAGCACCAAAATGCCAGATGCTTCATCCATAAACAAAGAGATGACTTTTTTTCCAAAACTCGAGGCCTTGGTATAAAAATCAGGTTTTTGGACAGAAAGATGTTTCACTTCGATTTCCGGTAGAAAAGTATGGGATTGAACCACTACAGGTACTTGAAAAAGTCGGCACATCTTCAAAACAAAATACTTTCTGTAGATGCTGGCCCCTTTTGAAAAATGAATGTGCACCGCATCCGGTCTTTGAAGCATCAGTTTCAGCAAAATTCGAACCGCTCCGGAGACAAACACAGCTATTTTAAAAATCAAAAATCTTTTTGTGGATGTGGCTGCATAATCCATTTTCAGACCGGGTTTTCGAGCTTTGAGAAAAGCTCCCGCCACTTTAGAGATCCCTCCGTAGAGAAACGGAACCGGTCCCACCATTAATATTCGCATCACAAAAAGAATCCACCCATTATCAGGGAAGATTCGCTTATCTGTTTATTATACATATTAACCTCTTCCATGAATAATCCTGGTTAATTCTGCCAACTGGATTTTTTATGATGAATATAACTCAGATACAAACCCTTGAACAGTCCGAATCTTTTGATATTGTGTCTGAGAATGGCCCCTTGATCATAAATCTGATACACCGCTTTTTCATGCCGCCTCAGAGGAACAAATTGTTTGGCAGAATGCATAGGATAGGAATGCTTTTCAGCCATAGGATAAACGATTTCTTCGATTCTCTGGACCTGTGCTGGTTTGAGTTCTTTTAAATATTTCGCCTTATTGTCTGTCACGATTTCAGTCTGGTTTTTGGCATCTCCCAAAAATTCACTGGGCCTATCCAGCCGGAGCATTCCTGGATGGTATTGCACTTCCAAAAAACCACACAGTCTTTTCAACTCTACCCAGGGTCGGTCCAGCAAATCCTCATAATACAGCACAGAAATATCATTCCGGTCCATGCTCTGAGCGTCTTTCTCAAATCTCTCCAGAGTATCCCTCCATCTCTCTACAGCCCGGAAAATGTTTTTTCCCCAGGATTTTCGGAAGGACAGTGCATAATCCCGGGGATCCCTGATGATATGGATAAAGCGGCTCTGAGGAAACACACGCTTTATGAGGCTCATATGATTAATATAGCCCGGGGTTTTATCCCCAAAAACCACATCCTTTTTTCCCCAGCATCCACTCGCTTTTCTCAACCAGAATTCAAACAAATCTGCCCAGCAAGTGATTCCTTCAGGAATGGAAAAATCCTCTTTTTCCAATTTCCTTTTCCAGTACACTAAAAAAAAATAAAAGGAGGTGTTATGAAATTCCTTGTCTATTTTTCGCTGATTTTTGTCTGTTGACAAGTCAAAATCAAGACCGTATTTGTTTACAAAATAGGGAATGAAATGAGATTCGGCCAATGGAATGAATATTTTCTTATTTTTATTGAGCAGGTCTCTCAACAATTTGGTGCCGCTTCTCGGCATCCCAAAGACAAACACGGGTCCTTTGAATGTCTGTTTGTTCAATTGGAATCATCCCCTGCCAGCAGAAATCCCCCCAGGAACCAAAACAAAAAACCAAACAAATTCATAAGCATGGTGTTGAAATAAATGGATGTGATCAAATAAATCACAATCAGCACCAAAAATCCAGAGACAGCCACTCCGAATAGACTCTCAGATGTTCTTATTCTCCATCCTTTCACAAAAAACAAAGCATATATGGAAAAGAACAAAAGGCTGCCCGCCAGTCCATATTCCCACAGCATGCGAGAGAGCAGATTGTTTCCTATATTCAGTTCACCGTATTTCTGGTAATACTTGCCTTTTGCCGGCTCGAAAAACGAGTCTGATGCATTCCCGGCCCCCACTCCGAATAGGAGGTGGACCGGATCTTTTTTGATCTGATCAAAGGCAAAAATAACCTGAGGGAGGCGGTTTAATGAACCTGATATTCTCACTTTATTGCCAGAAATGACCTGCATAAATCTTTGGGGATTGTAATATTCTCCTATTTTTTTTCGGGAGGGCTTGAGCTTTTCTCCATTAGGTCCGAGATCCTCTTCCACATATAAAATATTGTACAGACTGCCTATCAACAGCATTCCTAAGCAAAAACAAAGAAACACCACTGTGATCTTCTTAAGATGCTTCTTTTTGTTTTTTGTGAATAAAAACACACAAACAAACGCGATTGGCAGAAGAAAAAACACCACTTTAGTCTCATTCAATCCCATAGGAATGATCAGCATTGCTGATAACAGTATGTAGAGAAGCGATCTTATATTGTTTTTAATAAAAAAGAACGACCAGAACACAAGAGCAATGCACAAAAACACACTCAAAATCCCAGAGCTGTTGGCCCCCAGAGTTCCGCCAATGGGATCCCCTGAAGAAGTCTGAAAAACAATTCTTTGAATGATGACCACTGGAAATTGAATCAGTGCTGCAATAAACATCAGAGACAAAAGCTTTTTGAGAAAGTTTTGATCAAATTTATAAAAGAAAGGCAGAAAAAATAGCGGCATATACTTGAGATTGTTTCTCACTCCGGCTGCTGCCACAGCAAGGTCGACTCTGTTGATGAGGATTCCGAACAAAGTGAAAACCAAAAACAGCAGCACCAAATGAGTCTGTTTGAGGATGGGGATGAGGTCATTTCCCTTGGCCAAACGAACCAAAATATAGAACAAGAATCCAATGGAAATGACTTCTGGGAACCAGGTGAGCTCTCTGGGAACCAAACCCAATGCCAGAGAAATGTAGTCCAAGAAAAAAAACAATGAAAACAAAACCAAAACACTGGCCGGGATGACTTTGCGGCTCCAGTTGAGACGTTCACTATCCATCATATCAATTCCTTTAGAAAATCCTCCAATTGTTTCGCTTTCTTCTCCCAAGTATAATGATGTGTGACAAATTCTCTAGATTTTTTTGACAAATTCTCAAGATCACTTCTTTTTTTATATGCGGTTATCACAGCATCTGCTATTTTTTTAGGGCTGCTTTTTGGGGCCCAAAACACAAATTCCTTGCCCTCGAGCACATTTTGGTGTGCTGGAATCATGGTGGCGATCACAGGTTTTCCACAGGCGAGATATTCAAACATTTTAATGGGAGAACTGGTATTCCAGCCCGGCCAATCCGGAAAAGGGAGCACTCCGGCGTCTGCTTTTTGGATGTATTCGGGAACCCGGCTGTAAGGAACTCTGGGATGAAACAACACCTTTGGATAGACTCCCTGCTGAGATGCCAATTTTTTTAGTGCCTTCAATCCTCTGCCCGAGCCCAGAAGAACCAGTTTTATATCATAGGATTTTAACAAAGCCATAGCCTTGATCAGGTTGTCCAATCCCCTGTGAATGACCATATTCCCATGATAGATGAGAGTGAAGGTTTTGTTTTCAGCCCTTTTCTGGGGCGGTGTGAAATGACGCGTATTGACCCCGCAGGTCCAGATCCCGGATTTGTGTTTGGAGAGTTTGAATTTTTCTTTACAAAATCGCCTCATCTCTTCTGTGATATAGGTCAGCCCATTGAATTTTTGAGACGCGATTTTCAGGCTTTGCTTAAAGAAATGATATTCAATGGTTCCTCTCACTTTTGATGCGGGAACAGGAAGAGTTCTGATGTCCAAAAGAGTCCGGTAATCATAGGTTTTTCTCAATTTTTGCGCCTGGCTCAATAGAAAATAATTATGGGTGTTGAAAAGCAAAACATCCGGATTGAACTTCTGAATATATCCTTCCAAATTTCGAACCTGTTTTTGATACGTGATAAATCTGTTCACAAAGGGAATCTGCGAAGATTCAATATATTGAATGGGCGTTTTCATCTCCTTGGGCTGAACCTTGGCACTTTGGTACCGCGTGACCATGGTCACTTGATTGTTTTTTTGGAGCTGTGTCACCATCTCAATCCAGGTGGTTTGATCATGGGCTGTATCAAAGACGATATCCACAAACCACAGGATCTTCATTATTGAATAAATCCCTGCTTTTTCATTTTCAGATACCCGAACACATTGATCACCAAACACCCGATCACCGAAACAATGATGGTGGAATAAGCAATGCCCATGAGCCCGAATCTCAAAAACAGAACAGCATTGAGAGCAATATTCAGTACAGCCATGATGGAATGCGGCAAGAGGAAAAATTTTTCATTATGAGTTGCTTGAAGCGAAAGGGTGAACGGCAGTGCAGCCCAGACAAATCCCAAATAAAAGATCAGCACACTCAATATCGCTCCTGACTGAATGTATTCACTGCCGAACAAAAAGGAAATGATATCTCTGACAAAAAAGGAAACACCCGTGCATCCCAAAACCATGACCACCAGAAACGCCGCAGAATAAGCAATGATTCTCCTGCCTTTCAAAGTCCCGTTATGAAAGATTTTCACAAAAATAGGGAAAAAGGCAAGAGCCGTCACATTCCTCAACATCACTCCCTGATGAGCCACTTTATATGCCACTCCGTAAATGCCCACATCCGCAGAGGTGCCTAAAAAAGAAATCATCAACAGATCAACTCTGGTGATCAAAAAATTCAAAAAAGCCAAAAGCGAAAAGATGAACGCGGGTTTCATGATGTCCTGATTGAATTGCGGCTTAGCAAAAAAGTCAAATTGGATCATGTTTTGGGAGTGTCTGTAATTGAGATAAAGGGTCAGGGCATAGGAACAAAACGCAATGATGAACAAACTGAGCAGTCCGAATCCCATATACAGAAACGCAATTGACACTGTGACAAACAAAAACTTGTTTAAAATTTCAAACAGCGCCATGTACTGCATTTTTTCTCTGATTTGATAAACCGTCCCGAGAAAACTCTTGATCCCCATATAAGCGAGTTGAGAACTGAAGAGCACGATGTAGAGTTTGGTTTGTGCTTCATAAGGCATAAACAAGGAGACCACAATACAGGATGCCACAGCTCCAAGAACCATCAGGTTTCTGAGGCCTATGGTTCTCTGAAAAATCCTGTCTGCAGCATCAACATTTTTGCTTCCTTCCCGGACAATGACCCGGCTCAAACCCAAGACAAGAAAGATCTGGAAAAATCCCACAAAAGCCCCTACAGTGACATAGATCCCATAATCCTCAGGACCCAGAAGCCGCGCAATGAAAATAAATCCCACAAACACGATGATTTTGGATGTGAGATTGCCTACGGCCAGATAGGATGCGTTTTTGATGCCCCGGAATAAATCAGACATGGTGTTTCTTTTTCATTTGCTTTTTCATAGCTGCTCTATGGGCTGAATTAGTTTTGGACTCAAAGATATAATAGATAAAAGATAAAAACAATAGGTCCAATGCTTTTTTTGATTTTTAAAATTCAAAACTCGAAATTCTGGATCTCCGAACACATTTGATCAACCACAGGATTCAATCGGATGTGTTTGCCTTTGCCTACGGATTGTGAAAAAACAAACCGGGTTGCTTTTTTGTTAAAATTCACTCCGACAAATGTCTCGATTTGTCTCATTGTGCGCATGGGATTCTGCACAAAATCTTCATAACGGATGACTTTAATGCGTGGTGATGTGTGCAAATTTTCAGACAACAGAGTCGAGTTCACAGCCCACCAAACCAGAGCCATCCAGTCCTGTTTTGAAAAACGGGTGTGATTCATTTTTTGGATTGTGGAAATTATTTCAGAAGAAGCGGTACGGGAGATCCAGTTCTCATCACTTGGATTCTTTTGTGTCACCAGATCCTTGAGATAGATCCAGACTTTATTCCCAAAAGCCTCCAACGCAGAGTGAACCACATCCTTGTGATTCCGGATCATCCAGATGACTTTGAGATGTTCATACTCATTCAATATTTTTGGGATCTCTAGTGAATTGAGAATGGGTTTTCCGATCAGCACTTCTGCTTTGGATTTTTCCACCAGGGACAGGACTCGGTGTTTTTTCAACATGAAATGGTCCATCAATTTTTTAGATGTTTCCCCAT
Source organism: Candidatus Aminicenantota bacterium (assembly GCA_014727835.1). Classification (GTDB taxonomy): domain Bacteria; phylum Acidobacteriota; class Aminicenantia; order Aminicenantales; family Aminicenantaceae; genus WJMT01. The sequence goes on along the minus strand of WJMT01000079.1, from coordinate 16,323 downwards.
GGACTTCGGTGTTCCATGAATACTGAAACAATTTCATCAAAATAGTGGTGCCTGACCGTCCGTAACCCATCACAAAAAGGAGCTTTGTGTCCGGATGAGGCGACAATTTGAAACTCTTAATAAAGGCGATTGACTTTCTCTTGATCTTATCTGCAGTGATGTTCATAAAGCATCCTCAAATTCATGTTTTTGAAGATTCTATTCTATAGACAGTCCTATTTCAACAAAAATACAGTGCCGTGATACCCGTTCACCTATTTTTACCCCTTGATGACCCCGCAAAGCTTAGAAGCGCAATATTGCCCCAAAAATCAACGTTCTAAGCGCACTCAGAGAGCTTATTTTGGAGCTATCTTATTTATTATCAATTATATGCTATGGTCCGACCCCGAAATAAAAAAGGATGGAGGTTGGGGTGTTGGTGTGATAAGATAGAGGCGATAAGATTAATGAGAATCGGAATAGACGCTCATGCTGCTGAGAGAGACGGCTCTGGCAACTGCACCTATATTCGGAACCTGATTCAATCTCTGATCCGATTGGATGGCCGGAACCAATACATTCTTTATGCCATCAACAGCCAACATCCTTTTTATCAGACCTTACAGACCAAAAAACAGGTTCAAATTAAGCAGCCCCCTTTTCAAGTCCTTAAAAATCCCCTACTGAGAATCCCTTTGTGGCTGGGCTTTCAAACGTTCAAAGATAAACTGGACATACTTCATGTCCAATACATTGCCCCTCCTTTTTACAAAGGACAGCTTGTCACAACCATCCATGACTTGGGCTTTCTTCATGTTCCAGAGACGTTCTCCATGTGGGAAGCGTTCCGGTCCAAAATTCTGATCCGCATCACCGCCCGGAGATCTGATAAAATCATCACCGGATCTCAATATTCCAAACAAGACATCATCCGCAGTTATTGCATCCCGCACAGTCAGGTGAAGGTCATCCCCCTGGGAATATCTTCGCACTCCGCACCCCCAACCAACAGCAGTGAAACTCAGAAAATTCTGAGAAAATACAGAATCCAAAGCCTTTATCTTTTGTCAGTGGGACGATTGAATCCCAGAAAAAACTTATCTGCCCTGGTCAAAGCGTTTTCCCTGCTTAAGGAAAAAATAAATCTCCCCCATAAGCTGGTGATCACGGGATCGCAGGACTTCAATTCTCAAAAAGTGATCCGCACCATCAAAAAAACCCCATATTCCCGGGATGTTCTGTTCACTGGATTGGTCTCTGACCAGGAATTATGGGGTCTTTATAAGAACGCTGATATTTTTGTGTATCCTTCGCTGTTCGAAGGTGTGGGCCTTCCTGTGCTGGAAGCCATGAGTCTTGGGCTTCCGGTCGTCACCTCCAACTCATCCAGCTTAAAGGAAACAGCCGGTGATGCCGCCATCCTGATCAATCCTTCAGATCCTCAAGAAATCAGCCAAGCCATAGAAAGGTTGATCACTGATCCAGCATTAAAGAATACTTATGCTGAGAAAGGAAAACAGCACTCAAATAAATTCTCATGGAGCAGCACAGCCCGTCAAACCCTCAAAACATATGAAAAAACCGCTGCGCTTTATGAAAGCTGTTAAAAATCTGTAAATACTTCTCCACCACCAAATCCCAATCATAATGGTCGTTGATGATCTGTTTGGCGGCTTCTCCAAATTTTTGAGTCTGGCTTTCATGGGCCAGAGCCCAGGATATTTTCTCCTTCAAACTCTCCACATCTTTCTCAAAATAGATTCCCGCATCCTGAAGGACCTCCCGGTTAAACGGAACATCCCGGCAGATCACAAAACACCCGGATCCCATAGCCTGAAGCAGACCCGGATTGGTTCCCCCCACTTCATTTCCGTGAATATACGCATAGCAGTTGCTCAGAAGCTCACGCAGCACCACAGGATCGTATATGAATCCCGGCCGTTTGATCCGCTTGTCTTGAATAGAAAATATTTCAGCGGCATAATCAGTGCTGTACCGAACCCCGCCTACCAGAACCAGCTTCTTATCTGTATCTAACTCCAGAAAAGCTTTCATGCTGAGAAGAGGATTGTTTTCCGGCTCAAAGCGGGTGACTTGGAGAAAGTATTCCCGGGGTTTGAGTCCGTAACGGGATAGGATCTCCGGCTGATGACTCTTCTGCAGAGCAGCTCCATAAGGAATGAAGTGAACTTTTTTCTTGTATTTGTTTTGATAATATCTCTGCAGACATCTGGAATCTGTGATCAGTTCAATCCCCAGTCTCATGGACAGCCATTCCACAAATTTGAAATAGATCCTGCCCAATCCCAACCATTTTCCTCTCTGCCATTCCAAACCATCAATGTGCAGAACCGCGTTTTTTCCCCACAATTTGGGCAGAATCATCAATGGGCTGTTGGCATTATTCAAAACCAAAATCACATCATATTGTTTCCAGAGCGCATGAACCAGAGAGAGAAAAGTGTGAGACAGTGTATCCAGCACTTTGATTTTGCATTCCGGAACATAGATGAGCTTAACTCCCTGATATTCCTTTGGCTTTTGTTTGTAATAGCCGGACCGGTTGTAGACCCAGACATCATGACCCTTTTTTGCCAATCGCACACTCAATTCCTGAGCACAGGTTTCAAATCCTCCGTACCGGGCCGGAATGCCCCGGGTTCCAGTCAATGCAATCCTCATGCGCTCACCATTCATATCCTTTCCAAATGTGACGTGTGTAATTCAGTAGCTCTGCTCTTTTCTGTTTATATTCTTTTCGGGAAAAAAAATCCAGCAGAATATAGCCCAAAATTCTTCCCAGAAAACCCAAAAGAAAAATCATCTTGAGAATCTGTATTTTGCTGTGTCTCGGCTCCTGAATTCGCTGCTCATAGTACTGAAACACAGAATCCAGCCACAGGCAAGAATGGAACGGAGAACTGTTTTTTTCCTTTATATGAAAAACTTGGGCCAGGGGAAAATAAATGATTTTCCCGTATTTTTTGATTTCCTGCCCCAGAGCCACATCTTCAGCATACATGAATGTATCCTCCGGAAACCGCAGCTGTCCAACAGCTTCCCGCTTCAAAAACAGACACACACCTGATATCCAATCCAGCTCCAGAATGATCCTTTTTTTTCTGTAATAGGCTTGAGGGATAAAAAATCCCTTAAAAAGATAGGGAAAACAAACGGACAACCCAAAAAAATAAGAAAACGCTGTCCTTAAAGTGAGGTCATATCCGCCCACACCGGTTTGAAGCTGATTGGGACCGGAAAAGACACTGGGGAGAGCCGCATACACATCAGGACTCTTTTTCATATATTGGAAAAGCCGGAGCAGGGAGTCATCCTTAAACACCGCATCATCGTTCAAAAACACCACAAAGTCACCCGGAACATCACTCTGTGCCAGATAATCCAGTCCTTGATTGGCTGCTTTGCTGAATCCTTGGTTTTCCGCATTTCGGATCAGAGTCGCATCCGGGTATTCCCTGTCCACCATCTCAGCACTCCCATCCGTGGAACCATTGTCAATAACCACGGAATGAAAAGGAATCCGGATATACTGCTTTAAAGAATCCATGCACTGACGGAGCCGGTCTTTTCGATTCCATGTGATGATCACAAACACCATCAGAACTTAAAAATCCTCCTGATTTTGGATGAAATCTTCATGGGAATCTGATGAAAAAGAGTCCGAAAATGGGACCGGCTTTTTCTTTTGAGGGATTTTGTTTTCTCCTTTTTAACAGGAACTGTTTTTTTTGGCTCTTGACCGGACAAGACCCTTTGGCAGTACAGAACCAACGGTTCACTCACTCTGTCCCAGAAAAAATGCTTCTTTTCTGTTTGGATCCTTTCTCTCATATGTTGACGCTTCTCAGCATCTTCAGCAAGGGTCACCAGAGCCCTGGTCAGTTCCTCTTCATCTTCAGAGCCCACAGTCAGGCCCAAATTCTTCTCAGCCGCCAGTTCAGAAAACATGTCCCCCTGGGTGCAGATTATGGGGAGTTCGTATTTCAGATAGTCCAGTATTCGAGTGCGGAACGAATAATAGGTTTCAAAATGATTGATATGGATCGAAACCCCCGCATCCGCGGCTCTGAAATAATCCTTCCTTTTGCTGTAATCCACCCACTCATGGTTGAAAAAAACAGTCTCGTCAGTCAGGCCAAGCTGATCACTCAATTCCATGGCTTGCTGGGCCATATCCAATTTCGGAAGAAGCGGATTGGCATGCTGAGTGGAGAGAAAAAGCAGCTTGATTTTTGGATTTTGGGCTGCGGCTTTCTGGACTGCCTTGATCAGGGTCAGAGGATCGAACCAGTTGCTGATCACTCCTCCCCATAAAAACACAACAGAATCCTTTTGAATCCCGGGGAATTTTTTCTGGAGCACATCCCGGGTGTTTTCCCTGTTCTCTCCAGGTTCATCCGGGCTGATCCCAAAAGGAACCACACTGATCAACTGATCCAGCACTGTGCTGTGGTCCAAATACCGGGGATTGATGCGGTTCAAACACAAAAGAGAACCGGCAAACAGGTCCCGCTGTCTGATATTGGCACAAAGGAAGTGGTCTCCATGCCTGAGCTGGTCTTTATAGACATTCAAATCCTTTAAATACATGTATTCTCTGTCTTTGATGCTGGGGATCTTTTTTTGGTGAATGAACAATGTTTCCAGAGGAAACGGCACATAAAGGTCGCAGATCAGATGAGCGGACAAGCTCTTGATCTCCGGAAATTTAGACAAAACATACCCCTGCATGATCAAAATCCGGCTTTTTTTCCCCACATCCTCGATCCTATCTGCTTGGGAAAGGGAGTAGTCGATGACCTCAAAATCACAGGATTCCAGTTCCTTGTTTTTGGAGCTTTTATAGGAATAATCAGGCACAGCCAAAATCACCTCAAATGACTTTGCCAGGCATTTGGCCAATTCCCATGCCCTGATTCCAGGGCCAGCCATCTTCTCGCCAGCCACATCATCGCTGATCACAAAGATGTCATACTCAGTCATGCCCTTTTCCTCAGATAAGAATTCAAAGACTCCAAAAAAAGGTCTAAAAGCTTGACCAAAACCACCACTTGGATGACCACAAAAAGGACCACAGAGAGGATCAAAACAACGGGGCTTCCCCATATCCCCGGATACTTTTTGTTTAGGGTTCCCAGCACAGCAGAGACCGGCTGTAAAGAATAGGTGCGGAAAACCAGATCTCCCCTCTGAGCCCTGCTGTTGAGATGATACCCGCCTTCCCGGTAGATGTTTTTCCGGTTCATCCAGGCGCAGATGGAATTGTCCAAAGTCGACTCGGGTGAGGAGAGAGAAAAATAATAGGAGGTTCCTTTAGAATTTTTTTGGGGAGCAAAAGTGATGGAATGATACAGGTTGTTTTTCACCTCAGAGGCATGAAACACTTTCTGGAGGATTGCTTTTCCCCCCTGTGTGCCCAATTCAAAGACCACATCATGGTCATTTTGCCGGTCGAATGTGCCCAGCATGACATCTATTCTGGTCAGACGGTCTCTTTGCGCCACAAAAGTCTGGCTTATGTTTCGCGCACCCATTATATGAGGAGTGGGATGGGAGTTGAAAGACGCATTGATTCCCAGAGTCATATGCCTTTTGACAAACACCAGATAAACCTGAAGCAGGATAAAACAGGCCGCCGCTCCCCATATAAACAATCTTATTTTTTGACTTCCGCGATTTACCATTCACTATTCACAATTCACTGTTTTTCCCATTCGCCATTCACCGCTCTTACTACCATTCTCCATTTTCAGAAGATGGATTCAGGTACATACACCACATCATTTTCCAGAAGCTGGATATCCTTCTTTTTTCCTTTGATAATGGCTTTGGCATTGACTGTCATCTGGATCTCTTTGCCCTCATCATTGATTCGTTTGACATTGACGTTTCCTCTGGATGCCCGTTCCGCAAACCCTCCGGCCTGGGCAATGGCCCGCAGCAAAGTGGGAATATTGGATTTTTTCACTTCCAGAGCTCCCGGATTTTGGACCTGGCCAAACACATAGACTCTCACCACCTTGTCTATAGGAATGTTGATGATATCACCGGGCTTGAGAACGATATTCAATTCCACATCTCCCTTTTCCACCAGATCGTCTATGGGTATTTCAAGGGAACGGTTGGTGCCGTCTCCGTTTTTCCGGATCACAATGATTCCTTTTCCCGCATCTTCTGTCATTCCCCCCGCTTGAGAAATGATCTGAAGAAGGGTCTGCCGCCCCAAGAGTTCATAATCTCCGGGCTCATTCACAGCACCCAGCAGCGAGACCTTCTGGCTGCGGTATTCTTTGATAAACACCGTCACCTGCGGATTTTTCAGAAATCTCTCCCCAAATAATTGAGTCAGCTTCTTCTCCAATCCGCTTTTGGTCAATCCGCCCACATGCACTTCTCCTAAAAGCGACACAGTGATCAGGCCGTCTTCAGAGACCCTGGTGGTGGTGTCCAGATCATCCAAACCAAACACATTGATCTCCAAAAGGTCTTTGGGCCCAATGATGTATTCTTCAGATTTGGTATCCTGGCTAAACGCCAAAGTGAAAAATAGCACAGTCCCGCAAAAAGCAATCCAGAACAAAAGGACTGCTGTCTGATTCCCTTTTATTTTTCTCATCTCCACATCCCTTTCTTTATTTCCCAATTCATCGCTTTCACAATTCACCATTTGCCGTCTTTTCTCTTGACCGGTAATAGGATTTATAAAAACTTTTGTAATAATAATCGTCCTTATCCAGCCTCATCCCATTGAACACAGTTCCGATGATTTTGGTGCGCCCCCGCCTCAGTTCTTCCACAGCACTGACAAACGCCTTTTCCGTGGTCTGCCGGGGATACACCACCACCACTGTGGCTTCCACCAGGTTGGCCAATACCACAGGGTCCACCACAGCCAGCACAGGAGGAAGGTCATAGATCACTTTATCATACTTGTCCTTAAGCTCTGAGATCATCTGCTTCATGGGTTTGGAATTGAGAAGCTCTGTGGGATTGGGAGGAACCGGACCGCAGGGAAGAAGGGAAATCCCCTCGATCTTGGTGGCATGAATCGAGTCTTCCAAAGTGGTCTTTCCGGTCAAATAACTGCTCAATCCTGTGGGAGCTCTCAGCTTAAAGATCCGATGCTGCTGCGGCTTGCGCATATCCGCATCCACCACTAAAATCCTTTCATTCAGCTGAGCAAAGGACACCGCCATATTCGCCACTGTCACGGATTTTCCGTCTTTGGGCTGCGCACTGGTGAACGCCATAGAGGAAGGCGGACTCCCGGCTGATGAGAGCAGGATGGATGTCCGGATGGTCCTGTAATCTTCGCTAATGGTGAAATTGGGATGCAGATGATTGACCAGTTCAATTTTTTTGATGTCGGCAAATTTGTCTGTCTTTTTGTCTCCCCCTTTATCCCTGTAAGCATACCTGTAGGAATATCCACTGCGTTTTATTTTTTTCAGTCCGTTTGGAGGGAGATACGGAACCACTCCCAGAGAAGGAACTCCGGTCATTTTCTCCGCTTCTTCCGGACTCCGGATGGAGTTATCCAGATATTCCAGAACAAAAGCCAGGCCCACTCCTCCGAACAAGCCCACCATCAGCGCCAGAATCAGACTGACCTTTTTCTTGGGAGAAACCGGATGGAGGGGAATATCAGCTGCATCAATCACAGAAACATTGGTGGTCTTGAGGTCTCCCAATCGAGAAGAAACCAGGGTTTCGCTCTGGCGCTGCTCCAGAGATGCCAGTTGATCCCGCATATTTTGGACTTCAATGAGCAGGTTGTTGTACTGAATGGCATCCGAGTTCATCTGCGCCACATCTGCTTTCTGTTCTTCCAAAAGCTGCTGAAGCGAATTCTCTTTGTTCAAAGCGGTCTTGTATTCTGTCTCAGCCGCTTCCCGGGCTGATGTGATTTCTGATTCCAGTTCTGTGCGCATGGAGTCCAGCCGGCCTTTGATTTTGACCAAATCCGGATAATCTGATTTGAAGACCTGGCTCATCTCTTCATATTCATTTTTGATCTGCACATACTCAGTCTTTAGATCACGCAGGACCTGGTTTTCTGAAAACTGAGGCAGAGAATCCAGGCTCACATTTTTGAGCTCTTCATATTTGGCCTGAGCATTGATCCGGTCGATCCGGGCTTGCGTGTAGGCCTGGTTGATATCCGCAAATTCACTGACCGCAGCGCTCTCTCGCTCACTGAGAAAGTAGAGGTCTTTCTCCCGGCTGTATTCCTGAAGGTCGGTCTCCTTAACAGCCAGACGCTGACGAAGGTCTGAGATCTGTTCCTCTAAAAACCGGGAAGCGCGCTGTGTGGTCTGAAACCGCTTTTCAATATAAAAGTCCACAAATTCCTCAGAGACGGTGTTCACCAGCTGGGCTGCAAACTCCGGATCCGGAGATTTGAAACCCACTTCCACCAATTTGGTGTCGCGGACCGGAGAGACTTCCAGGCTCTCTTTCAAGCCTTCAGCCAGTTCGGTGTAAGGATCGATCTGAGTTTTTTCCTTAGAATTTTTTTTGTTATTGCCTTCCTCCTCAAAAAGAGGATGATGGACCAGGTCCAATTTCCGGGCCACCCGCTCCATCAGAGCCTTGGAACTGAGAAGTTTGATCTGGGTGTTGAAAAACCGGGGATCCACCACACTCTGCCGGTACCCGAATTCATCTTCAATACTGAGAACTCGTGAGGACTCCTCCTCAATCATCATGGTGGAAACCGCTTTGTATTGGGGCGTGACTTTAAACACATAAACCCCTTTGAAAAACACCGCAGCTCCCACGCATGCAATCACCACCCACTTGCGCTTTAAAAGCAGATGCCAGTATTCCAAAAGGTTGATCTCTGTTTCTTCGTCTTCAGGATGATACATAATCACTCCCCCGTCTGTAATGAACCGTTTTTTTCATAAAAAATCTCCTTTATTCTATCAAATTTGCGGATGAAACCAAATAAAAAAATCAATTTTTCCAGGGATTGACATCTTTTCATTGTCCGCATATAGTTAGTACTTCATCAGGTCGATATGGCTCAAAAAAAAATTCTTTTTGTCACCCATCTCTTTCATCCCGCCCCCGGAGGAGTGGAGACCCATCTTCACCGGCTCTCCCAGGGTCTGGTGAAAAAAGACTATCAGGTCAGAGTCCTCACCACCAATGCTTATTCCACTGAAGCTTTTTTTCTTAATGACAAACGGCGCATGGCTCTGGGCAAGGAATTTATCGATGATGTGGAAGTGGAACGTTTGGGCTTTCAGACTTTCGGGCGAAGGACTTTAAATATCCTGCGCTCCCTGGCCTGCCGCATCAAATATCCTCTCAACTCCTGGATCCGGACCTTTTCTTACGGACCCCGGAATCCCCGTTTTGTAGAAAAAATTCTGGAATATTCTCCTGACTTTCTTTTTGCAGCTCCCCTGCCCACTTTCAATGTGATCTATGCCCATAGAGCTTTTCAAAAACTCAAGGTCCCTTTCATTGTGATTCCTTCTTACCATATTCATGACCCCTGCAGTTTCCACAATCCCATATTTTTCCAGATCATGCGGGATGCCAACTTGATTATGGCTCAAAGTGAAATGGAGAAAGAATTTTTACAAAAGGAAGCAGACATCCATCCCAAAAAAATCGTGATCTTCCCTCCTCTCCCCTTAACAGAAAAAGATCTGACGCCCGCAAAACCATCGGACTCCAAACAAAATCTCAGAAAAAAATACGGAATCCATGAAAAAAAAGTGATCCTTTATTTAGGTCAGCACGGCCGTCATAAAAACATCGAACCTGTCATCAACGCCATGCCTTTTATCTGGCATGCTGTCCAAGACACAGCATTAGTGATTGCCGGAGGGACCACCAAACACACACAGCATATCAAATCCATGGCCAAAAAACTTGAGCCGACTTATGGACAAAAGATTCATTTTATCGACAATTTTCCTCAGAAAGACAAAAATGATATTTTCAATATGGCAGATATCTTCATGTGCCTTTCTGAATTCGAATCCTTTGGCATCGTATTTGCGGAAGCTCTTGTTCATGGCCTGCCCGTCATTGCCAGTTGTTTTGGAGTGGCCAGCTCCATCATCGAAAACTTCAAAACCGGTCTTTTAGTCAATCCCCGTTGTGATGTAGAGGTCAGTGGAGCAGCATTGGAGCTCTTATTGGATGAGGAGATTCGAAAACAATACGGAGATCATGCAAGACAAACCGCATTCACAAAGTACCATCCGCAGGCCATTCTGGATAAGTGGGAACAACACCTCTCTTCTCTGTCTTGAGTGAATCCTGACCCATTTTAAGGAAATGCATGGATCACCCCATGAGGCACACCTTCAGACCCATCTCTGTAATCCAACCGGAACTCAGAATGCCAGTGCCACTTTTTAAATCCAGCACTCTCCACCATGGCTTCCATACAAGCTTTGTTGGGAAGCCACCAGGTATCCCCACTTTGGTTCCCCAAAAAAGAAGCCAGAGGTTTTGGTTCCTTATCAGAATGAATACCAGTGGCTATGATTGCCATTTCTTTAGTGACTGTACGAATTCTCCATAAGGCTTTGACCGGATCTCGCACATGCAAAAGAACGCTGCTGCAGAATGTGATATCAAAAACTCCGACTGTTTTGGGGGATAATCGGTAAATGTTGATCTTTCGCTTTTTAACCTTCGAATGCAAAATGCGCTTGGCCAGATCAAAAGGCTTGTGAAGATAACTCTGCAGAACCTTAAGAGGTTTATCCGGCACATAAAGGGGTCCAAAATCATGATCCTGCCATTTCTTCAGCTCTGTTGCGGTTACGGCAGCCCCTCTTTTTTCCATTTCAAAAGCAAAAAAACCGCTGGCTGTGCCCACATCCAAAACTTTTTTTCCGGATAGGTCATCCGGGATCCCGTAAAAACGGAGATAAGGGCGATGGTCATAAATTCCAGGAGTTCTGTTTCCCTCTCCTAGATCAATGGTATGGTACCAGATCAGAGATTTTATCTTATTTGATAACTTCATGCCCAATTGCCGCTTTATATCTAAAATCAATCAGCGAAGGTATTTTTTTGGTTTGATATGAACAACCACCCTCACCGAGGTTCCTCGAAAAGTCCCATCTGTCACTGCAAAGTGCAAAACATGTTCCCCTAAAAATCCCGCAACAGGCATCCAGGTGAAAATACCCTCTTGTTGGTCCAGATGAGATCCTATGGGAAGATCCCTGGATGAAAGTGAACCCCATCCAATAAAATCGAATCCCGGTTCTGCATTGAAATGAAGTTCGATCCTTTCCAGTTCCTCAATTTCAACCCGAAACACCTTGACTCCTCCGGGTGTGGTCTTTTGTACTGATATCTCTTCAAGGTCTGATACAAATCCACCCTCGTTTTTCTTCAACAAGGACTGCATTCCGCGCAAAAGCCCTTCCAAGCCAATCTGCAGCCTTCCGCTCCTCTCTGCCAAAAGGGAATTCACATCATACCCACCAGATACATCTCCGGCAAGATTTTGAATCTCAAAAAATCTGGATCCAATCCCATCCTCATCACCATTGCTGTCCACCACACTCCAGGCAATGGAATGGGCTCCATTTTCATAAGCTGTGGTGTCCAGATAATAATAGCCCACAGCTCCGTCACTGTTGGCATAATCCGGAAACAGAGTGGCGATATCAGATCGATAGTTGTTATAAACCGGATGCCCCAGCGGCACCCCATCCACCCATACCCAAATGGTGGATCCGTCTGTGGGAATGGACTTGGGCTGAGGTGTGAGCGCCCAGCCAAAATTGACATAATCGCTTCCTGAAGCGGTACCTCCTTGAGTAGGTGTATCAATGGTCCCAAAAGGCTTGACTCGGTTATCATTATCACATGTGATGGTTTTTGTTCCTAAAACAACCTGATTTCCGCTCCCATCATGAGCTATGGCGTGAATGGTGTACTCACCATTTCCTTGATCTGGCAGAAAATTGGTCAGCATCATATATCCCCAGCCTGCCCGGTCTGCTTTGGGATATTCGGGATATGTTGATTCCACATCAGGCCTGGATCCTTTGACAAACACGCCATCTCCGATATAGACCAATCCATCAGGACCGATCACTTCACCGGGATCCGATGCACAGGGTTCTCTTTTTATTTCAACCTGGTTGACTTCGATATCATCCAGAGCCCATCCGGTTACAGGAATATTTCCGGAAACCGTTTCTCCCTCTGTTGGAGTTTCAAACAATCCGAACGGCTCACTGTCGCTTCCCGCAGCATAGACGGTTAATTCCACATCAATAACTTGAGGCGAATTCCAAGCTTCTGTATCAGTCACCACAACAGTTCCTGAATAATATCCAGTAGAAAGTGATCCTGCATCCACTCCGATTTCCAAAATCGCTTCCCCGGTGCCACTGGAGGGAGTGACGCTGATCCAGCTGTCATTGGCTTCCGCCTGCCAATTCAAGCTCCCCTCCCCACTGTTGGTGAGCAAAATCTCTTCATCACTGGTGTCCGGCCCACTTTTTTCCGCTCCAAAAATGATGTGAGTTTTGGACAAACTGATCTCAGGGATGAGGCCATGGCTTATATTTACAGGACCCCCAGAATAACATTGATTCTGATTCTCCCCGTCATCAGATATGGCATAAATCCAGTAGGTCCCTTCGGAAACACCAGAGGTATTCCAAACATAACTGTCCGCTCCTGTGGAACATGACAGGTCAGAAGCAATCAATGTGCCGTCAAATCCGGTTTGATCTGTATCATAGTAAAGAGAAACATTGGAGGAACCATCCTCATCAGAAAGGTCCCATTCAATCTCAAATGAATTGTCCGCAGACCAATCTGAAGTGATCCGGACTTCATCAAAGAAAAACGCCCGGGATGATGTGAACTCATGCGGATCAATGCGGAATGAGTCCGCCTGACCGGTCCAGCCGGATTGGGACGGACTTCCGCTTCCCTGCTCCAGAGGAATATCATTCAGGTCAAACACGATCTTGTTCATAACCCAGCGGTCTCCCAAATGCCGGATCACAATATCCTCACTCACATTTTCAACGGTCTCATCATTCAGCCGCCACATCACCCTGGCTATGGATCCTTCACTCACACTCTGGGTCCCATGGATTCCCATCTTAAAGACCAGATTGTGATATCGGCTGGTATCAATAGGACAGCTATCTCCGCGGTAAAGGAAGTGGAGAAAAAACACATTGGGATCTCCCACTGCCGGAGGTGTCTCTGAAAAACTTTCCCCGTAATAGACGGACTGAGAGGAATAAGACTGTCCAGCCAAATTCTCATAGTCAATGGATGTGAATTGGTCATTTTTGACTCTCTCTGTGTGCTCGACATCTTCGGTATTATTCATATCCCAAGGGTCACTGAAACACACAGTGACATAATCCTGATCGCTTCCCTCTTTTGATGGTTTGGTCAATCGGACCACCGGAGTTGAGCTCACTCGATAATAGCCTGAAGAATAAGAAAACGATTGGGTGCCTGTGGGAGTGATTGCCACATAATAATCTCCTGATGCCAGACCCCCGGCTAAAAAAGTATAACTGCTGCCGCTGATGTTTTGGGCCAGCACACCCAGATTTCCATCTGCGGAATTGGAGTTATCATCCAGGTAAATGTCAACATTTCCGGTATTCCCGCTCCAAGTGATGGTTCTCTCTTGAGAAGCACTGTAATCAACCAGTCTGATCCAATCAATTTCTATGTCTTGATCCTTTTTGTTCACTGGATCCAGCCGGAGCGAATCAATGAGGCCGCTCCAGGAATCACTGCCGCTGGCAATTCCCAAGGAAGGAATGTCAATGATGTAATACCTCCAGCCGTTGTAAACAAGAAAGGACCCTGAAGTGGTCACCCCGTTGTAGATGGTGTCTTTGGACCAGAGAAGCTGGCCGTAAGGACCGGCTGAATCCGGCCCCAGGGACATCCGCATCACCAAATGAGTGTATGTTCCCGCTTGTATGGGATAATTCTCCCCCACTTTTCCTAACTTCGCTGATCCCAAGTAAGCTGAATCCAGGAGGAAAATGTTGGCATCAGAATAGTCAGCACCTCCTCCGCTGGTGTAAACAGAGGATGCAGAAAAAATCCCTGCGGAAAAGGAGATATCAGTTAAAAACGAACGCGGCTCTTCAACAGTATTGAAAATTCTCCATCCCAAATCTGTTCTTTCATTCATATCCCATCGGTCAGAGAGAACTTGTTCTGCATAATCCAAACAGGACCGGACTCCATCTTCAGATGATGGAGAATCCACCACAATTTGAGCTGATAAAAAATGGGGCAGAAAAAGAATGAAGAAAAAAATTAAAAAACAGTTTATCCTAATTCTTTCTGTATTCACGAATTTTGTCCATATCAAAATATAGCGACATATTCCAAAAGCGTCAATAGCCCTTAGAGGTGAAATAAGGGGGTTAATATGTTAATATTGAACTCATACCAATGAAAAAAACGCTTCTCCAATACATCCAATGCCTCAGCTGCGGTTCTTCTTTTGAGGTTCTGGCATCAGAACCAGTTTCCGGAGAAGAAATAAAAAAAGGGATCCTTTTTTGTCAGGAGTGCGGCCAATGGTATCCTATCCAAAATTCTGTTCCTGAAATCTATCCGGATTGTCTCCGCATCAAAAAAAATGAGCTTCGCTTTCTTTCCTCTTTGAAATCCTATTTAAAACCAGGGAAGTTTATGTCATTAAAACAAAAAATCCAATCCAATCTTTTGGATTCTCCCCAATCCCAGGATCCGGGAGCCAAACACAAACAAGCAGAAATGACCATTGAGACCAAAGTCGAGGATGAATCTTTTTTTGGCCCGGGCTATCTGTCTCCTTTTAATCCCGGATATTCAGAACTCAGTTGGCAGTTAATTCGAAGATTGGGGAATGCGATTCCTTTGCTTGAATTAAAACCCGGCTCTGTGATCGCGGATATAGGAGCTGGATATGCCTGGACAGCAGAGTGGCTGATGAAAATGGGATTCACTGTCATTGGAGTGGATATATGCCGGATTTACTTTGATATCGGCCTCCAGCGAATGAAAACACAGACACCTCATCTTATTTTGGCAGATGTGGAAAATTCTCCTCTTAAAGCCAAGTGCATTGATGCGGTCCTCTGTTTCGATGCCTTCCATCACATCTATGACCGAAAAAAAGCCATGTCCCACTTTTGGCGAATCCTCAAAAAAGGAGGGAACGTGACTCTGGCAGAACCAGGCCCGGAACATGAATTATTAGAACCATCCAAAGAAGTCATGAAAAAATTCGGCATCCTGGAAAAGGGGATGTCTCTGGATGACCTGAAAGAGTACTGCAAAGGATTGGATTTTTTAGATCCGGAAGAACACTTTATTCTGGATGTTCCCTCCAATGAAAAAAAGAAATTTCTGACTAAAAAATTCATAAAATCCCATATTTACGCGGACTGCCATTTCTACAGAATCAAAAAACCATCTTGATTCATTTTTCAATACCCAATGCTAAGGAATTTTTCAAAACTTAGGAACAATCTCAACCCGGACCTGTATTTTTTCTTTATATGACGAGCTGTTCCGGCGGACAAACACAAACTCATACTCACCGAAAAAACCGGGGCCGGGCTGCCAGGTGAAAACACCGTTACTGGGGTTGAGAGTGGAGCCCACTGGAAGCGGCCGCAGCTGGTCACGGACTTTCAAATAGCCGGTGTAGGAGGATTCGCCAGTTTGGGGTGTGATTTTTTCAGAATCAATAAGATCAGAGTGTTTGGAGTTTTGGAGCAAGGATTCCAAAGACAGCAGTGACGCATCCATGCTCAGAGATAAAGCCACACGCTCCACCTCTTTGATCCTCACACAAATCACACCTTGATCATCCGGATACACTTTCTCTGGCAGCTTGACACGATTGTATCCCTTTTTCACATAGACCGGCATCATACTGGGGAAAATTCCTGACAAATCTTCTTGCCTTCCAGAAAAATCTCCCATACTTGAAGCTGTTTGACTCTGAGCCTGTCCCTGAGCATCACTCTCCGCTCCGCTCGAGCTCCCATTGAATATATTGAAATACCGCGACCCGATCCCATCTTCATTCCCGGCACTATCCACTGCACTCCAGGCAATGCTGTGCACTCCGTTCTCATAAGCTGTGGTATCCAGATAATAATACCCTACCGCTCCGTCACTGTTGGCATAATCCGGAAACAGGGTGGCGATATCAGATCGATAGTTGTCATAAACCGGATGCCCTAAAGGCACCCCATCCACCCACACCCATAAAGTGGACCCGTCTGTAGGTATAGAATTGGGCTGTGGTGTGAGCACCCATCCGAAATTCACAAAATC
>WJMT01000078.1 GCA_014727835.1 Candidatus Aminicenantota bacterium | reverse complement strand
GTATTTGACAAACCAGATCAGCGGGACAGCAGCGATTGTTCTAGGGATTGTTGCTGTTATTTTTCTGCTGACCAGTTTGGTTGGATTGTGTCCGCTTTATCTTCCGTTCAAGATTTCTACAAAGAAAAAGGAAAAAAGCGCATAATCATTTGTCATTTTTTGTTTTGATGCATTTGAGGGAAAAAAGGATGCGGATGGATATTGCTAAAAACCAGAGTCCGACCAGGGGACCGGTATCTATGAGTCCTGCGGTGCCCGGATTGTGAGGAAATGATAGAAGCCGTCTGCTTCTTGATATCATTGCAATTATCTTGTTTTTCGGGATGCATTCATCTTTGAGATATCAGGAAATATCTCGGTTTTTGCAAATCCATAGAGAGATTGTCGGCATGCCGACATTTAAATTTTTTTTTGCTTGAAAAAATGAGAATTATAGTATAATTTCATAAAGGAATACAGAAAAGAAAAGGAACCTCAATGATCATAGCGATTGCCAATCAAAAAGGCGGAGTAGGGAAGACCACAACAGCACTGAATGTATCAGCTGCATTGGCTTTTTCAGGAAAAAACACCCTCCTGGTGGACACAGATCCCCAGGCCAACTGCACGATATCGTTCGTGAAAAACAAGGATGAGTTCACTGTCTCTATGTATGATGTGATGGTTGACAACGTGAATATCGAGGAAATCATCAAAAGATCAGCCATTCCAGGGTTGGATATTGCCATTTCAAAGATATCCATGGCAAAATTAGAATCATCGCTGATGGGGGAGATCGATGCTCATTTCAAGATGAGAGATGTTTTGGATACAGTCAAAAACAAATACGACTTTATCATCATTGACACACCTCCCACTTTGGGTTTGATCACCTTAAACGCCTTGGTCGCCTCAGAATGCGTTATCATTCCCATTCAATCATCATATCTATGCCTCGAGGGAACAGATGATCTGCTGGAAACCATAGAAAAAGTAAAAAGAGTGGCGAACAATGATATTGAAATTTTGGGTGTGTTGATCACACTTCATGATAAGCGAACCAATATATCCAAAGATGTGGAAGACCGAATAAAAAGTGTATTCGGAAAAAAAGTGTTTAAAAATGTGATATCCAAAAGTGTCAAGTTGGAAGAAAGTCCTGCTTACAAGGAGTCGATATTCACATATGCTCCCAAATCTGTAGGAGCGATTCAATATAAAAATGTGGCAAAGGAGATCATAAGCCGTGCAAAAAAGAAATAGAAAAACAGGGCTTCCTGATAAGGTGAAGATGCGTCATGATGACCATTTTGTTGATTTATTATCTGAAAAAATACCCGAAAAAAGGATAAGACATATAAAAATATCAGAAATTTCACCAAATCCAAATCAGGCAAGAAGTGAATTGGGGGAAATGGATGATCTTGTCAACTCGATCAAGCAAAGAGGGGTATTAGAGCCGATATTAGTCAGACCCGTCAAGGGGAACTATGAAATCATAGCCGGTGAGAGAAGGTATATGGCTTCAAAACAGCTGGGATTGAATGAAATCCCGTGTATAGTCATGAATGTCAATGATATGGAAGCAATGGAAATATCCTTGATCGAAAATTTGCAAAGATTGGATCTGGATGTTTTTGAAGAAGCCGATGGTTTGAAATATTTATCAGAAAATTACGGATACAATCATGAAAAAATATCAAAAAAATTAGGAAAAGCACGTTCTACGGTAACTGAGATCATCAGTATCAGCCGAATCCCGCAAGAAATCAGAAATTTGTGTGATGATTATGGAATCCAGAGCCGTTCAACGCTGTTGGAGATATCAAAGCAAAAAACAAGTGAAGATATGAAAAAATTGCTCAGCGCAATTACTGAAAGAGATTTGAAAAGAGAAGACACGCGCGTATTATCAAGGAAAATCAAAGGAAGACAAACAGAGAAAGCAAAGAAATACATTTACGATTACAAACCAGAAGGAAAAAGGGACTGTCGAGTGAGAATTGAATTCAAAAAACAAAAAGTGAACAGAGAAGAGATCATAAAAGTTTTAGAGATGATGCTGAAAAAACTGAAAGATAATATGAAATAAAAAGGAATAAATAATAGTTTACATAATATACCTTATGCGACACAATATTTCCCATAAAAATAAATCACTGATAATAAAGGGGTTGTGAGTTTTCACACGCTGTGGATATCTTTTTCGTTGTTATTTGCTCATATTTTGTGCATCTGTGGAAAAATAAGACCGGTATATCTAATCTTTTTTCAAGTGTGAATAATTCTCATTTCATTCATAAATTGTGCTATGAAATATCTTTTAAGGGGCTATGATTTCATTGGAAAGATAAATATAATACCTAGAATATTTAAGTGGTTTGATATTTACTAGAATAATCCTCATTTTCTTCATATCCGTACTTTCTCAAAAACGCAGGAATCGAGCTGTAGCTCACATCCACATAGTCAGCCAGGGTTTCTCTAGTGATTTTCCCTGAAAGATACGCTTTGATGGCTAAAGAGATGTATCTGGATGACAAATGAGGCTTTGTTGTTTCAGCCCAATGAGAATGCCTGTATTTTTTATCAAAATCTTGGAGATTTCCAATTTCAAAGTCCTCGTGAATTTTTTCATTGTCCAGAAGCCCTTGATGGACCAGTCTCTGGATCAGTGAGTCAAGAGGAACATTGAAATCCCGGGCGACTTGAAGAAAATCAAGATAAGTTATGGAGTTCTCATGGATCTGCTTCTCAAATTCATCCCGAAGCTCTTTTTCCGGAAGAAGCAAAGCTGCAGCAAAATTATTAGCTAATTTTTCGATATGGCTCTCCCCTTTTATTTGGTCCTGATAGATTTCTTCTTCTGTAAAGAGGTTCCAGGTCAAAAGATGAAAAAACGTGCAGCACAGGTCAAATGAGCGCCTCCAGGGGGCATTGTTTTCATTGATGAGAGCTGCTGTTCCAAATTTTGGATCAACAGTGCATCCCTGCGATATATCAGAGACCATAGGCAGATAAATGACTTTAATGCCCATGTTCTCCTCTAAGATTTTGCTCAAAGAACAGGCTGGACGGGATCCCAAATTCAATATATGGCTGTGATGGGAAGCCAGATCTTCGACATATCGAAATCTACTTTCAGAAAGCAATTCATGTTTATCAATTTTGAATTTCAGAGGCGCGTTGGTTGATTCATTTTCTCCCAAAAGTTCCATGAGTTTGTGATATTGCCGGCAAATCAAAAGAAACTGCCGTTGAATCAAACTTTTCTGCGTGGTTTGCTCCGGACTTTTCCAGAGAATTCGAGATTTTTCTTTCAAAGTTCCCAAATTCAAGAAATAGTCAATGTTTCTGCCGTAGATTTGTGACAATTTAGCCAGCTCAAAAGCTTTGACCTCCCTCTCCCCTACTTCGATGCTGCTGAGGGTTTGGTAATGATTAAAATCCAATTTTTTGGATACTTCCACCAGAGTCATATCCAGAGATTCTCGTTCTTTTCTTAATAATTCCCCTAATTTTTTCTGATAATCCATTTATCCTCTTTCTATTAAAATATAATAAAATATTATCTTAATAAATAATAATTAAAAAATATATAAATAAATATTATAATTTTCTAAAATTTGTTATAGCTCGATCAGAGCTTGATGGTTTTTATCGCAACCAGAATCCGCAAACGTGAAAACAGAAACGGCCAGAGGCCAGCAGCACCTGGTAGGCAAAATTTCTCAGCCAAACCTGAATCGCCCACCAGGCAGCCGGCCAGGCTATCAGGTTACCCATCCCAACCCACAATAGGAAATCCTTTGAGAGAAGGACCACAATCCCAGATGTGGACGATGCGGTGAGGAAAATAAAAAAGGTGAAAAGTGAGCTGCAAGATCTGATTTCAAATGGGTTGACATAAAATTGTTCCTTTGATAAAAGAAATAAGGAGAATATAAGAAAGATTGACAAAAGAAAATAAGAATCAATGAAAATCCGCAAGAAATGGAGGAGAATTGTTTTATTTTGGGTGATTTGTGTGTTTTTGCTCCCGAACAGCAAAGCATCTTCAAAAGAACAAATCCGAGCCGGCACTATTGAGTTTCATACCCGTGCCGCGTTTACAGACGAAGGGATAGCGACTTATGGCTTCAACCTGACAGATATTGTCATGCAAGAATCTCTCAAGATCAACATGGTCTTTAAACTGGACAGGGGGAATGAACGAGTCAGGGTTTATGAAATTGAGAGAGCAGAAGTGGATTTTGAGTCAAAAATGTCGGGAAAAACGGGTGTCCAGACAGAAGCCGCGGTTGTGAAGATGGTTGTCCCGGAGCAGGGACAGTTGAAAAGACCACTGAGCCCAAAGGAATGTGATTTGACTCTCTATATTGATCTGAAGAAACAAACCTATAACATAACAGGTAAGGTTTTTGTGCCTGATATTCCATTTACAAGTAAAGGAAAGGCTGTAGGAAAGATAGCCGGTCTTCCGCCTCAATCAGAGGATTTGAGCGATGAGTGGACTGAAGACCGGGAGGAAGAAATTGATATAAGGGGTGAACTTGATCCAGAAAAAAAAGATGTTTTATCAGGGAGTGAGTCATCTTTTGACCTTCCTGAAACCATGTGGATGCAGTCGTTTTGGAAGGGACTTATGGGAGGCAACATAGAAGGCGCAACAAGCTGGGACATAAGAATTCCCATACTGGTCATTGAACAGGACGGAGAAGACATCACCTATGACTATCAAAAAGATAATATTCAGGAAGAGGTTGTGGGGAAAAAAATAAATTTAAAAGGCAACGTGAAGCCCGCTCACCTGAAAATGGCTGATCCTGAGTGGATTATCTCAGACGGAAAATATCTCAAGGAATTTAGAGCCAATGAGGATAAAGGAGAGAAAGTAGAGCTGGAAGATGCGGACAAAAAGAACCAAGAAGTCCATTTTCACTGGTATGACAAAGGAGAAAAGCTTAAGGTGACATACAGCGCAGAGGTGGAGGGCGAGACATTATACGCAGAAGCTTTTTTCAATGTGAAAAAACCTTCCATCATTATAAGAGCTGAAATACCAGAAGGAGAGTTCGCTTTTGGCCGGGTGGTTTATGGGGATGAGAGAGGGAATCAGGTGACTGAAGATGAATTGATCTACTATCCAGTTAACAGAGATTACACCATAAAATTCACTCATAACCCTCTGCCCAGTGAATTCCCTGGAGAGACTCAGTACATCCAGCTTGTCCATACGATTGGACATGTTGAGAAGCATAAGGC
>WJMT01000009.1 GCA_014727835.1 Candidatus Aminicenantota bacterium | reverse complement strand
GATATGAGCGCAATTTGAACACCGGAGGAAACAACTATGATGAGAGCGAGCCGATGGTGGCGCATAACACCGTGTATCACTCCCAAGAGTACCCTTCCCAGGTCCGTTTGTCTGTAGTCAGGAAAAAAGAATAAAATCAACCAATGCATTGAAAAAGAAAATGAAAAGAGATGAGCACCACAACTGGGTGGCGGAAAATTCAATGTTCATCACAAAATTATCCAATCCCTTAAAAGCCCAGTTGCAAATGATGGGCATGACTGAAGAAAACATGAGTCCGGAACAAGTCACTCAGGATGTTCTGGTGCTCAGCTCTGCAAAGGACCATTTCATTCCCATAAAAATGCACAATATGTTGATGAGGGCGCTCAAAAATGCAAAGTCGGCTCAGGGTATTGTCTACACCAAAGAGACCCAGGCTCACAACCACTGCCAGATAGGCAACATTCCACTGGTGTGTCAGGATGTCATTGGGTGGCTTGATAAGAAATAAGGTAAATAGGTATTGTGTCCCCGTATTTTGATTTGATAATTGAATTTGTTTTCTTTACAATCATTTCAAACGGATCTTAAGATGCAAAAGGATACGGCTATCCAGGTGGAAAAGCTCCACAAGAGCTACGGGAAATTGACTGCGGTTCAGGACATCTCGTTTTCCGTTCGAAAAAATGAGATCTTTGGGATCGTGGGGCCGAACGGAGCAGGCAAGACCACCACTATCGAATGCCTGGAAGGACTGCGCAGCCCGGATAAAGGACTGGTGAGGGTGTTGGGGCTGGATCCTCAGAAAAACCGGCGTTCCCTTCATGAGCGGATCGGGGTTCAGCTTCAGGAATCACGCATTGCCTCCCAGATCAAAGTCTGGGAAGTGCTGGATCTTTACACCGCTCTGTATTCCAGAACAGTTGATTACAAAGATCTGTTGGAAAAGCTGCAGCTGTCCCAAGTCCGGTCCCGCTTCTACTCCCGCCTTTCAGGCGGACAGAAGCAGCGTTTGTTCATTGCTCTTTCTCTCATCAATGACCCGGAGATTGTTTTCTTTGATGAGCTGACCACAGGTTTGGATCCCCAGGCCCGGAGGGTGATCTGGGATTTGGTCCGGGAGGTCAATGAATCGGGAAAAACAGTGGTGCTGACCACTCATTTTATGGAAGAAGCAGAGCGATTGTGTGATCGGGTGCTGATCATGGACCACGGCCGGATCATTACGCTGGATTCTCCGGAAAACCTGGTCAAAAAATTGGGAGCGGAGCACAAAATCATTTTTTCGATCAAAGGCCGGGTGCAAATAGAAAGTTTCAATGAGCTGGCCACGGTTGAAAAGGTCAGTGTGTTCCGTGACAAAGTGACCATTTCCGGAAAAGATCAGCGGCTTTTAGCAGATGTGGTCAATCATCTCATAGAGCGCCGCATCCCGTATTATGATCTGCAGACCCAGCAGCCCAATTTGGATGATGTGTTTATCTCACTGACCGGAAAGGAAATCCGAAAATGAGAAGCCTGCTCAAACTGACATGGGTGGAAGCCAAACTGTTTTTCCGCGAGCCGCAAGCTCTTTTTTTCACTCTGATTTTTCCTTTGATCCTGCTGTTTGTCTACGGGGGTGTTTACGGTAATAAATCCAATCCCATGTTCGGCGGATTTGGGATGGTGGATGTGTCTGTTCCTTCCTATACCGCCATGATCATTGCCACAAGCGGACTGATCTCCATTTCTGTGATCGTGGCTACCTACAGAGAGGCCAAGATCCTCAGGAGGTTTAAAGCCACACCTTTGAGTCCGCTGCATCTGCTGACCGCAGATGTCATTGTGATCTTTTTTATGACTGCAGTGGGCATGATGCTGCTGGTGGTGGTGGCTAAGCTGGTGTTCGGGCTTCGGTTTTTTGGAAATGCCCTGTCTTTTGCTGGTGCATTTGTGATCAGCTGCGCCAGTTTTTTCAGCCTGGGTTTTATTCTCTGCGGTTTGATCCGTACTGCGCGAACCGCTCAGATCGTAAGCATGGCGCTTTTTTTCCCTATGATCCTTCTCTCCGGAGCCACTATTCCGATAGAGACCATGCCGGAATATATCCGAAACTATGCTCGTTTCATTCCTTTGACCTATGTCGTAAAGCTGCTCAAAGGCTTCTGGTTTGGTGACTCCTGGTCCCAGCACCAAACAGAGCTAGTAGTGCTGACTGTCATGTTTGTGGTGGGCCTGCTTATCACAGCAAAGACCTTCCGGTGGGAATAGCCTTGAGTTCAGATCTTTAAAAAAGGCCCTTTTGAAGTTCTTTTCCTGAAGATTCTATAAATGAGAGTGTAAAAAGCCAGCATGGTGAAGGAATAAAGGAAGTCTTCAAGCGGAATGGTGGTGATCCTCACTCCCCAGATGGCTTGGGGATTGTACCAGACAATAGGAGCAGAAGTCAGCAGGTAATTCACCAGGAAGAAGGGGAAATAAGTGATGGCCATGTAGATCAAAAACAGGGACGATTCCAGCATGTCATGATCAAAAAACAGAGTCGTCAGAAAAAACAATCCAAAAAAGATGAATACGGTCCGGGTGTAGTTCTGGCTCCAGAACAGTACTGCAGCTATTCCGCTTGCTCCGGCAACCAGAACATTCAAAAAACGGGGAATGAGGATGCGCCTGTCATTGAAATAACACACCAGATTTTCATAGATGAACAGACAGGAATAGGGGATCATTAAAAAGAACAGGATCTCTTCGAGAGGGAGTCCCAAGAAATGAATTCCCACTAGATACTGGTGGGAAAATCCCCAATCGCCTTGTGCTGTGGCCCAGACATCCCAGGTCAGAAAAACCACACCCACGCTGAAAAAAGCAGCCAGGACATAAGGAACGCGGCGATAGAATTTGGGCTTTCCCCAAAAGCTGAACATCAGAGGTACGGAGAGAACCAAAAGGTCGATGACAAGATATCGGTACATAGCAAATGGGTCCTATTTTTTCCGTTTCATTGAGAATTCCAAAAGCTTGAACAGAGAGTGCTTATGTTTTTTGGGGATTTCGAGTGCTGTGATTTGCTTTTCCAGCTCTTGACTCAAGCTGTCCATCTTTTGGCTGATGATGTGATCCACTCTGTATTTGGTCATCATGTTCCGTACTTCCTGGACCATGTTCAGAGACAGGATTTCATTACCGCAGATGTCCTCGAACCGCTTCAAGTCTTTGGCCTCTGCCTTTTGACTCAAATAATAATAGTGAAGAGTCTTTTTGCACTCCCTCAGGTCTGAGCCCACCGGCTTTCCCAGCTCTTTTTCGGATCCGTGCAGTCCCAGTTCATCATCCTTGAGCTGAAACAAAAGGCCAAAGTCTTGGCCGCACTTGTCCAGGCCGGCTAAAAGCTCCGAGTCTGCTCCTCCCAGTAAAGCGCCTGTTTTTAACGGAAGGGAAAAGGAATACCGGGCGGTTTTGTATAGATAGAGCTGAAGAATGTCTTTTTCTGAGATTGAGGCACGGCCTTCACCAAAATACAGATCCTGCATCTGAGCCAAACCCACATAACAGAGCTCCTGAGCCCACTGGCGGATGATGGACTCTTTTAGGGAGGGGGATGTTTTGAGCTTGGAAAGCAGCTCAAAAGCGAGAAAAAAGCTGATATCACCGAGGCAAATGCCCATTCCTTCTCCAAAATGAGCGGGCTCTGTCACTCCTTCTTTGTCCCCCTTCTGGGCGTATTGATAAAAAAGAGAGGGGAGTCCCCTCCTGTAGTGGTCCCTGTCAATGATATCGTCGTGAATCAAAAGTGCGGTCTGAATAAACTCAACCGCAGCTGCAGCCGGGAAAACCGAAGAGAGGGATTTTCCTTTGCACATCTCATAGCCCAAAAGGACCAATCCGCTGCGGATCATTTTGCCGGAGGTGACTGAAGGCCCCAGTCTTTTTAGGGCGTCCGGGCCCCAGTGGTTTATCCTGGAGAACTCGTTTTGTTTATCCCGGAGAAAGTTTTGGATGAATTCAGAGACCGATTTTTTATACCCTTTAAATAGATCCATCATTTACAATTTCGCAGCGAACAGATTGAAAAAAGCTTTTCGCCATATCCGCACGTTGGATGGCTTGACCTTCTTGTTATACACTATCATCGGATTTTTTTCTATGGTTTCGGCTGTCCATTGGTACATATCAGAGGCTGTTTTAATCGGGATGAAGCAGCGGTACGGAATGAAATGAAATCCCGTTTCCGCCTGACTCTGCCATTTTCTGTAACGGTGGATCTGAGCACGGATGAATGTTTCAAATCCGTTTTGATTATTGAGAACAGCACTGATGTCAAGACTTGGCAGCTGGAATTGTTTCATGTCCTTTTGAGGGAAATAATTGCGTCCCAGCTTCTGGTCCTCGGCAATGTCCCGGATAAAGTTGATAAACTGCATAGCCCGTCCCAAAAGAGCTGCGTGAGGGTGAGACGATGCATCCAGCTCCATGATTGCTGCCATCATCAATCCGATGACTTCTGCAGAACCATGGATATAGATGAGGGTGTCTTCTAAGGAGTCATATGTCGTTTTTTGAAGGTCCATTTCCATGGAACGCAAAAACGCTTCGGTCCATTCAGGCTGAAATTTTTTTCTTCTCATCAAATCTGTGAAGCTGTCAATCACAGGGTCGCCGACGGGTTTTTTGCAGAGGCTCTGTTTGTATCTGTCCCAAAATGCATAGAAAGCCTGGCTCTTCTGCGGGATCACATCCACAAAATTGTCTGCGGAACGCACAAATGCATAAAGAAGGGATACATCCTCTCTGATAGGGCGGGGGAAAAACCGGCTGCTTGAGAAATAAGTCCGGCTTCCTTTTCTGAAAATTTCCTGAATATCCTGTCTAACCATGTTCCTTTTGAATCCGGTCAGCCAGCACCTCGGCAGAGATCAGAGTCATGGGGATCCCTACTCCAGGGTGGGTGTACTGTCCGGTAAAATACAGATTTTTCACTTTTTTGCTGGAGTGTGAGGGCCGGAACACAGCGGTCTGGAACAATGTGTGAGCCAGATTGAACGCAGAGCCTTTCCATGAGTGATAAGAGTCAATGAAATCGCGGTGGGTGAAGATGCGCTGAGTGATGATATGGGGCTTGATGGTTTCGCCGATCAATTGTTCAAAATGGTCCACCACTTTGGTGTAAAAGGATTGGCGGATTTGATCAGTGTCATTAAGGCCGGCAGCCACAGGCACCAGAAAGAACAGGTTTTCCTGTCCTTCAGGCGCCACAGAGGGGTCGGTGCGGGAGGGGCAGCACACATAATAGGAAAATTTATCCGGCCATCGGGGCTGGTCAAAAATGGTCTCAAAATGTTCGCTCCAGTTGCCATGGAAATACAGGTTGTGATGGAGCAGCTGGTCCAGTTTTTTGTCCAGGCCCATGTATATGATAAAAGCTGAAGGAGCCACAGTCCGCTTTTTCCAGTATTTTTCCGGATAGGACCTCTGTTCCGGTTTCAGCAGGTCGGTTTCTGTGTGATGATAGTCTGCATTTGAAATCACGACATCAGCTCGGATCTCTCCGGAGGGAGTGCGCACACCAACGGCTTTTCCTGAGTCCACCAGAATCTCTTCAGCAGGTGTGTTGTAAAGAAATTCAGCTCCTGAATTTCGGGCTAGTTTTTCCATTGCTGAAGCGGGTTTGTTCATCCCTCCCATAGGATACCAAACATTCTGCCGCAGGTCGATATAACTCATCAAAGAATACATGCCTGGTGTATTGTCCGGACTTCCTCCGATAAAGACCATGGTGTATCCCATGATCTTGCGGATCAAGTCGTTTTCAAAATCCTTTTTTGCCAGCTGCCCGGCGCTCCGGAACAGCCCCAGCTTCAGGCCTTTTATCAAGAATCCGGGGGACAGAAGGTCAAAAACACTCTCATAATCCCGGTATAAGAAGCTCTCCACAGAAGTGTTGTACTGCTCTTCAGCGCGTTCCAAATACCGAAGCACTTTTTGATATCCATTCTGCTCCAAACGGTTGAAAATCTCTGCATTTTGTTCCAAATCCGGCACAATATCCACAGGGCCTTGCTGATTGAATATCCGGTAGGAGGGATTCAGACGAACCAGGTCATAGTGGTCTTGAGGATTTTCATTCAGCCGAGAAAACAGATGCTCAAAAGCCGGAGGCATCAGATACCAGGAGGGTCCCATATCAAATAAAAAGCCTTGATCCCGGTGCACCTGAGCCCTTCCTCCGCACTGACTGTTTTTTTCCACCACAGTCACATGCCAGCCTTCATGAGCCAAAACACTGGCTGCGGCCAACCCGCTGTAGCCAGCGCCGATGATGAGGGAGGTTTTATTCATGGGTCTTCACCTTTTGTTATTGATTTGTTCCTGCGTTAATATGGAAATCACTCTTTCAATCAAATACATGGGAGTGGATGCACCAGATGAAATGAACACAGTGGAATCTTTGGGGATGGGCAGGTCTTTAACGGATTCAGGTTCATCGACCAAGTAAACACAGGTCTCTGTCTGGCTGGCCAAGCGGTAGAGATGATTTGTGTTGGCGCTGGTTTTGGAGCCGATGATGAGCGTGCAGTCAAAATTTCCTGCCAGGTTTTTCATCTCATCCTGTCTCTGGGTGGTGGGTTGGCAGATGGTGTCCTTGAATTTGATTTCAAGTCCCAGGGATTTCAATTCATCCACAATGGCATGGGCTTCGGTCCGGATGTATGTGGATTGGACCACCACACCCGCTTTTTGGATCCCGCAGAATAAATCTGGTTTGACTTCCTCAGGGTGTCCGATGATCAGGGATCGTTTGACCTGTCCGGCGATTCCTCTGACCTCGTCGTGTCCTTTTTTGCCGATAATGACCGGGAAAAAGCCCTGGTCTTCGAGTTTTTTGATTTTGTGGTGAATCACCCGGACCATGGGGCAGGTGGCATCTATATAATTGATGTTTTTCTGTTTGAGCTCTTCTAAAACTTTGAGGGGCACTCCGTGGCTTTGGATGATCACGGTTCCATGGTCTGTGATGTCATCGAGATTTCGGATGATGTGGAGTCCTTTGGATTTCAGTTCATTGATCACGTATTCATTATGAACGATCTCTCCCAGCATGTAGTAGGAATGGTCCGGATTTTTTTCCAGCAGCTCATTGACCAGTTTCAAAGTCCGTTTGACCCCCACGCAGTAGCTGAGGTTTTCCGAGAGAGTTATGTGCATGGATTCAATCCACGTTGTACTTGGCAGAAGCATACAAAAACCCATATGCTTTGTCTTTGTTTTTGGTGTTGCGCTGATGGTGAACACTGTGAGCATTCACGATCCGTTTGAGATAGGGAGTGGTGGGTTTGAGCGGAATGCTTTTGATTCTCCGGTGAAACATGATGTCGTGAAAAAGGACATATCCGATTCCGTAGAGAGTCACGCCAATGGCCATGGAAGTGAAGTAGAAAGTCCCGGTCAGGCTGCCGGCTAAAAACAAAAGTATAGCGATAGCGCTGAAAAAAATCGCAAACAGGTCGTTTTTTTCAAACCGGTGTCCTGTGTAGCGGTGGTGGTCTTCATGAAGGATCCAAAGAAACCCGTGCATCACATATTTGTGGGTGAACCAGGCGACTCCTTCCATGAAACAGGCCATGAACACAATGATGGCTGCATTGATGATGATTTCAAGGATCATGATACCCTCTTGCTTTCTAAAGATTTTCCTTCTTTATTCTCATGAAAAAATTTTATAACAGAATCCCACCCAAAAAGCAATCCCCTCCCCTCGTACCTCTGGGGGTCCTCGTACCTCTGGGGGTCGTACCACAAGAAATTGTTTATAATCAACCACTTAAGTTGATTTTTGTGCTTTGTATAGTCCTTAGAGTTACTATTTTGGGGGCCAAATCAAGCTTCTAAGGAAATCTACACCAACCAGTCTTTAGGTGCTGTGTCTCTGCAGCATAAGATTTTTATTTCATTGCATTTGGATAGGAGATATAATCATAAGAAAAAGAGGACTCGGATGGCCTTTATAATCAAAAAGGGGATATTTCAAAATCTCATCATTTTTTTTGGGATCCTCATTCTGATACAGTTTCCAGTGTCAGGAGAGTCTCAATGTCAGAGTCCTATAAACGATGAAAAAATAAACCGTCTGTGCGATCAAATGATGGCCGGTTTTCAAGCGGGCCATTTACCTAATGAAGTCAAAAACCGGATCACAGAAGAAGTTTTGAACCACATCAAAATCGGTGATCAGGGGACATTCGGCAGAGTGGATGGATGTTTTGAAGCGGCCCGGATACAGGTCAATCTGTTTTATGAGACCGAGGATAAAGTGATGCTGGATGAGCTGATCGATCTGGGAGATCACAGGAACCGGGATATCATTCTGGTCAAGTCCTGCCAGAAAAGAGATGCGCAAGACCTTGGAGATGACTATGCCAGCTTGAGTGTGCAGATCTTCCTGAGACGTATATCCGCAACTTCGCTTAAAATTAAAACAGGCCAATCCATGCTCTCTGTAGGTGATACAACTGAAGTGGAGGCAGAGCTTCTCTGTGGAGAGTGTGCGCTGGATGAAAAAATTGTTGATTTCAGCATCCAGGGTCCAGGAGATTTGAATCCTCTGAACCAGTCCACAGATTCTTCAGGAAAGGCAAAGACCACTTATCAGGCCACACAGCAAGGGGAGGCCACCATCAGTGTGAGATATCAGGACCAAACTGCATCCACTGCCTTAACCACTTTGTATGTCTGGGACCTGGAGTGTCATTTCTACTATAAAGAGCATCATCCGGAATTTGATGATGTGAAGGGCAATTACAATGACAGGTGGCAGTCAGATGTCCGGTTTGAGAATGTGCCTCTATCCCGGTTTGTGCAAATGAACATAGTTGAGGAAGAACCGGGCAGCACACAATACTATACAGATTATCTTGAGTGGATGAAACTTCCCAAGACCTTTCAAAGTCAGGGGACCTTTTACGGCGAAAACTTCACTTATTATGATGGAATGGACCTTTTCAGGGGATATGCCAAAGGAAAGCCAGAGTGGATTTTGGGAATCGGGATCACAGCAGATGACATCACCCCTTCCCAGGACACACCGGATGATGGCAAGTTAAAGAAAGTTCTGGTGATTTCCCTGGAGCATGAAAGTGTAATGGTCCATTACAATGAAAAAGTCGAAATCAAAACTCCTTATCCTCTGAGATTCCAGAAGCGGATAAAAATACCGGAAGAAAAAATTTTAGCCGGCAAGCCATTCACCATAAAATTTGAGGATCCTCCGGGAAGTTATTACATTGACGGGGGAGAAATCAAGTGCATCCCCAGGACAGTCTATTGATTGGGGACCGAATACACATTCAAAATTGTTTTCTAAACAATCACGGATAGTATAAATTTTTAATGTGAAACAAAATATATTATTTTACTTGACATGCCTAGAGACATTAGGTAATATGCCTAGAGATATTAGGTATAAAACACATGATGCGAGGAAAGCAATGATCTCCAAAACACTCGTGGCTGCATCCACCAAGCCGGTCATCCTGTCCATTTTGGCCAGCGGTGAGATGTACGGCTACCAAATCATTCAGCATGTCACAGAAGTTTCAGGCGGCACCCTGGAGTGGTCAGAGGGGATGCTCTATCCCGTTCTTCACCGGATGGAAAAAGAAGGGCTCATCCAATCCCAGTGGCGCATTTCAGACAACGGCCGCAGACGTAAATACTATCATGTAACCAAACTTGGCCAGGAGGAGCTGGAAAGAGACCAAAAAGAATGGATGCAAGTCCACAGGATTTTAACCCGGCTCTGGAGTCCTCTGTCTCTTCCTGACTGAAAGCGGACAGACAGACGGAATAAAGAGAAGGGGAACAAGAAGAACAAGGAGACCAAACATGTTTGACCTTGAAAAAGCCGTAAAACAATGGAGACAATCCCTCAGAAAAAACCAGGCCCTGGAAGACGGTTATATGGAGGAGCTGGAAAGCCACCTGAGAGATAAAATCGATCACTTGACAGAACAGGGGATCTCAGAAGAGAAAGCATTCACAGAAGCGGTTGACAGAATCGGAGACAGAGACCTCATCGGTGAGGAATACTTCAAAGCAGACACCAGAAAACTGAGCTCCCGGCCTCCCTGGAAAAAAGATATCCTTGCTTTGGCCTTGATTCCCAATTATTTCAAGACCGCTTTCCGGAAGATCAAGCGCCAGAAGGTTTTTTCCTTCATCAATATCACTGGTCTGGCTGTGGGTTTGGCCTGCTGTGCGGTGATCATTCTTTATGTGGTCAATGAGCTCACTTATGACACCTTTCATAAAGATGCAGACCGCATTTTTCGCATCAACGCCTATCAAGTCAATCAGGTGGGCGAGTTTCACATGGCTGCCACTCCGGGGCCTCTCGGACCCATGCTCAAAAGCAATTTCCCTCAGGTGGAAGATATCACACGGGTGGTCCCTCCTTATGAAAATCCGGACAGTGTGCTGGTAGTCCGAAATGACAAACGGTTTTTTGAAAGCCGGGTGTTTTTTGTGGATAATGCCGCTTTCCGGATCTTTCATATGCCGTTTTTAAAAGGAAGTCCGGACCAGGCCCTGATCCGTCCCCACACTGTGGTTTTGACCGAGCCCACGGCCAAAAAATATTTTGGAGAAGAAGATCCTGTAGGAAAAATTCTTCAAATTGAGATTGATTATGATATCGGTATAGACCGGGTAGAGCTTCAGGATTATGAAGTGACCGGCGTGATCAAAGATGCGCCGGTGAACACTCATTTCAAATACGACATGCTTTTGTCCTTGCCCACTTTTCTGGCTAACCGACGGGACTTTGACACAGACTGGATCAATCCCCACATCAAATACAACTACATCAAGCTGCAGGAAGAAACAGATCCCATGGAATTTAAGGAAAATCTGGTTCTGGCTTCTCAAGAAGTGACCAGCCGGTATGAGGAGCGGATCAACCGCAAGATTGATATGGCATTTGACCTTCAGCCTATCAGCCGGATTCATATGTCATCACATGAGCTCAGGGAAATGGAAGCTTCGGGCAACTGGTATTATGTCACCATTTATTCCCTGGTGGCGTTTTTGATCCTCTTGATCGGCTGCATGAATTTCGTCAACCTCTCTGCAGCGCTTTCTGCTACCCGGACCAGAGAGGTGGGGCTCCGCAAAGTCATCGGTGCCCAGCGCAGGCAGCTTATGGGGCAGTTTTTGGGGGAATCGTCTCTCATCACATTAGTGGCCTTTGTTTTTTCTCTGGTCTTGATGATTGTTCTTCTGGGACCTTTCAATCGGATGGCGGGAACAGAGCTGTCCATTGCTGGATTGGCCAGGCCTCTTGTGTTTGTTCCTATGATGGCCCTTCTTGTGCTGGTGGCTTTGGGGTCCGGCGCTTATCCGGCGCTGATTTTAACAGCCTTTAAGCCCGCTGATGTGCTGCAGGGGAGACTGGCGCCAAAAACACGGGGAACCGGAGTCCAAAAAGTGCTGGTAGTGGGTCAGTTTGCCATCTCCGTATTTCTGGTGATCTGCACCCTGACTGTGTTCAAGCAGCTCGGTTTCATGCAGGGGCAGGCCTTGGGTTTTGATATCAATCAAAAGCTGATTCTCCGGGTTAAAAGCAACCTGGATCATTTGCGCCGGGATTACGAAGCCATCAAGCAGGACTTTCTCGCCAGCCCCTATGTGACAGGAGCCACGGTCTCGTCCTCTGTGCCCGGTGACCATGATGAAAACGGTTACTACATGACCACCCGAGAGGAGGATTTCAGCGATTCCATGCGGCTTAAGGTCAACACCGTGGATTATGACTTCATCCCGGAATACGGCATCAAACTGATCGCGGGCCGGCCCTTCCAAAAAGAAAACAGAAGCGATACCAATGAGGCGTTTGTAATAAATAGAGCCGGGCTCAAAGAACTGGGCATTCCCACACCTGAGGATGCCCTTGGCAAGCGGTATCAGGCTCACTACCACAGGAGGTGGAAGACCATTGTGGGAGTCACTGAAAATTTTCACTATCGGGGGATGCAGGAAGCAGTGGAGCCGCTTTTGCTGGACATTGAGACATCTCTTATGGACAACCTCACTCTTTCCGTCAACACAGAAAACATGAATGTCCTGATGAGAGATGTCCGGACCAGCTGGGAGGAGCATTTTCCAGGGGTTCCCATGGTCTATTCTTTTCTGGATGAAAACTTTGACCGGGTGTACCGCTATGAGTCTCAGATGGGGCGCATGCTGAGCATCACCACGACATTGGGCTTGATCATTGCCTGTTTGGGTCTTTTCGGTCTGGCTTATTTTGTGGCCAATTTCAAGAGAAAAGAGATCGGCATCCGCAAAGTCCTGGGGGCTTCTGATTGGGATATTGTGGGCATGCTGTCAAAGAGATTTGCAGGATTGGTTCTGATATCAGTGGTGGTTGCCGGGCCTTTGGCCTGGTATGCCATGAGCAAATGGCTTCAAAACTTTGCTTACCGTGTGGATTTGGGCTGGTTTGTTTTTATAGGTGCAGCTGCGGGAGCGCTGGTCATTGCCATGGCCACAGTGAGCATTCAGGGGATGAGGGCCGCCTCGCTTGATCCCGCCACTTCCATCCGAAATGAGTAGTCAGAATAAATTGGGCCAAGGTCATGCATTTCAGAGCATCAATAACAAATAAATGAACAGTTATGATGGCACTTAATTTTAGATTGTGATGGTGATTTTGTTGTCCTGGATGGAAAGGTGCCCTTGGGTCTTGATTTCTAATTTGAAATCGTCTCCGATGATTTGGATTTGATTGAAGTTGCGTTCCATTGGTTTTTCCTCAGAGACCGTTTCTCCGTCCACTTTCACAGATGAAATCTCATCTGCAAAAAATATGACTTTTTTCCTCTTTTTCTCCCAGTCGGTCTGATCAAAGATTCCCTTGTTGTGGACTTCCAATGTCACATTGCCCTTTTTCAGGGAGTAGAGATTGTAGTTGAGACAGAGTGTGACTTGACCCTGATCCACCACCCATTTCTTGGCTCTGGAGGAGCGGAATCTTTGAAGCCCATTGGATGAGAGACTGAATTCCACCTCAATCCCTGACTGAATGTTGAATTTCTGAAGGGCCTCATCATAGCTTTTGAGATAATCCCGAATCAAATTCTGACTGGCTGAATGAATTGACTCATAGCCATAATCAATTTTGGCCTTTTCCAGATAGGAGCAAAGCTGCGCCTCATCCAGACCAAAGTGCTGAAGAAGAAGGCCGGAAAAAGAGACTTCAGGGCCTGCTCCTTGGAATTTCATTTTCCACTCTATATTCAGAAAATCACATAGAAATCCTAAAGTGGAGCCCACTGGGTAGATGCGGTTTCTCAGCATATCTTCCGGCGCCACGGCATCTCCGGTCAGCCGGTTCTTCATGTCTTCTTCCAGTAATTCCTTAATAGAGAGATCCTTCAAATCTTTCCTGAGGTCATTCAGCAGCGCCGCATTGGTTTCCTTATTCATCAGTTTCAGAGCGCATTCCATGGACTTCATTTCCACAAACCGGGCGGTTCCTTCGTTGATTTCCTGTCCCTGTTCGTACTTTTGAATGTAAGGGTCCGAAATGGTCCAGCGGTGTGTCCTGACTGCTGCAAACTGCTTGAGCAGTTCGCTCACTTTCTCCCGGCTGTTTTCATGCATGGCCCTTAATGCATCCCGGAGGATGTGCATCTCCAGGGAAGCCAGAGCTGTGTTTGGGGTGTCCTGAATGGGATAAATTTCCTCTCTGGCCCAGGGAATCTCTCCAAAGTGATGGCGCTGGTATTGATGAAATCCTTCATGGATGGTGGTGCTCAAAAGCATAAAAGCGGGCTTATCAAAGGAGAACAGCAGTTGTTTGGGAAGCCCCATGGCAAAGGTGGTATCAGAGCCAATCTGAAAATCAAACTCAAACTGGCCGGCTAAATCTTTGTAAATGCCCCGATGTATGAACGCCCGGGTTCCAAGATCCGGCCAGTCTTCAGGGTAGGGGCTAAAATTGTCCGGAGCTTGTTCGGCATTCAGGTACAGCACCCATTCTCCGGGAAGATAAACCACATAGGGATGTTTGGACAGGTCATAGCCAGGCCAAATTTGGTCATGAGAATTTTCAAATATATGATGGATGCCGGCAGCCACTTTGAGAAGAGTTGTCTCTTCTTTTGACAGATTTGCCTGACTTGATAAAAGCTGGCTTTGGGCACAAAGCAGAAGACAGATTCCCAGGAACATAGGGCTGAATGCAAAAATTGTTTTTTTCATGATGGGAAGGCCCTTTTGATTTGATAGATGATCACACCACTGATATAAACGCATCGAAAAGAAAAAAGTTCCAAACAGAAGAGTATTTCATCAATCCCGGATATCGATCCCAATGCCGATGATCTTATGAGGAGGTGCTGATTCAAGGTCCAAAGAGACCTCAAAGATCTGTCCGCTCGTCTTTGATTTCAATTTGAGCTTCACCGAGTAATCTCCGGTTTTTAGGGCTCCCATAAGTTCGAACTCACCTATTTCCTCCTGCATTTTTTGGAATTGATGGAGATGCTCTTCCAGTGAGAATTCTTCCAAAAAATCCGGAGCCAATGTCTGTTCAATGAATCGGCGGGCTTTTTCCGGGTCTTGGCTGTGGATAGCGCTCAAAAATGCCGCAGAACGTCTTCCTGTAATGGAGTCAGGAAGTCCCCAGGATTCATTGGAAGTTCCCCCGGTTTTGGATTCCATGTCCATGGGTTTGGGCTTTTCAGGAAGGGTGTAATCATATCCAAAGACCACCCGGGCCAGAGCTTCGCTCACCTTCCATGCACGGTATGAGTTGGTGTTGGCCAGAACAAGGATCACCACATCCTCATCCACATACCGCAAAAAATCAGCTGAAAAATAGGGATTCCCGCCATTATGGGCGATGAGTTTGGTATCCCTCGGAGTGGTGAACAGAGCCCATCCGTATCCGTAAAATGAGTCTGCATCTTCGCCTTCCCGGACATGAGGATGATAGAAGAGGTGTTTTTCCTTTTCTCCAAGCACTTCAGTTCCTTCCAGCGCCTTGTGCCATTTGTACATATCCTGGACTGTGGAAAGGATCCCGCCGTTTGCTCTCAGATGCCAGCCCGGTCCGCTATCAAGCCAAGGGTGATCCAGAAGAGTCCCCCAGTCCCTGTCTCCCCTGTATCCATGGGCCAGTTTGTTTTTGTCCCAGTCTGGGATCAGATAACCGGTTTGGGTCATTCCGGCAGGGAAGAAGAGGTGTTCAAAGAGGAACTGTTCATACGGTTTTCCAGAGACCAGCTCGATGATGATTCCGAGCAGGCTGTAGCCCACATTGGAATATTCATAAAGAGTGCCGGGTTTGCGCTTGAGGTCAGTCTGCATAGCCATTTCAATGAACTCATCCCTGGAGACGGGGTCAAAATCAGGTCCGATGGCGCCCGGAAATCCTGCTGTGTGGGTGAGAAGATGATGAAGGGTGATGTCCTTTTTATCTTCAGGGACATCTTTGAAATATTTGGTTATGGGATCTTGGTGACGGATCTTTCCCATCATCTGGAGTTTTAAAATCCCGGCCCCGGTGAACTGTTTGGTGACAGATCCGATAGAGGAGACTGTACTGGCGGTGAAAGGAATTTTGTTTTCTTTATCAGCCCATCCGTATCCTTGGGCCATAAGGATTTCACTGTCTTTGGCCACCAAAACAGAGCCTGAAAAACCGGCTTTTTCTGCATAAAGCATGTATTCTTCCAGTTTCGCCGTCAGGTTGCTGCCTTGAGCGCAGCTTAGAGCAGACAGACATAGGATGAAAATGATAGAAAGCCAAATCTTGGATTTCATGGGAGAACTCCTTTTCAAGGCTATAAGGCCCTTTTCATTATTCAGCGTGATTCATAGATCGTGTACATGACCCGTTTATTATCTAAAACGAATTTTCTCACTTTTGGTTGCATTGGATTGGAAGGATGGACCAAGCCAGGGTAAATAAGCAAAGGGTCCCTAATTTTATCCATCTGTGGTTCGGATATTTTTCTTGAGCAATTGAAGTCCTTGTTCACGGGCGCGAAGGATTTGTGCCATCTCAACTCCCTTCATCTCTTTCCGGCTCAGGATATAATCTTTCAGCGCATTCCGGTACAGCAGATACTCGTCTTTTGCGGATATATTCGGCACGACCTTCTGGGTGTATAAGAACTTTTCGATGGATCGATTTTTCCCGTTGTTGTTGCCTTCGGTCAAATCAACCTGATATTGATGGTAAACCAGAAAACAGTGGATCATAGGCACATAGGGAAGATGGAAATTTTCCAGAATTTCATCAGTGCCGGTCACAATTTTTTGGGTCATGGCATAGATCCCTATGCTTTTTTCTACAGGCAGATCGAGTTCCTCTCCAAGAGTGGCGATGACAGCATGTTTGGTGGTGCAGGTCCCCTTGTTTTCTTTAAAAAGAATCATCAGGTCATCTCTATGGGAGTTGTATCCATAGGGAAGTTTATGGACATATTGGCAGGCCTGAATGAAACTTTTGATTCCAAGACTTAAAAACTCAGCTGAGATGACACCTGCTTTGTAAAGGGATTTATCCGGGAAGACTGTGAGTTTGTCCATGGAGTTATTCTACCACAGCTTAAAAAATTTAGTGAGGGCATGATTTGACATTCACTCCTTGATTTCATTACATAGCGGACCGGACATTGTCCTCAGCCAGCTTCACGGCCTTGGCGATCCTTCGCCGGGTGGTCTCAGGGCGCTTAGCGTCCAGGACCCAGTAGATGATCTGTTTTCTGCGGGAGGGGGGAAACGCATCCCAATTTTTCTGGGCTTTTTGATTTCTCTTCAGAGCATTCTCAAGTTCTGAAGGAATCTGGATGTCATCCGGGATCATGGGACCTTTTTTGACGATGTTTCCGGATTGGGCAGCTTTTAGGACTTCCGCAGGGATGATGTCCAGCCCGGCTTTGGTCATTTTGTCTTGGTCCAGCATTTTTTTAAGCCGCCTGACATTGGTGGCTGACCATTGGCTTTTCTTTTTGCGCGGAGTGTAGCGCTGGCAGTATCGTTCTTCATCCAAGCGCTTCACTGTGCTGTCGATCCATCCGTAGCAGATGGCCTCTTCCACTGCATCATCATACGGGATCCTGGGCTTACCGGTGTGTTTTTTGTAGTAGATCAGCCAGATTTCTGATTGCGTCTGATGGTTCTTTTGGAGCCACTGCCGCCAGGCCCTCCGGTTTTTGAGGTAAAGAGAATTTTCTGGATTCATCTATTCGCAGTAGACTTTGACAGTCTCTTTTCCTTGGATGTCCACTTCCAGTTCATCCAGGGTTCTTATAAACTCTTCAATATCCTCTTTAGACATGTTTTTAAAGTTCAAGTCAAGCCCCTTTTCAGTCAGCGCCTCATCCACTTTTTCCTGGGCTTCCTTGGGGATGAATGAGGCCCACTTGAGGCCGGCTCTGATGAGGTTGAGGGGAACCCGGATGTTGACCCGGTCTCCTCCTTTTTCTTTAGGCTCTATCATCACTCTGAGGTATTTGAGCGTTTTGGTTCCTGTCGGGTCTTTGATTCCCGTGGATTCTTTTTGGTTTAGGGACACGGCTTCCAAAAGCTTTTCAGCCTCGTCTACAGATATTTTTCCTTCTGACAGCATTTCTAAAATCTTTTTTCGTTCTTCGTTCATTGGGATTCTCCTTTACAAATGATTTTATTATATGATTTTGATGTAAACGGTTTTATCTTGTTCCTTGGTATCCACGTCCACTCTCAGGCCTGAAAGGGAAAAGATCAAGGCATATATCATGATATAGGAATACAAAATGGTTTTGCTGTAACCGAACGGAAAGGCAAGAATGACAGCCGCTAGAATCAGAGGAAGAACAGCGATGAGCAGAGCAAACACGATGATCCATATCAGAAACAGAGGCAGGGGAAGGCACACTGCCCTTTTCCCTTTCTCCTTCACTTTGACTTTCATCCATACAGGTATCATTTTTTGCCTCCTAATTTTTCCAGAGCTTGTTCCACAGTGATCTCATCTTTGTAGAGTTGGTCCAAAATTTCATTTTTTTCTGTGGGCGGATTCACATCTACAAATTCCAGCTGCTTAGAGATCTTGTTGAGACGGTTTTTCACCGAAGGATAGCTGATGCCGAACAGTTTCTCCATATCGCGGATGTTTCCGTGAGTCTTTAAAAAAGCGATGATAAAGATCTGGTCCTCATTGCTGAGCCTTGAGAGGGGAGGGAGCTCGAATTCGCCTTCCACGATGATGTCTTGGTCTTTGAGCCGGATTCGTTCAATGACGAAGTCCTGGTTGTGAGTGAACTTGATGAGTTCGAACCATTCTTGAGCCATTGTGATCTCCTCAAATTTGATTTTCGATGGCATAATAATTAAAAATATTAACTTTGTCAAGTAAAATAATTAATAAAATTAATAAAAAGTGGAAAATAAATCAAAAATATTAAGAAATATCAGGGAAAAAATTAAAAAATAAAGCAGAGATCTTATTTTTTGGGAATAGAGACCGGCTGTTTGTTGTCATCAAGGGCCACATAGGTGATTTCAGCTTTTGTGACCGGGATGTTTTTTCCAGAGCCGTCATACCGGTCTGCTTTGACTTCCACTTTCACTTTAACAGAGGTGTCTCCGATAGAAATGGTTTTGGTATAGAAAGAAACCACATCGCCCACATAAACGGGATTGGTGAACACCACCTTGTCCATGGCCACTGTGACAAAATTCAGGACTGCTGTTTTGCGGGCTTCCAGAGCGCCGGCAATGTCGATCTGTGAGAGGATCACACCTCCGAATACGGTGCCAAACCGGTTGGTGTCCTTGGGCATGGGCATGGACCGGAGAACGGGTTCATTTTGTTTCATGGTGTCTCATGCAAATATATTTTTTTTGCTTCTCTTCACTTATATGTTAGGTGAAGGGAAAAGTCAATCATTCAGAAAACAAGTTTTTTGTCTCTCAGTGGGAATGATATAAAAAAATAAAAACTCATTTAATGTTTGAGAATTTTCGGCAAGTGAGGTAAAAATAGGTGAATGGGTATTGTGTCCCTGTATTTTAAAAAGAGATGGGTTTTTATGGGGGGACTTCTGCTGATTTTGGGTGCTTTGTCCGTCTGCAGTCCGGATCCTTTTTCCAAAGCGTGCCAGAGCTATGAAGAAGCTGCGGATCCCTCTCCGGGCCTAAGCACACCCTGGAATGAGGTGGAATCGGGCCTGCAGGCATCTATGGGCTCTGTGGACCGGCATTATTTCAAGCATTCCATTCCTCAGGTCACTCCCCAGCACACCTGGGAAGGGACAGTTTGGCGGGGGGAGACTGTGTCAGCTCAGCTGGTACTGTGGTCCAGAGAGGATGTCTCTAACATCACCTGTGAATTTTCCGATTTCATCGGAGAGCATGGTAAAAAGATTCCTTCCCAGATCGCACAAGCCCGGTTTGTCCGTTATGTACTGACCGATGAGTTTGCAGAGGGCTGCAGCCATCGTAATCCAGAAGACTATGCTTGTTATCTGTATCCGGATGTCCTGGATGATGCGGAATGTTTTCATATGCATGGAAAAACCACCCGTCCGGTATGGGTTACCATCCAGGTCCCGGCTGACACTGAACCGGCACAGTACA
Organism: Candidatus Aminicenantota bacterium; assembly: GCA_014727835.1. GTDB lineage: Bacteria > Acidobacteriota > Aminicenantia > Aminicenantales > Aminicenantaceae > WJMT01. Next base: position 11,961 of record WJMT01000009.1, on the reverse strand, counting down.
CTTCTTTTCTGACAGTAAGTGCAGAGGGAGAACCGGTTCACTGTTTTGAGTTTAGCCTTGAGGTGCTGCCCAGACATCTCCCTCCCCCTTCGGAGTGGGAATTTCATCTGGACCTGTGGCAGAATCCCTATGCAGTCGCCCGCTGGCACGGCCTCAAGCCTTGGTCCAAAGCACACTGGAAAAAGCTACGACCGCTTATGAACATGCTGGCACAGGCCGGACAAAAGGTGATCACAGTCTCTGTCAATGAAAAGCCGTGGGCTGCACAGACCTATGATCCTTTTGAGTCTATGGTGGAGTGGAGAAAAAAAACAGACGGAACCTGGGCATATGATTACAGGATTTTTGACCAATGGGTGGAGTTTATGATGGATCTGGGAATCCGGGATCAGATCAACTGCTATTCGCTGATCCCTTGGACTCAGGAGCTGGTGTATTTTGATGAAAACACAGGGCAGAGACAGAGTGTTGAGATCCGTCCTGGCTCTTCGGAGTTTGCCCGGATGTGGACTCCGTTTCTGAAAGACTTCAGTGCGCATCTCAAAGAAAAAGGATGGCTTGATATCACCAATTTTGCCATGGATGAGCGGGCGCCTGAGGATATGAAGAACATGCTGGATTACATGAATGAAGTGGCTCCGGGATTCGGGATTGCTCTGGCTGACAATCACGACTCCTATAAATTATTTCCTGACTGTATCAAAGACCTCAGTGTCTCTCATTCTAAAGGCCAGATTGACCGGGAGGACCTGAATTACAGAAAATCCAAAGGATTTGTCACTACTTTCTATGTGTGCTGCGGAGATGAATTCCCCAACACTTTTACTTTTTCCGATCCTGCTGAAGCTGCGTTTTTAGGTTGGTATGCCGCAGCCGCCGGGTTTGACGGACTTCTGCGCTGGTCCTACTGCAGCTGGGTCAAAGACCCGCTCAGAGATTCCCGGTTCATAACCTGGCCGGCCGGAGACACCTTTATTGTATATCCGGAGGCCCGGAGTTCCATCCGTTTTGAACGGTTGAAGGAAGGCATTCAGGATGCAGAGAAAATCAGGATTCTCTGCCGGGAGTTTGAACAGTCAGGCACTGAGAAATCCCGGCAAAACCTCCTGCAGCTCCATGCGGTTTTGGCTGAGTTTGATACTTTTGAAAGGCCGGAAAATTTAATTGCTCTTCTTCAGAAAGGCAAAATAGAGCTGGAAGATTTGTCCCGAAAAAAATAGCTCAAGAGATGATTCATGAGCAGTGTCATTTTAATGAAAGTCCTTGAATCTTCCCCCAAACGGTATGACAGGGGCATGAAGATTCTTTTCTTTGGGAATCTGGACCAAATTTATGATCGTTTGATATCAGACATCCAAAAAGGTCAAAAGGTCCTGGATATCGGGTGCGGAACTGGAGCATTAATCCTTAAGGCCGCTCAAAGAGGAGCTCAGGTCAAAGGAATTGACATCAATGCACAGATGCTGGAGGTGGCTAAAGAGAAAGCTGAGCAATGGGGGCTGGAGCAGATGACTGAATTTCAGGAAAAAGGTGTTTCCGAACTGGACAAAGAGGAAGAAGCTTCCTATGATGCGGTGACCAGCGGACTGTGTTTTTCAGAGTTGAGCGAAGATGAAATCCGTTATGCTCTCAGACACATCAAAAGGATTTTGAAAAAAGACGGTCTCCTCCTCATTGCAGATGAAGTGCGGCCTCAAAACATTCTCAGAAAAATCATCCATTGGTTGATAAAGATCCCGCTTTGGATCGTCACTTATATTGGGACCCAGACATCCACCAGGGCTGTGAGGAATCTTCCTGACAAAATCAAGCAGACCGGTTTTCTTATAGAACGGATGAGATTCAATTCCATCCGGGATTTTATGGAACTGAAAGCCAGAAACAGGAAAGACAAAGCAGAATGAGAATTGTAAAATACATTTTAGTCAGCATCTTCGAGACCCTGCTTCGTTTTTTCCCTATGCCTTGCAAAACAGGCTTGAGGGAGTTCGGAAATCCTGGGCCTGACTCTCCTGTTTTTCTGACCTGCAATTATCATTTGACAGTGGAGAGAGTGAAAAGAGCGCTGAAAGGCATGGATTGTTATCTTCTGGTTGCCAACAGCAGGGGCATCAATGTGTGGTGCGGGGCAGCCGGAGGACATTTGAACAATCACCGTGTGGTTTCGGTCTTGAAAACCAGCGGCATTGAGGAGCGGGTGAATCACAGAAGCGTGATTCTCCCTCAATTGGCAGGTCCTGGAGTTGAGCCGCGTGCGGTCCGGAAAAAAGCAGGCTGGAGTATCATCTGGGGACCGGTCTATGCCAAAGACATCCCGGCTTTTATGGAAAAGAAAGGGGAAAAAAATCAAGAGATGCGGGGGGTGAAGTTTCCTCCTCTGCAGAGAATCGAGATGGCCGTGATGTGGGCGTTTCCTTTGTCTGTGACTGCAGGGCTTTTAACGAGTTTATTTTGGCCCCGAATGAATCTTTCTCTGAATGTTTTCATATGGGTTTTTTCCTTTTTTGTTTTTCTCGCATTCCCTCTGTATTCGAAATGGCTTTTGTGGCGGAAGTTTGAGTTTTTAAGGGTGAGTGCGTTTTTATGGGGAACTTTTTTGGTTGGATTGCTGGTCTACAGTGTGCTGCTTCATTCATTTGATGGAAAATTTTGGCTTTGGTGGGGAGTTGTCTCTCTGCTGGTGATTTGTCTTTTGAGCGTTGATTTGGCAGGAAGCACCCCGGTGTATAAAAGCGGTTTGCACGAAGACCGTTTTTTTAAGGTGGTGCTGGATAAAAACAAATGCCGAGCAGCTGGCTGTTGCGAGCAGGTCTGCCCCCGGAATTGCTTTGAGGTTGACCGTTCCCATCATACAGCCCGGATGCCCCGGGCTTCTCAGTGCGTCCAATGCGGGGCCTGCATTGTCCAGTGTCCCTTTGATGCGCTTTGGTTTGAGAATCAAAAAGGGGAGAAAATCTCTCCAGAAACCATCCGCAAATTCAAGCTGAACCTTATGGGCCAGCGCGCTCTGGGTATGGATTGAGGATTGAGGAAAAATTATCTAAAATGAATGAAGGAACAAATATTCAAATAAGGATGGTTTGAAATGGCGACATTCAGCATATCCCGGATCGGCAGCTATGAAAACTGTCCTCTTCAGTATAAGTATCGCTATGTGGACCGGATCAAAATGGAAGCAGAGGACACTATAGAGACATTCCTTGGTTCCCGTGTGCATGAGTCATTGGAAAAGCTTTATAGGGACAAGCAGTATGAAAAACTGATATCTGAAGAGGAACTTTTATCCTTCTTTAATCAGATATGGGAGGAGAACTGGAAAGACTCGGTGGTCATTGTCAAAAAGGACTACTCTCCCGAAAACTTTCGCAGGTTAGGTGAGAGGCAGCTTTCTGATTACTACAAAAGGCATCAACCTTTTGATGAAGGCCGGATCATGGGGCTCGAGACCATGAGTCTGCTGCCTCTGGATAAGCAAAGGCAATATTTGTTTCACGTAAGGATCGACCGGCTCATGTATATGGGGGATGGATTGTATGAAGTGCACGACTACAAGACCGGCTCTTCTTTGATGGACCAAGAGAGTCTGGATAAAGACAAACAGCTGGCCATGTATTCCTTGTGGGTCAAAGAGCAGTTTAAGGACTTCAAAAAAGCCCGGCTGGTGTGGCATTTTCTCAATTTCGACAAGGAGATGGAATCTTTCCGGACCGATGAGGAGCTGGAAGAATTGAGACAGGATGTCCTTTGGCAGATCAAAGACATCGAAGCAGCTGAGGACTTCCCCTCCCAGGTTTCCCGGTTTTGTGACTGGTGTTTGTACAAGCCCATCTGTCCGGAATGGAAGCACGAAGCCGGTCTGGAAGAAAAGCAAGCCAACGAGTATCTCAATGACCCGGGATTGAAACTAGTGGATGAGTATGTGCGCATCAAAGAAGAGCTTAAAGAATTTGAGAGAGAAGCCGGGGAAAATTTGGCAAAGATCGAGGAAGCGCTGATTGATTTTTGTAAGCGTAAGGATGTGTCCACTGTGTTCGGCAGCGAGAAAAAAGTCTCTGTCAGCCAATCCAAGATTTCTTCATTCCCGGGGAAAAGCAGTGAGCAGAGACAAGAGCTGGAGCAAGAGCTCAGGAAAATGGGAAAATGGGATGAAGTGGCTGGTGTGGATGTGCACACCCTCAAAGACATTCTGAAAAACAAAAAGTGGAACCAAGAAGACCTGGATCTGTTGAGAACATATGTTCAAGAGAAGACCCGGTATCGGTTTTCCCTCAAAAACAAATGACCTGACCTATTCATAAAAAAATGGCGATGTCTTCACTATCATTTTCTTCTCTGCGTTGTTCGAGATAATTATTAAACGATAACCTCTCTTTTCTTCCTGTTTCTATCTTTATCCTAATCGCCATTTTTTGACCTTTCAGGCGAGTCCATCTTACGGCATCTGCGACTCGTGAATAAATCAGGATAAGATTGCTTTCAAATATCACCCCCCATATCATCTTGAAAGGTGTTGATTCGCTCTGGGGAGATTTGGTATAAGAGATGCAATGAACGAGAAGATTCCAAACCGGGAAGATTCGTCAGAAGAAATCGCTTCCCGGCTCAAGATGCTTCAGAAAGTGACCAAAGCGGTCTACAGCTCTTTTGATTTGAAGAAAATATTTACTCAGATTGCAGATGAAGCCGTCCAGGCTATGGGCTATACCACCGTGTTCATTCTGATCTATAACGCAAAGAAAGATTGTCATGAGGTCCAGGCCATATCCTCAAGAAAAGGTCTTCTTCCTCAAATCACCAAAGTCATCGGATTTTCCCTGAAAGGCTATGAGATTTCCTTAACCCCGGATTTGAATGATACGGTCAATGCTATTTATAACGGACAAATTGTTGTGAGTCAGGCCCTGAAAGAAATTCTCTATCCTGTTGTGAGTGAAAAAATTTGTGCGACCCTCCAGAAAATGAACAAGACCAAAAACTATATTGTGATCCCTCTGGATGTGAAAAACGAATTGAGGGGAGCCGTATTCATTTCCAGCGGAAAAGAAACTGTTTCTGAAAGTGAACTGGAAATGCTGAAAAGTTTCCGATATGTGGCCTCCCATGCCATCTCCAATGCCAGTTTGCTAGGAAAAACAGAGACCATGAAGGAATCACTGGAAAAAGAAAAAGCCTATCTGGACCAGCTTCTGGAAAGCAGTCAGGAGGCAGTGGTGACCACAGATGTTTCAGGGAAGGTGGTCCGGGTCAACAGTGAGTTCGCTCGGATATTTGGATACAGCAAAGAAGATGCAGTGGGCCGGTTCATCGATGACCTGCTAGCCCCTCAGGATTTGTATGAAGAAGCGTCCAATATCACAGATTTGGCAGCCCGAGGAAAAAAGCATGCCATTGAAACCAAGCGCCGGTGCAAGGACGGAAAGGTCATAGATGTCTCTCTCTTGTCACATCCCATCAAAGTGGGCGGCCAGCAGGTCGGATCCTATGCTGTTTACCGGGATATCTCCAAAAGGAAAAATGCAGAAGAAAAAATCAAAACATCTCTCAGAGAAAAGGAAGTGCTGCTTCAGGAGATCCACCATCGGGTTAAAAACAACATGCAGATCATATCCAGTCTGATTCATCTCCAATCAGCCAGAACCAAAGATGAGAAGACCGAAGAGATACTGCGAAGCAGTCAAAACCGGATCAAGTCCATGGCCATCATCCATGAAAAAGTGTATCAATCCGATGATTTCACTAAAGTGGACTTGAGTGACTATGTCCGGAGCCTGACCAAACATCTGCTCACTACTTTTGGGGTGGATAAAAAGAAAATCACTTTTCATATTGACATAAAGGATATTCAGCTGGATATCAACAAGGCCATCCCATGCAGCCTTATCATCAATGAGCTTCTCACGAATTCCATCAAACATGCTTTCTCTGATGGGAAAAAAGGTGAGATAAGCATCTCTATCCAGAATGTCAAAGATGGGAAATATGAACTTTTGGTCCGAGACAATGGAGAGGGAATCCCTGATGGCCTGATAGAACAAGGGACCAAAACTCTGGGCCTGACTCTGGTGAGGATCTTAGCTGAAGAGCAGCTCAAAGGTTCGCTCCATATTGACGGGACCAACGGCGCTCGTTTTCGGGTTGTTTTCTAGAAAAGAGTCATTCCTTCTTTCTATTCATACACAGCCCTGTCCGATCCGATCACCACTTTTCCGTTGTATTGGTCTGTGATTTCTTTGAGAAGGTCCTGCTCGCTGGTGCCCCAAAAAAGTATATGATAGAGAATCAAAAGTTTGGGCCGTGTCTTTTGAGCGATCTCAGAAAGTTGTAGAGTTGAGGTGTGATGATGGGCGTGGTATTTCTGCCAGACAAGGCTCCTTTTTTCAAATCCGGTTTGGGAGTACACTTCATGGATCAATATATCGGCCTTTTTAGCAAATTCAATGATGTTGTCACAGGGAGCAGTGTCTCCGGATATCACAATGAGTTTGTCCGGTGTGGTGAAGCGGAATCCAAAGGCATTGGGCCAGGCTCCGTGATTCACCCGGAAAGCTTCCACTTTGACCTGTTCGTCTTTATAAATGACTCCTGGTTTGATGGTCTGTGTGTGAACGCGCCATCCTTGATCATTGGCGGGCTCAGATCCACAGACTCTGTATCGGATATCCTCCTTATATGCTTTAAGGATGTTTTCTGTCATCTCTTTGATGCCTTCCGGACCGTAGACTTCCAGGGGCTCATCCCTTCCTTGTATCCAAGGTGTCAGGATGAGGTCCGGGTATCCCATGGTATGGTCTGAATGAAGGTGGGTGAGAAAAGCGGTTTTGATGCGTTCAGGTTCCAAGGCACAAATCGGACCTCCATAAGTTGGAGATAAGGCAGCTGCTTGTCTGATAAGCCCAGGACCAAAGTCAATAATATAGGGGGTATCATTGACTGTTATGGCCACTGAACAGCCAGAATGATTGGGATCGGGATTGGGAGTGCCGGTGCCCAGCAGGATGACTTTTGTTCTGCATTCAGGACCTTTTTGATCTGGTGGAGTGTGGGCCAGAATAGGGGACACCAGGATGCAGCAGACCCCCAGGATGAAGCCGGTTTTTATGGTTTTGATGGTCATTTGTTTATCCTCTTTTTCCCATTATCACATATCTTTTTATGATTTTGAATGTGGAGTTTTGATATAATCTGGTTCTTCAGCAATCTCGGCCATTTTTTATGAATAGTCAGGCTGATTTTAGTTATGTTTTTGCTCCGGATATTGTCAATAAGAAAAAAGAAAAAAAGGTGAGCGGGTATAGCGGCACAGTATTTTGGGAGAAAAAAAATAGAACCGTCCCGGTTTTTTTGTTAGAATACTTATTCAGAAAATGGCCAGACTATTTGAGTATCAAAGTAAAAAACTTCTCAAACAGGGAGGCATCCCTGTCCCGGAAGGAAAGGTGGTATCTTCCCCGGAACAAGCTGCAGAGGCGGCCCGAGAGCTGGGCCGGCCTGTGGTGCTCAAAGCTCAGGTCTGGGCTACCGGTCGTGCGGAAAAAGGCGGGATCCATTTTGCGGATTCTCCTGAAGAAGCCCGGAAGGCAGCCCGGGAAATACTGGCAATCAGGATAAGCGGTCTATCTGTTGAAAAAATTCTGGTGGAAGAGAAAATCGACATCCAGTCCGAATATTTTGCTGGACTGGTGATCGATGATGCGGAAAAATCACCGGTCATGCTGTTCAGCTCCAAGGGAGGAACCGGGATCGAGGAGATCGCGCGCAAACATCCGGATCAGGTTGCTCGAGCTTATGTGAATGTGTCCAAAGGATTCCGGGAGTATGAAGCCAGGGATCTGATCCGTCAAACAGGAGTCTTCGGAAAGACTCTCACTTGGTTGTCCCGGGTTCTGGCCAAGTTTTTTCAAGTGAGCCAGAAATATGACGCCCGATCTGCGGAGATGAATCCTCTGGTCTTGGCCTCTGACGGCACTGTATATGCAGCAGACTGTCATTTTGTGGTGGATGATTATGCTGTGTTCCGGCATCCGGATTTAGGGATTGAGGTGGCCAGAGAGTTTGACCGGCCTCCCACAGAGCTTGAAAAGATCGCTTATCAGGTAGAAAAAAACGACCACCGGGGCACCTTCTATTTCTTTCAGATGCTGGATGAAGTGGATGAGAAAGAGAATGTCCTGGGATTCAACGGTGCCGGGGGCGGAGGAAGCATGATGTCCATGGATGCTGTGCTGGACCAGGGATTCAAGCTGGCTAATTACTGTGACACCAGCGGAAATCCATCCGCATCCAAAGTCTACAGAGCTGCTAAAATCATTCTTTCACAGCCCCATATCAAGGGATATTTTGCCTCCGGGTCCGGGGTGGCCAGCCAGGAACAATTTCATTCGGCCAGAGGACTGACCAAAGCCTTTAAGGAAGAAGGCCTTGAGATCCCTGCTGTTCTGCGGTTGGGAGGAAATTTTGAAGAAAAAGCCATTGAAATCCTCCATACTTATCTCAAGGATATTCCCGGCAAGGTGGAAGGATATGGAAGAGAGGATTCTCCTGAGTTTTGCGCAGAGAGGATGAAAAAGCTGATCACAGATAATGATTTTCTTTCTCATAAGGTCAGGCCCCTTCAGGAGCCGGAAATCACTGAAGAAGTGTATTCTTTCCAAACACCTACCGGAGAGATCAGAATCAATCAGGAAAAATGCCTGAACTGCTCCACAAAAGCATGCATTGAAGCCTGCACTCAGAACATATTGAAGCTGGAGCAGCAAAAGCCGGTGCTTGCCATAAGCCGTGAGGACACAGAAAAGGGAAAATGCACCGAGTGTTTGGCTTGTGAGATTTTCTGCACTTTTCATGAGCAGGATGCCATTTTCATCCATCTTCCAATTAAGGGTTTGAAGGAATACAGGGAAAAAGTCATCAGGAAACAAGAAAAATGTTCAGATAGAAGAAAATGATAATGAACACATCGCCATTTTTTTATGAATAGGTCAGGAAAATGTCTATACTGGTAAATGAACAATCCAAAGTCCTGATTCAAGGCATCACAGGGCGGGAAGGAATGGTGAGGACCCGTCTGATGAAGGACTACGGGACTCAAGTTACTGCCGGAGTCACCCCTGGAAAAGGCGGGCAGGATGTCTATGGAGTGCCGGTTTATGATTCTGTGAAACAGGCTGTTGAGGAATGCGGAGAGTTGGATATCAGTGTTGTTTTTGTCCCAGCTTTTCTGGTGAAAGAAGCGGCTCTGGAGGCCATTGATGCGGGTGTGAGACTGGCGGTTCTCATTCCCGACCGTGTGCCCATCCATGATGTCCTGGAAATCTCCCGTTTTTCAAAGCAAGAGCAAGCTCGTTTTGTGGGCCCCAACACACTGGGGCTGGTCAGTCCCGGAAAAGCGGTCCTGGGTATGATCGGAGGACGGGCTAAGAGCGCCCGGGAATGGTTCTCTCCGGGTTCGATCGGAGTGAGCTCCCGGAGCGGAGGCATGACCTCAGCCATTTCTTACTATCTCACCAAAGCCGGCTTGGGACAGAGCACCATCATTCATGTGGGAGGAGACGCAGTGGTGGGATTGTCTCATCCGGAAGTCCTTCAGCTTTTTGAGGAGGATCCTCAGACCCAGCTGATGGTGATATTCGGAGAGATCGGGACCAGCCAGGAAGAAAGAGTGGCTGACTTGGTCTCCGAAGGCCGGATCCAAAAACCAGTGGTGGCTTACATCGGCGGAAAAGCAGCCAAGTCTGGAACCCGGTTCTCTCATGCCGGTGCCATTGTGGAAGGATCCAGAGGATCTCATGAGTCTAAAGTCCGCCTTCTGAAACAAGCCGGAGTTCATGTGGTGGATGCAGTGGCAGATATTCCCAAAAAAGCCGGACAACTGTTAAAAGAAAAGGGGAACAAACAATGAGTGATCTGCACTGGAAAACAGCTATCTCTGATGTGGAACCCAATAAGGTCAAAGTGAGAGGCTATCCTGTTGATCAGTTGATCGGCAGGATTTCTTTTGCTCAAGCTGTTTATTTGGTTTGGAAAGGGGAGATGCCCTCACCTGAGGTTGGAAAGCTGATCGATGCCATTCTGGTCTCGTCTGTGGACCATGGGGCGGGTCCTCCGTCAGTGCTCACGGCCCGAACCGTGACCTCGACCGGAGCTGAACTGAATTCAGCTGTGGCGGCCGGCATTCAAGCTATATCCAGGTATCACGGCGGTGCGATCGAGGAAGGAATGAGGCTTTTTATCCGTATCAATACAAAGAGAAAAGAAACCGGAGACTCCTTGGAAAAAGCTGTACAGGATGTTTTAAAAGAAATGAAGTCCCAAAAGCAAAGAGCATCCGGTTTTGGACACCGTCTTCACAAACAGGACCCCCGTACCCAAAGACTGTTTGCTCTGGCCCGAGATCTGGGATTGGCCGGAGAGCACATGGAGACAGCCCTGGCTGTGGAAAAGGGATTGAAAGAAGTGACTGGACGGTCCCTGCCCATGAATGTGGACGGAGCCATTGCCGCACTGCTGTGCGATTTGGAGATCCCGCCTGAGATCGGAAATGCTTTTTTCATTCTGTCCCGCGTCGCCGGACTGGTGGCTCATGTCCATGAGGAAAAAACAAAAATGAGGCCCATGAGAAAGATTCATCCCACAGATTTTGAGTATGACGGCCCTTCTGAAAGGAAGCTGTAAATGCCGAAAAAATTACTGACTCTGATGCCCGAGTTTCAAATGATTCAGGACCCGGAGCTCCGGGATAAAACTGTCCAAGTCTGGCGAAAAGCCATGGAAAAAGGATCATGGAGCGTTGAGGACCTGGAGGGGATGCCGTTTACTCTGCTGATCGAAAACACTTCGGTGAGTTTGATCCAGCACACCCGGGCGGTCACTCTGTGTTCCATCCGGATCGGGGATGTGCTTTTGGAAAAATACAAAGACTACCTGTCTTTGAACAGGGATATCCTTCTCTCAGGCGCTCTGCTTCATGATGTGGGAAAGCTGTTTGAGTATAAAAGAGAAGACGGAAATTTTGTGAAAAGCAGAGAAGGAGAGCTTCTCCGTCATCCCATATCAGGAGCGGCCTTTGCCAGCCAGTTTGATCTTCCGGAGGAAGTCCTTCACATCATCGCAGCTCATTCCAAGGAAGGAGACGGGGCCCGAAAAACAGTGGAGGCAGTGATTGTGAATCATGCTGACTTTGTCAATTTTGAGAGTTTAAAAATTTGACTTTGGGAATTTGAACATGGGGAAGACCTTCTCAGAAAAGATATTATCCTTAAAAAGCGGACAGGATGTTTCTGCCGGCGACATGGTCACTGTATCTCCCGACTGCATCCTCTCTCATGACAATTCAGCAGCCATTATTCGGAAATTCAGACAGTTTGGAAAGGACAAGGTCCGGAACCCGAAAAAAATCGTGATCGTCCTGGACCATGTGACCCCGGCGTCTTCTGAAAAATACGCCCAGAATCACAAGGAAATCCGGGAATTTGTCAAACAGCAGGGAATCGATCATTTTTTTGATATCAACAACGGGATCTGCCATCAGATTTTTTTTGAGCAGGGATTTGCCCTTCCCGGAAAACTGGTGGTGGGTTCGGATTCTCACACCACCAGTTACGGCGCTCTGGGTGCTTTTTCCGCAGGAATCGGAAGGACTGAAGCGGCCAGTATTTGGGCCACAGATGAGATATGGCTCAGGGTGCCTGAGACCATCAAGATCGAGCTTTCAGGACAGCTCAAAGCCGGAGTGTTTCCTAAAGACGTGATGCTGTATATCATAGGAGACCAGGGAGCTGACAGAGCCAACTACAAAGCCGTGGAATTCACAGGCACGGCGGCTCCAGTCCTCAGTCCCTCTTCCCGGTTTGTGTTCTGCAATATGGCTGCAGAAATGGGCGCCAAAAACGGGTATTTTCCTCCGGATGAAGCGGTCATGGATCATTTGAGCGCTGTAACCGAAGAGACCCTAAGTTATGTGTC
>WJMT01000077.1 GCA_014727835.1 Candidatus Aminicenantota bacterium | reverse complement strand
GTTATTCACGAGTCGAGATTGCTGCAGATGCGAGGCACGAGACATGAAGACGTGGTCCTTCACTTCGAATGTCTCGTAACAAAGCAGATGCGGTGAGATCGACTCGCCTGAAAGGGAAAAACAGCCTGCACTAAATTGAAACACAAATCAAACATAAAGTGATAGACATTGTCTGATGAAAAGAAATCAAAAGAGAATCGATCACAAGATAATAGATGGGAGTGCAGGCTGATTTTATGAATAACTTAAATGTTTGGTATAATGGTGAGTCCAAATCTCCATGTTTGAAATAAAAGCTGAAAGTGAAAAATCTTTGGCCCGGCTGGGCATCATCCACACAGCTCACGGCCCTATCCAGACTCCGGCCTTTGCACCTGTAGGAAGCCAGGGAACCATCAAAGCCCTTCCCCATTTGATGGTCAAAGAACTGGGGGCTCAGCTGATGTTGATCAACGCCTATCACCTGTTTCTCAGACCGGGGATAGAGGTGATCCAAAAAATGGGAGGAGTCCATTCCTTTATCTCATGGGACAAACCGTTACTTTCAGACAGCGGAGGATACCAAATCTACAGTCTCTCCCCTCTGGTTAAAGTCAAACAAGAGGGGGTCCGCTTTTCCTCACATCTGGATGGAGACAAAATATTTGTCACACCCAAAGACATCGTGGATATCCAACTGAAACTGGGAACAGACATCATGATGCCGCTGGATTATTTTGTGCCTTATCCCTATGAAAAACAGGACCTGGCTGAAGCCGTGTCCCTCACTTCAAAATGGGCCCGTTTGTCCCGGGAACATTTTCTGAAACAAAACACATCCCAACAGCTCTGGGGCATCACCCAGGGCAGCATTGAATGGGAATTCCGCAAAAAAAGCATCCAAGAGCTGATGGAAATCGGTTTTGACGGATACGCTTTAGGAGGCCTTGGCATTGGGGAACCAAAAACCCAGTTTTTTGAGACCGTCCAAAAATCGACCTCTCTTCTCCCTAAAGACAAACCCAGGTATCTGATGGGAATCGGCTATATCAAAGACATTATCAGAGCTGTGGAATTGGGAGTGGATTTTTTTGACTGTGTGCTTCCCACCCGAAACGCACGCAACGGCACTCTGTTCACCAGCAAAGGACGATTGGTGATCAAAAACAAAAAATATGAAAAAGATCCAAGGCCCTTAGACAAAGACTGTGACTGCTACACTTGTCGTCATTTTTCCAGATCCTACCTGCGTCACCTCTATGAACGAAGTGAAATCAGCTCATCTATCCTCAATACCATCCATAACCTATATTTTTACCTTGACATCTTTCATAAAATTAGGCAAGCTATTCAAACAAATTCGCTTGACAGATTGAAAAAGAAAATAACAAATAAAGAGGAAAACGAGTCATGATTTTAGCAAGTCTATTCACATTGGCCGGTCAGGAACAACAACCAGCCCAGGGCGGAGGCAGTTTCATAACAGCCATCATCCCGTTTGTTCTGGTTTTTGTCATATTCTATTTACTGATCATTCTTCCTTCCCGAAGAAAGCAGAAGAAACACCAGCAGATGGTGGAAGAATTGAAAGCCGGTGATAAAATTGTCACCACCGGCGGAATCCATGGAACTGTTATGGGTGTGCAGCAGGACAAAATCGAAGTTAAGGTCTCTGCCAATGTTAAAATCGACATATCCAAAAATGCAGTGTCGGTGATTCAAAATAAAAAGCCGGATCAAAAGAAGTAGCCCCCTTTCCTGACATAAATAAATATTAAATACAAAACAGGACAAAATGAAAAGAAAACTACGTTGGAAAATCATACTGGTCATTGGAGTTGTGGCTCTGGCTGTGTTCTTAGCGTACCCTCCGGCCAAAAAGATCAACCTGGGCCTTGACTTGAGAGGGGGAATGCATCTGCAGCTTCAGGTGATCACAGACGACTCGGTCAGGGCGGAAACAGACCAGGAGGTATCCAGACTGCGGCAGAAGCTGGAAAAAGAGAACATCGCGTATGAAGCTGTAGTCAAAACAGAAGGCGAAGTGGATCAGTTCATCATCCAGCAGATCGATCCTGAAAAACAGGGACAGGTCAGAGAGATATTGGATGAGGAATACAAACAGTGGAGCTACCGGGTAATGGGAGACAATATCACCATGACCATGAATCCCGGAGTGGCCACTTATCTCAGAGAGCAGGCCGTACGCCAGTCTCTGGAGACCATTGGGAACCGAGTGGATGAACTGGGCCTCACAGAACCCACCATCCAGCGACAGGGGCTCACCGGAGAACGGATCATTGTGGAGCTCCCCGGAGTGGAAAATCCGGAAAGAGTGATCGAAATACTGAAAACCACAGCCCAGCTGGAATTCAGGCTGGTCAAAGGAGGGCCTGCTCCGGACAAAGAGACTCTTTTAGAGGAGTACGGAGGAGAAATCCCTGCAGGAATGGAAGTGCTGAGAGGGGATCCCCAAAGAACTCAGGGAGAGTTTTATCTGGTGAGCGATGTTGCAGAAATCGTAGGAAAAGATCTTCGAAACGCCCGTCGATCAACAGATGAATGGAACAATCCCGCAGTCTCTTTCACTCTGAATCCGGATGCTTCAAAACGATTTGCCAAATTAACAGAGGAAAACATAGGGAAACCCTTGAGTACAGTCCTTGATAGCAAAATACAGCTGGTTGCCACTATTGAAGACAGGATCCCCGGTTCAGGGATCATCCGAGGGCGATATACTCCCGAAGAAGCAGAGGACATCGCCCTGGTGCTGAGAGCCGGTGCGCTTCCTGCCAGCATCGAAATCATGGAGAACAGGACCATCGGCCCTTCATTGGGAGCGGACTCTATCAGAAAAGGAATCCGGTCGATTGTCATGGCTTTGATTTTGATCATGATTTTTATGGTCTTTTACTACCGGATGAGCGGTGTTAATGCAGTGGTGGCTCTGATTCTGAATATCATCATCATCGGGGGTGTTCTGGCTTATTTCAAAGCCAATCTGACCCTTCCCGGGATGGCAGGTATCATCCTTACTGTGGGGATGGCTGTGGATGCCAATGTGCTGGTGTTTGAACGGATCAGAGAAGAGCTTTCTCAGGGCAAAAGTGTGCTGAGTTCCATTGCCTCTGGTTTTTCCAGGGCTTTCCGGACCATTTTGGATGCCAACATCACCACCATCATTGCCGCTGTCTTTTTGTTCCAATTCGGCACAGGCCCTATCAAAGGATTTGCTGTCACACTGATCATTGGTATCACGGCCAGCATGTTCACGGCTGTGTTTGTCTCTCGCCTCATTTTTGATCTCACTGTAGGCAGAAAAAAGAAGAAGAAGGACTTGAGTATATAACCATGCGGATCATAAAAAAAACCAACATTGACTTTATGCAGTACAAGTACATAGCCCTGGCCATTTCCGGGATCATTATTTTAACCGGAATCATCAACATGACCGCAGGAAAGGGGATCAACTACGGTATTGATTTTGCTGGTGGAACTTTGATCCGGGTGATCTTTAAAAATCAGGTTCCTATAGGAGAAGTGAGAACAGCTCTTCAGGATGCAGGCATTGAAAATCCCATCATACAGAAAATTGGCGACACAGAAAGGGAATTCATCATCCGAACCTTACAAGAAGTGGCTGCAGAGCAAGAAATCAAAGGCATGGAAGCCAATGAGATCATAGGCCAGCTGGTAGTGGATTCTCTGAGAACCGAGGAAGAACTGAAAGCTATCGAACAAAAGGTCCCTGATTTGAATAACATCAACCAACAACACCTCACTGAACTTCTTCAACCCGAATATCCGGAGAAAGCCCCTGAGATCGCAGAATCCATCGTCAATCTGAGAAAATCAAGCCAATTGAAAGGAATCATTCAGGATTATGCTCAGCTTGAGGAGCTGGAAGAAGTCAGTCCAGAAGTCATCAGCTTTCTCAAAAACAAAACTTTTCTGAGCAATGTGTCGATTCTGAGCCGTGAAACCGTGGGACCTCAAATCGGACGTGACTTAAGGCGCAAAGCCACTCAGGCTACCATATGGGCTCTGATCGGGATGCTGATCTACATCGGGATCCGCTTTCAATATGCCTATGGAGTGGCTGCGATCTTGACCCTGGCTCATGATGTGCTGATCACCGTAGGAATATTCTCCCTGACCAACAGAGAATTGAACCTCCCGGTTATCGCTGCCATCCTGACCATTGTAGGATATTCATTGAATGACACCATCGTGATTTTTGACCGGGTGAGGGACAACATCAAACTCTTCAGAAAACTCAATTTCGGAAAACTTTTAAACACCAGTGTGAATCAGACGCTGAGCCGGACCATCATCACCTCAGGAACTACCTTTCTCACAGTGACTGCATTGTTTCTCTTTGGCGGTCAAGTGATCAATGATTTTGCCTTCACCATGATGATTGGTGTCATTATCGGAACTTATTCTTCGATTTACCTTTCCTGTTCGGTCATCTACTTCTGGAAAGTGCTTTTCAAACCAAAAAAAGGTATGGGTAAATGATTTTTTTGACTTGTAAAAAGTCTTTTTTTTATTTATACTTTGAAAGATTTCTGATATTATACATATGAAATCATTTTTTATTTTAAAGAGGTAAATAATGGCAGAAAATGAAAAGCAGAAAAAATCTAGTGAATCAAGTGGCCTGTTCCACGACTCATTCTTTAAAGCTGAAAAAGGCGGTTTGCGGAAAGCCATAGCATTTCCTATTGCTTTTCTCCTTCACGCTTCACTCATCCTTGCTGCACTGGTTATCCCTCTCCTGAACCCCGGAGATCTTCCTCAAGTTGAAGTGTACAGTGCATTTCTCGCACCTCCCCCTCCACCACCTCCTCCTCCGCCACCTCCTGCTAAAAAACGCTCCAGCCGAAAATCCGCCACTAAAATCAAACCGGTCAAAGCCCAGACCAATGTCCAGCCAGGACAGCTGGTCGCCCCAGTCGACATCCCGGATGAAATTGCTGAAGAAGAACTCACCGACTTTGGTATCGAAGGCGGCGTGGAAGGCGGCGTCGAAGGTGGAGTCGAAGGCGGTGTCCTGGGTGGT
>WJMT01000076.1 GCA_014727835.1 Candidatus Aminicenantota bacterium | reverse complement strand
GATAATCATCATCAACATCGATTTGTGACCACAGATAGCCGGCGCTCACTTTGATGTGATCTGTCAGACCATACTCCAAGGCAGGAGCAATCTCGATAGAATTGGAATTGACCAGGTCTTCCTGCCCATCCCAATCCGCGTTTTTGTCAAAACACATGGTGAAAGAAAGACCTGCTTTGAGTTCTGGGATGATATTGTATTCAGCTCCTGCGGCAAGAATGGCAGGGATGTCGCTTCGAAAGGTCTCGCCATCCGGGAACATGCCTGTATCATCAGTGGTGGTCTGGTTTTCAAATTCAAGTTTGGTGTTGAATTCATAGCGAAGGCCTATATTCAGATTTTCACTCGGAGCTATGTGAGCGCTCAAGATAGGAGTGAAACCTGTTGCGACTTGTTTGGCATCCACAGATTGGTCAGAAAGCGCAGCAGCGGTGTTCGGAAAACCAATGGTATTAAAGAACTGGGGAGCAGGGATCATACTGCTGGTTGGATTGAGTAGGGGATGGTAGGGATTGATCATGATATTTTCAATGGATCCCTCATAAGTGTTGGTTGCGGAAATGTAGCGCAGGCCAACCCCAGCAGAAATCATCTCATGGATTTGATAGGAAGCATTCAGTTGAAAGCCAAAGTAAATCGAACTTCCGCTAAAATAGATATCCGCAGAATACTGGGTAGTGGGGAGTCCCATAAGGGATAGAGATGGGGGAAGTGTGGAGATGTTTGTTTCAAAAGATGGAAGTCCGTCATTAAATTCAGCAGATCCGCCTCCGGCATTGGGGCCGAATCCAAAAGAGAAAGCCAGCTTGTCTTTCTTATACACTACAAAAGCACTGGGAAAGATGGGGGCTTTCACATCACCGATAAAGGTGTCATTGTTGAGGAAGGGAAAGGCATTGGTGACGGTCTTTTCTTGAAAGATGGTTTGGTTGTTCAAAGAGAAATGCCAGCCGTCGGCCAGTCGAGTGGTACCTGCTGGATTGTAGTACACCGCATCAATGTCCGTGGATGCGTTCCGTGCAGGATAACGGAAAAACAAAACGCTCTGATTGGTGTTTGTCACAATGCTTCCAAAAACCATGGTCACACTGCATAGACCAAACATGAATACAATAAGGATTTTTTTCATACGCTCTCCTCCATATATTGGATTGGTGTCTCCCAATTTTAGTGCAATATATATCAAAAACAATGTTTTGGCAAACTTTTTTTTGGGGAAATTTAATCTGTTTTTTTGGGATTGAAAAACAGAGACTTTTTTTAGGGATTGTTTTTTGAAATTTATGTGCTAAAAATTGTACAAGTAAAAAATCTTTGCAGCGCCGTGCGTGGCTGCATGATTTTTTTTTGAGACCGTTCCTTGCCTGATATAACAATCATATCCCAAATTGATTTGAGAATTTTTGGTCAAGTTGAGTCTGAGATTGAACGAAGAAACAGATAATGACTCTTGGGCTTCAGAAAACAATGAATTGATCCAGTAATGGGAAAATTTTGCCAGAAGGCTTCCGATGTTCTTTTTTCCCACTTCGATCCGGAACCGTGACATCATACCAGGCCCAAAATAATAGGGATTCTGATCTATCTGTCCGAAATGACATTTTTCAATGTCCGAAGAGGGGGTAGAGCCACCCAATATAAAAGATATGACTCCAGATGTTTTGGTAAAGAAATCAGGTTCGGAATGATAGTTGGAGATGGCTCCGAATCCGATCCCCGCAGCTGAAACCCTGTCTATGACCTGAGTGTCAATGTAGTCATAGACTCCGAACACTCCGCTCAAGCCGGATTTTGTTTTGTATCCACTGAGCATGACAGTGGTGAGGATTTCTTTATCCCAGGGGCGTTCTTGAGACAGCCCCAGACGGAAGTCCAGAAGAAACCAGTCATAAGGATTGATTTCTGTCAGGTTTTTTTCAATATAATCCCTATTTTCGATCTGGAGACCCACCATGAATTTTTGATGATTGTTTGGAGACCAATAGGTTCCAAAAGGAAGGCGAAAGCTGTAATGGTGTATTTCTGAAAAGAGGCTTAATCCAGGGTGTTTATCTGAAAACAAGCTGAACCCGAAAGAAGGATTGATCAGAACCATCATAGGTTTCTGGAGCAAGCCAAAGAATCCTCCTGTATGGTGGATTCTCATCATATTTCCAATCTGATGCAAGGGACCACCCAATATGATTCCTCCTAAAGTCGTCATGAGAGTGTCATTGATGGAAGGATAATTTAACTCAAAGAAAGACTCCCACATCAGGCTTCCTAAGGCTGTAAACAAGGTGGATTCAAGAGGATTGAGGCCATTCAGACGAGCTGCTGAAAAATAAATTGCCCCGTGATAAGGATGGGCGAGTTGGTTGCTGATAAAAGTCCCCCGGTCCCATACAAAACCATTGTCAAGGTTGTCATATATAGAATGAATCGAAATCTGAGCCCAGTTTTTTTTGAGAATGAATTTGTCAAAAGACCAAACCGCAAGATTTATACCGCTGATTTCTATCAAAGCCTGGCTGTAAGTGGTCCTTAAGTCATTGTCAGGAGATTTGTAGGGAGGAAGCTCAAAGTCAAATGGAGTGGGACGATGTGAATACAAGCTGAATTGGGAATAAAGGGATTTCAACAGAGACGAAGAGCTGTGGAGTTCAGAATTGGGAATGGTTGAGGATGTGAAGCGGGTGGTGATTTCTGTATGAAGATTGTTTTTTGGAAAAGGATTGAGAGAAAAGGATTGGGGATCACAGTAATCCCGTGGATAGGAGATATAAGGAAAGATTTTCGGCTTTGCTGTACCTGCGCACAGAAGCGTTGGAATGAATAAAAATATTATTAATGCAATTTTTCTCATTTCCCCTCCAGTTGATGATATTACCCGGGGGAAACTTAATTATTATTAAAAATATAAAACCAATATAACCATCTATTTTATACCATATTTTCGGATTTCAATCAATCCAATGGAAGGCCAATTACAGGGATGCATTCCCCACACTTTAGTTAAAGAGGCTGAACCGGATTCGGAGACCGGCCTGAACAGCAAGTCCGGAAATATCTAAAGTCGCTTTCTCCGGAAATGATACGCCGTATCCTGAGGGTGGTTTGTTGCTTATGAACAAAAGAGGATAAGAACCTTGATT
The DNA here is from genome assembly GCA_014727835.1 of Candidatus Aminicenantota bacterium. Lineage (GTDB taxonomy): Bacteria > Acidobacteriota > Aminicenantia > Aminicenantales > Aminicenantaceae > WJMT01. Next base: position 3,185 of record WJMT01000076.1, on the reverse strand, counting down.
CAGGACTTCTCCCTGATAGATATACATGGATCCCTGTTCTTTGTATTCAAACCCTGTTGAATCCCTGAATGTATGTTCACCCTTAAGGTTCTTTATTTTTGTATATCGTCCGGTTGCTTCAAAGAACAAGCTTATGTTTTGGCTGAAGTCATGGACAAATCCCAGTGTCAAAACTCCGCCCAACTGATTCGAATCAGCTTTTCCCCTCCATTCCTGCCACACATCGGCTTCTGTGATTCGATAGAAATAACCGCACTCTGCCAGTATGTATTCCACCCCGGCCTTGATATAAAATTCAGGAATGAAGTGATAGGAGAGAACCAATCTGATGGGAATGACCTCTATTTCTGGTTTTGTTTGGATGTTAAAAGGGGATGGCAGAGAAAAATAGACTGAGCTTTCTTTCTGCCCGCGAAAATAATCCGCTCCGATTCCGAGGTGCAATCCTAGCCCCAAATGGACTCCCACTTCTCCTCCGTATATATAAGTCAAATGGAGTGGCATCACTTCTCCGCTTTTCTCTGCACTCAAAAGATTTTGATGATAGTCTGAAAAACCCTTGGCTCCATCATTGAGATCTCCCACCAAAGAATAATTTCCTCCTCCAGAAACTTGGATGTATATTTGTGATATCTTCGGAAAGAAGAGCTCTGTATCTTTGACTTTTTGGGTCTCAGTCTCTGGAGTTTTAGCTTTTTCCTTTTTGAGCGGTATTTCCTTGATCTCTTGTTCTGGTTCTGGAGTGATTTTTTGTTCGGGTTCGGGAATCTGGGGCTGAATTGTTTCCACTAAGCTTTCATGCACATAACCTTGGATTGTTTTTTCATCATTAATGGTGATCTGAACATGGTACCAGGGACCGTCTTGTCCCAGAATATCCATAAGTGTTCCCTGGTCGGCCAAATGTATAATGGGACTGCTGATGTCTGGTTCTGCCCTTATGTTGGCAAGTTCAGTGACCACTTTGAGTCGAGGAGTCTCTTTCTGAGTGATACTGTAAACCGGGCCGAAAAATAGAAATTGAATGAAAAAAACAAGTGATATCAAATGAATTTTTTGATTGATTCTTTTCAATGGACCGTCCTTTGAAAGAAATTATAGAGAAGGGCTATAGTGCTGTCAAGAAACATAATTCAGTAAGCCTTTAACACTGAAAAAAAAAATGATATGATGAAACAAATGGAGTTCATCATGAAAAAAATAAAAATGGTTAGTGTTTTTTTTGTTTTCTGTGGTTTTGTTTTTTCAGCGCTCCTCTTATCGCTGGATTCTTCCCATATCAAATTTAGGGATAAAAAAGTTGACTTTGGAAAAGTGGTGCAAGGAGAGGTGTTGACCACCCAGTTCAATTTCAAAAATGCAGGCGATTCAATTCTGGTCATAGACAAGATAAAGACGTCCTGTGGATGTACGGCTGCTTTGGCATCCAAAGACAAGTTTCAGCCCGGAGAAGACGGAGACTTGAAAGTGACCTTCAATACCAGAGGATACAGCGGCAAGGTTTCCAAATATATCTATGTCTATTCCAACAATAGCAAACCTTCCCGGACGGTCTTGACAGTCACGGCTGATGTGGAGGTGCCTCCTGGGCCAAAAATTAGGCTGGAGAGAACCAGCGCAGATATCGGATTGATTTTAAAGGGTGAAGAAATCCAGACGGAAACGCTCATCAGAAACATCGGGGAGCGAGAACTGGAAGTGACCTTTTCTCATAGGAATGCCCGGTTTTACCAAAAGGGAAAAGAATTGAAGAGACCATTGAATATCGCTTCAGGGAAGCAGAAAGAAGTGAATATCCATATCAAATCCCCTGTTCAACCCGGAGCGCTGAGAGAATATATCCTTTTAAAGACAAATGATCCCCTGAGACCGAATCTTTCGTTTTATATAAGAGGTTATGTCGTGACTGAAGAACAGCTCAAGGAACTTTTTGAAAAGTATGAACATCTGATCAAAAGGGGATCATAGAGTTTGCCATGATATTATTGGGCAATTTGCTGTATGCCGTATCTAGGATTGTTCATATAATTTTAAATATATACATTTGGGTCATTTTTGCTCATGTGATTCTTTCATGGATCCGAACGCCCTCCCTGTATAAAGTCAGATTGATCTTGTATAAATTAACAGAGCCTGTTTTAGCTCCCATCAGGAGGTTTATCCCTCCCTACAAGTTCGGAGGGTTGGATATCAGCCCTATCATCGCTTTTGTTTTGATACTTTTCATTGATACAGTTGTCGTTAAATCGATCTCCCAGTATGCTCTTCAGATTCTGGGCCCGCAGACCTATTCATTCTGACCTGAACCTTTTATGAGTTGAGCTGTCAAATTTTTTATAAGAGCAAACATTGCGTATATCAGTTAAAGTCAGTCCGAGGTCTCAGGAAACCGGAATAAACAGAATAGGAGACAGAGATTTTAAGGTCAAGGTCAAAGCTCCTCCGGAAAAAGGGAAAGCAAACAAAGAAGTTATAGAAGTTGTGGCCCGGTATTTCAAAGTTCCCAAATCTCAAGTCCGCATTGTCAGGGGACATAAAAACCGAAAAAAAACTATTGAGATAATAAGCCTGTAATCGTAAAATGAGACAGTCTTATCGATTGAGCCGTCTTATTATAGTACAGTACAGAAATCGTTTTTTGGAGGTTCAGGGAAGTACTTTGAGGTCATCACGAGATGGGGATTTATAATTTTGTCAGTCTAGCAGGTGTTGGGATCATTGCCGGATTTGCCTGGCTGTGCTCATCCAACCGGCGAGTTGTCAATTGGCGGATTGTGTTCTGGGGGATTCTTCTTCAGTTCTTGATGGCTGTCTTTGTTTTTGTGCTTCCTACTGGCGCCAAATTTTTCCTGATAATGAATAATCTGGTGTCCATTGTTCTTGACAGCGCCAAAGAAGGGGCTGAGTTTGTGTTTGGACGGTTGGCGCTCTCTCCCGGGGAGACCAATGAGTCCGGAGAGACTTCGCTGGGTTCGTTCTTGGCTTTTCAGGCTCTTCCAACCATCATCTTTTTTGCAGCTTTTGTTTCTGCACTCTATCACCTGAAGGTCATGCCTTTGATCATTAGAGGATTTTCATATGTGTTCACTAAATTGATGAATATCAGCGGAGCCGAATCCCTCAGCGCTTCCAGCAATATTTTTGTAGGTGTGGAGTCGTCTCTGGTCATCAAGCCTCATTTGGAT